>CAVZUP010000001.1:0-7240 GCA_963778255.1 uncultured Acidobacteriaceae bacterium
CATCTTGATGTCGGTAACAATCACGTCGAAAAGCGCGCTGTCGATCTTGCGCCTGGCCGCTTCGCCGCCGGTGACGGTTTCCACCTTGTGGCCATCGCGGCGAAGGGCAATATCGAGCAGTTCGCAGATCGAGCGCTCGTCATCGCAGACGAGAATGTTACCCACGGCTTCCTCCTCCCGCGGTTGCCAGCGCGGTTCCGGCGGTCTGTGATGCTGACGAACTTCCGCCAGCGGCGCCCGGCTTGTGCGCATCTTCCATGCGCCGCAATCGCAGCACAAAGCTGGTGCCCTTGCTGATTTCCGAACGTGCCCACACCTTGCCTTCATGCGCCTGCACGATTTGATACACGATGGCTAGGCCGAGTCCGGTTCCGCCTTCAAAGTTCGACTGGAAAGGCTCGAAGATTTTCTCCGTCTGCTGCGGATTGATCCCGGGGCCGGTGTCCGCAAAACTCATTTCCCAGTCCCGCCCGCGCTCGGTCAGGGCCACGGTCAGACTTCCCCCTTGATCCTTCATGGCGCGCACTGCGTTTTCGCAGAAATTCCAGAACACCTGCTTGAGCTTGTCCCCGTCCGCCAGCACCCAGGCTTCCGATTTCGCAAAGCAGCGTTCAATCTTGATGCCCGCGTTTTCAGCGGTGAGGCGGTGCTCCAGCAAGGTGAGCGTGTCCTCGAGCAGCGGGACCAGATTGACGCGCTCGAAGCGATATTGCTTGCCCCTGGAGTAAGCCAGAAAATCGGTGATGATGTTATTCAGACGATCAGACTCGCGGATCACAATCTGCAGCAGGTGCCGCTCTTCGGGACTCAAGGCGGGCACATCCGACAACATGCTGACCGACCCAGCAATCGAGGTCAGGGGATTGCGAATTTCGTGAGCGATGGCGGCGGCCAGACGGCCCACGGCCGCCAGGCGATCCTGCATGCGCACTTCGCGCTCCAGGCGGCGGATTTCGGTGAGATCGTCAAAAGAATAGACAAAGCCCAGGTCACTGCGCGCGCTTACATTGAGCGCGGAAACCAGCACGCGAAACGTCTTGCGGAATCCGTTGCCGGAAACGTAGCGGACTTCGGCATAGCCCCGGTTGCCGCCGAACTGGGGCAAGGGATCCTGAAATAGATCGGCCACGGAACGCCCGCGCAACGCGGTTTCAGAAATCTCCAGCAGTTGCTGTGCCGCCCGATTGACCAGCGTTATGCGTCCGTCAAGCCCGGTCGTGATGACCCCGCCGCTCATCGACTGCACGATGCTTTCATGCAGCGCCTGCAGATTTTCGAGCGCGCCGCTGGCATCCTTCAGTTGCACATCTGCCTGCCGGAGCTTGCTCATCAGCAGGCCGGCCAGGTAGGCGATGGCGAAGTAGGCAAACAGGTTGACGAAGATCACAACCTGCAGTGCCTTGAGCTTGGGATGCGAGCTCGAATACGAGGGAATGACTAGGTAGTAATCGAGTTCCAGGATGGCGCCGAACAGTATGAAAGCTAGAGCCGCGCTCAGGAATCCCCAGGCCCGCGGCAGCAGCATGCAGGCCACCACGATGACCAGCGGGTACAGAAAATTCAGCGAACTGTCGATGCCGCCCGTGACATGCACGACCAGCGTGACCATGGCCAGATCGGCCAGCACCTGCAGAATGGCTTGCAACCGGTGCTCGCTCCACACCGAAACCAGAAACAGGAAAAACAGAGAGAGCACAAACCACAGCACCATCCCGGTTAGAAAGGGCAGGATGGGCAACCGGCTCGGCGTGAGGCGGATGACGGCAAGTTCGATGGCGAGCAGCACCATCAGGATCAGGATTCGAACCTTCACCAGCCAAGTCAGCCAGTTCCGCTCATCAGAGATGGAGTGCATGAATTTCTTCGCGGTTCGTCGTCCGCTGTTCGCTAGGCGAGCCGCGAATAGCGAACGACGAACGACGGTTTTCCTATCCCGCCAGTTTTGCGATCATCGAGAACAGCGGCATGTACAGAGAAATGACAATACCGCCAATGCTGATGCCGAGGAGGCCGATGATGATCGGTTCCAGCATGGCCAGCATGTCTTTGGTGGCGGCGTCCACTTCGTCTTCGTAGAAGTCCGCGATCTTCTGCAGCATGGCGTCCATGGCGCCGGTGGCTTCGCCTACGCCGATCATCTGGGTAACCATATTGGGGAAGACGCCGCATTCGCGCAGTGGATCGACGATGGTGCGGCCTTCTTCGATCGCTTTGCGCACCTTCATCAGTGCCTCTTCGAGCACGGCGTTGCCCGAGGTGCGGGCCGTGATGGCCAGGCCTTCGAGAATCGGAACGCCCGAGGTTATCAGCGTACCCAGCGTCCTGGTGAAGCGGGCGACGGCGATCTTGCGCAGCAGTGTGCCAAGGATGGGCATCTTGAGCAGCATGGCGTCGAAATAATAGCGGCCACGCGGATGTTTGCGGATCTGCTTGATGCCGAAGACCAGGCCGACAGCGCCCACAATGAAGAACCACCAGAAGTGACCCACAAAGTCGCTGAGACCGATGACGATACGGGTTGCCAGCGGAAGCGCAACTCCCAAGCCGACAAACAGGTTGGCAAAAATCGGCACCACCCACTTGAGCAGTGCGGCTACGATCAGCACGGCGAGCGAAACGACCGCTACCGGGTAGATCAACGCCGATTTGATGGCCGCGCGCAGCTTGACCGCCTTTTCCACATAGATCGCCAGGCGCTGAAGAATGATGTCGAGAATACCGCCGGTCTCGCCCGCTTCAATCATGTTGGTCGTCAGGTCGTCGAAGATCACCGGATACTGGCGCATGGCGTTGGCCAGCGTGGAGCCGCCTTCGACCGTGCCCCGGACCCCGAGCAGCGTCTTCTGAAATGCCGGGTTCTCCTGGTTGGCACCCAGAATTTCCAGACACTGCACCAGCGGCAATCCGGCATCGATCATGACCGAAAACTGGCGGAAAAACACCGCAACTTCCTTCACCTTGACCTTACCGCTGCCAAAGGTGGGCAGGGAAAACTCCTTGCCCTTCTCCCGGATGGAGCCGGGCGTAATGCGCTCCTTCCGGAGCTGCGAGGCCAGCCCGTCCTTGTTGGCGGCGACCCTTTCGCCCTGAACTTTCTCGCCTGAAGCGGTCTTTCCCGAAAACGTAAACACCGGCATGGCTGCTTTCTCCTTATTCCTGTTTCACTGCGGGCGGCCGATCCTTCAGGCTGCCCGCGCCTTCTGTTTCCTTCGTTCGTCGCTTCTTTGACTTTTCCGCTCGTGCTGCCGCCCGCTGCGCTGCCGGGCATTGCTTGAGTCATCGTTTTGCTGGCACAGCGCCCTTGGTCATGGAAGCCGGATTGCTCCGGTTCATAAGGCCGGCGCCGCGGTTGATCATTTCCTGCAGCTCATCCTGATTGCTGGAGCGCGCCAGCGCCATTTCCAGTGAGATCTGCTTCTGGAAATATGCCGTCGCCAGCGCCTGGTTGAACGTCTGCATGCCGAACTTCTCCTGCCCCGACTGCATCGACGAATAAATCTGGTGAATCTTGTCTTCGCGGATCAGGTTGCGCACGGCCGCATTGGGCACCAGGATTTCCATGCACATCGCGCGGCCCTTGCCGTCGATCCTAGGTAGCAGGCTTTGACACATGATGCCTTCCAGCACCAGCGAAAGCTGGGCGCGAATCTGCGATTGCTGGTGCGAAGGAAACACGTCGATGACGCGGTTGATGGTGGAAGACGCCGAATTGGTATGCAGCGTTCCAAACGTAAGGTGGCCGGTTTCCGCGATCCGCAGCGCCGATTCGATCGTTTCCAGATCGCGCATTTCGCCGATCAGCACCACGTCCGGGTCTTCACGAAGCGCGGCGCGCAGGGCGTCGGTAAAGCTCTTGGTGTCCGAGTGCAGCTCGCGCTGGTTGACCACGCAGTTCTTGTTCATGTGCACGAACTCGATCGGATCCTCGATGGTGAGGATGTGCTCATGGCGTTCGGTGTTGATCTTGTCGATCATCGCCGCCAGCGTCGTCGACTTGCCCGAACCGGTCGGCCCCGTTACCAGCACCAGGCCGCGCGGTTTATCGCACAACTTGCTGACTACAGGAGGCAGCCCGAGTTGGTGAAACGACTTGATCTCAAAGGGAATCAGACGGAAGACGCAAGCCGAAGCGCCGCGCTGGTTGAAAACGTTGGCGCGGAAGCGCGCGAGCCCTTTCAAACCGAAGGAGAAGTCCATTTCGAGGTTTTCCTCGAACCGGTGTTTCTGGGAATCGGTCATCACGCTGTAGGCCAGCTGCTTGGTCTCAGCCGGCGTCAACTGCGGCAGGTCGAGCGGCACCAGATGTCCGTGCACGCGGATTTGTGGCGGAGAGTTGGTGGTGATGTGGAGGTCGCTTCCCCCCATCTCCAGCATGCGGCGGAGCAGATCGCTTAATGAAAGTGCCATAGTTCCTTTTCCTTCCCCAGTTTCTAGTGGATCGTTTCGCGAGCCACTTCTTCGAGCGTGGTCCAGCCTTGCGCGACCTTAATCAACCCGCTGCGGCGCAGGGTGATCATGCCGCGTTCAATCGCCTTTTTCTTGAGTTCCACCGCCGAAGCGCCGACCAGAACCAGTTCCCGGATCTCGTCGTCCACTTCCATCACTTCGTACAAACCGGTGCGGCCTTTGTATCCGGTCTTGTTGCATGTGGCGCAGCCCTTGCCCTTCATGATCTGCACCGTCTTCGATTCTTCGGGCGTGTATCCTTCATCGATCAAGGCCTGTGGAGGCACTTCCACCGGCTCCGCACAGTCCTTGCAAATGCGCCGTACCAGGCGCTGGGCGCAGATTAGGTGAACCGAGGTCGCCACCAGGAACGGCTCGATGCCCATGTTCATGAGACGCGTGATGGTTTCCGGCGCGCCATTGGTGTGCAGCGTGGATAAAACCAAGTGGCCGGTCAGCGCGGCCTTGATCGCGATTTCCGCGGTTTCGAAGTCGCGGATTTCGCCGACCAGAATGATGTTGGGGTCCTGCCGCAGGAAAGCGCGCAGTGCCGTCGCAAAATTCAAGCCGATCTGCTCCTTCATCTGCACCTGGTTCACGCCTCCCAGTTGGAACTCAACCGGATCTTCGGCGGTCATAATATTGGTGTCGGGCTGGTTCAGCCGCGAAATAGCCGAGTAGAGCGTGTTGGTCTTGCCCGATCCCGTAGGCCCCGTGACCAGCACCATGCCATAGGGCTTGAGAATGGCCTTCTCGAATTTGACCAGCGATTCTTGCTCGAAGCCGAGCTTGGTCATGTCGAGGCGCAGGTTTTCCTTGTCGAGCAGCCGGAGTACGATCTTTTCGCCCCACAGCGTGGGCAAAGTCGAAACGCGGAAATCGAGTTGCTTTTTCTTGCCGCCAATCTGCATTTTCAGCATGATGCGGCCATCCTGCGGCAGCCGCTTCTCGCTGATGTCGAGCTTGGCCATGATCTTGAGGCGGGAAGTGATGGCGTCCTTCAGTTTCAGCGGCGGATTCATGATCAGCTGCAGCACGCCGTCAATACGGAAGCGGACACGAAATTCCTTTTCGTAGGGCTCCATGTGAATGTCGCTGGCGCCCCGCTTCACAGCATCGGTGAGCACCAGGTTCACCAGCTTGACGATGGGAGCTTCGTCGGCCGCCTTCTCCAGTTCGGTGAGCGCGAGTTCCTCTTGTTCGCTTTGCACCTCGACATCGGCAGCTTCGCCGACGTCGTTCATCGACTGCATCACCTGCTCAAGCTCTTCTTCTTTCGACGTGCCGTAGGCCTTGTCGATGCCCTCGACGATTGAGCTCTCTGATGCCACCACCGGTTCGATGTTGAAGCCGGTCATGAACTTGATATCGTCCATGGCAAACACGTTGGTGGGATCCACCATGGCGATGGTGAGCGAAGCCCCGACCCGGCTGAGCGGCAAGATCTGGTAACGCTTCGCCGTCTCAAACGGAATCAGCTTGACGACTGCGGGATCGATTTCAAAATAAGAAAGATTGATGGCAGGCACGCCGTACTGACGCGACAGGAAGTTGGTGACATCCTCATCCGAGAGGAACCCCAACTTCACCAGCGCCGAGGCGAGCCGGGAGTGCGACTCCTTCTGGAGTTTGGTCGCCTGTTCCAACTGCTCTGGGGTAATGACCTTTTCTTTGACAAGCAGGTCACCCAGCCGCTGAGACATATCTCTCCTGTAATTCCCGCGAAGTCCGGGGTTAGTGCAAAGCCGCTGATTTTCGGAGGGATCAGCGAGGCTACCTTTGCACTGACACAAATTGTCAACCCAATGGGAATTCCGAAAAAGTAACTTAAGTACCTGTACTTCGCGCGAGTTGCGGTTTTCACTTGTTAGGGGCACGTTTCCGGAAGAAAACCGCTGTGTGACGGAGATCACAACGTGCAACCGGCCACGTCCTTCCGTGCTTCCCAAAAGCTGGCCACTGGGTATATGGGAGTACACGGGGGCAACCCCTTTATACCCTGTGGTGCAGGGTTCTTAAGGTGTGCGGCTAAGATGATAATGACGCCGTGCTCCGATCCGCACTTGCCATGAGCGAAACCAAGCGAGACCAGATCCGTGCCTACTACCACGCGTTATTTTCCGCTTGGGGACGCCAGCACTGGTGGCCGGCGCAATCACGCTTTGAGGTGATTGTAGGGGCGTACCTGACCCAGAACACGGCATGGACAAACGTTGAGAAAGCGCTAGTCAACCTCCGGAAAGCCCGACTTCTGTCGATAAAAGGAATCCGCGGCACGTCCCAGCCTCGGCTGGAAAAACTGATTCGCTCCGCCGGTTACTTCCGGCAGAAAGCGCAGCGGCTGAAAACATTCGTCAGCTTTCTGGATGCAAGCTATTGCGGATCTCTATCACGAATGTTCGCGCGCCCAACGGCCGAACTCCGCCATGAATTGCTCGCGCTCAACGGAGTAGGGCCGGAGACCGCGGACTCAATCCTCCTATACGCTGGCAATCACCCCGTCTTTGTAGTGGACGCATACACCAGGCGCATTCTGGAACGGCACCAGATAGTTGCGAGCGCGGCGAGCTACGACGAAATCCGCGGATTGTTCGAGCAGGCACTGGCCGCAGAAGGAACCGCGAACGTCGCATCCGAGGCTGGCTCGGTGAAGACGCAGCCCGGGCCGCCGGGCTCGTGCCATCGGCCTTCGCGAGTAAGCAAAGCCGCGCGTCCAGCGCCGGTCCAGGCCTTCAACGAAATGCATGGCCTGATCGTCGGAGTGGGCAAGACCTACTGCCTAAAGTCACCGCGA
>CAVZUP010000002.1:0-55078 GCA_963778255.1 uncultured Acidobacteriaceae bacterium
CTATAACCCGGATTCCAGTTGGCAAAAAGAGGAAGTGCAGCAGGAGTTGGCTGACAGCTATCAAAAAACGAAGTAGAGGATATCCCGCTCCAGTGCGCTACTAATTGCGCATTCATCTGTTTCTCCCACCGAGTTGTCCGTGAGGTACGGCCGGAGTTGCGGATCTTAGCTAAGAGCGCAGCCTTTTCAGGGCTGATTTCATTGTGAAGTGACGATCACGTCAGGATCACGATGGAAGGCGACATAACAGAAGGCCGGGCGAATGCGAATCGCGCAATTCACCGACAATTTCACCCGGTGCTTATGGTCATAAGCACAATTCAGAAACGAGAAACCAGACCGAACGTTTGCGAATCAGCCGGCGTTTCCCATCAATGGAAGCCACACCTGGAAGCGCGTGTTTCCAGGCTCAGAACGCACCTGGATATTGCCACGGTGCTTCTTCACAATGCGTTGGACGGTGTCGAGACCCAGCCCAGTTCCTTCTCCCACGCCCTTCGTCGTGAAGAAAGGTTCAAAAATGTGGGGCTCGACTTCCGGTGAAATTCCAGGACCATTGTCGGTAATTTCCACGACTGCGCAGTTATCTTCCATGTAAGCGCGCACCCGCAGCTCGCCTTTTCCTCCCATTGCGTCAATGGCGTTATCGATCAGGTTAGTCCAGACCTGGTTGAGTTCGCTTCCAAAAGAATTCACCAGCAGCGGAATCTTCGGATAGTCCCGGTGCACAACCACTCCGCGCTTGAGCTTGTGATTCAAAATGATAAGCGTGGTTTCGAGAGTTTTGACAATATCCACGTTCTGCACGGGCGCTTGATCCATGAACGTGTATTCCTTGATCGCGCACACCAACTCGGAGATTCGTGAAGTGCTGCTCTCGATCTGATTCAACAGGTCGGCGATCTCCACCGACGACGAAATCCTCACCAGTGCCGCCCGGGCGGTACCCGCATCGAGTGTCGCGAACAATTGTTCCAGCAACTCCGGCTTGAAATTCTTGTGTGCGAGATCGGCTGCCAGTTGCCACAGGTCGCTGTATCCGTGGCTGCGCAGCAACGAGTCGAGCTGATCTTCCAGGTCGCTCGCCGTGAGAGCATCTGGCGGAGGCACATCGGTCCGAGCCAGCGACACTTCCAGCCTTTCAATTTCTGCCTTTTGTGTCGCAGTCAAGTCTTGCCTGCCCAGTTCGAGGCTGGCGTCGCGCACCCGCTTTATGGTGGCGCGAAGCTGGCTGGCGGCACGTTTCGCGGCCGAAGCCGGGTTATTCAGTTCGTGGGCGAGGCCCGCCGAAAGTTTGCCGAGTGCGACCAGTCGGTCGCGCTGCTGCTCCAATCGAGTCGTCTCCCGGATCCGGTCCGACATCAGTCCCACGAGACGTTGCGTAAGCTCCGGCATTCGCTGCACCAGCTCCGGAAACCGGGATTCTGGAAAGCGCAAGATGAAACTGTCGGTGATGGCTCGCCCGCTCAATGGGAACTGCTTCATCCTCGAAAACGGGAGCTTGCCGGTGACGTCGCCGGCCTCCATCGGGATCACGACGGATTCGCCGCTCAACTCCCCTCGTGCCTCAAGTTCGCCTTCGAGGACGACAGTCATCTTGTCGGCGGGGTCGCCTTGGCGCGTATAGAACTCGCCGGGTTTGAGATGCAGTTCTTCCGATTGACTGAGGAACCATGCGATCTGGTCGTCAGGCAGGCCTTCAAAAGTTGAGACGCGACGCAGACGATCTAATGTGTCAGCCATTTATACCTTGCTCAAATACTGATGGATGAACTGCACCGCAACCGATCCTTCGCCAACTCCCGACGCCACCCGCTTGACGGAGCCGTGCCTCACATCGCCCACCGCGAATATGCCAGGCACCGTCGTTTCCAGAAGAAAGGGACTGCGTTCGAGAGACCAGCCTTTGGGATGCTGTCCGGCCTGCATCGTATCGGGGCCAGTTAGAACGAATCCGCGATCGTCCCGCTCGATGGTGCCCGCCAGCCAGTCGGTTCGCGGCAAGGCCCCAATAAAGATAAACATCGCACTTGCCGGCACGCGCTCGATCTTATTGGTGTCCGAACAAAGCACCGAAACTTCTTCCAGGTGGGTTTCGCCATGCACTTCGGAAACACTGGCGTGGGTCCACAGCTGAATGTTTGGAGTCTCCTTGATCTGATCAATCAGATATTGCGACATGGTGCTCGAGAGCGAATCGCCGCGCACGAGAATCACCACGCGTTCCGCGTACTTCGCAAAATTCATCGCGGCCTGCCCCGCAGAATTCGCTCCGCCTACAACGTGGACCATCTCGCCTTTGCAGGAGAGCGCCTCGGTTGCGCCGCCACCGTAGTAAACGCCCGCGCCTTGCAACCGGTCAATGCCTGGGACTTCCAGCCGACGCCACTGCACGCCGCTGGCAATCATCAGCGCATGACAGGAAATCTCGTTACCGTCGGCCAGCTTGATAATGCGATACGGCCCCTCCACGCGGACCCCGACCGCCTCCTGCGGCGCCAGAATTTCAACCCCGAAACGTCGTGCCTGCACCACCGCACGGCGCGCCAGATCCCCTCCACTCAGCCCGCTGGGAAAACCCAGATAGTTCTCAATCCGCGAACTCATCCCCGCCTGGCCGCCCGGAGCCTCCCGCTCCACGATGACCGTGTGTAACCCTTCCGAAGCACCGTAAACAGCCGCCGCCAAACCGGCTGGGCCTCCGCCCACAATCGCCAGATCGTAGAAGCTGGTCTCGGGGCGCGTCCTCAAACCGACTTTCTGCGCTACTTCGGCCGGAGCGCTGTTCAGCAATTTCGTCCCGTCGGTAAACAGCACAACTGGAAGATCAGCCGCATCCTGCCCCAACGCCTCGAGAAGGCGCTGAGTTTCAGGATCGTTGGCCGATCCCTCGACGTCGATCCACTGATAAGGAACGTGGCTGCGCGCCAGAAAATCTCGCAGCTCATAGCATCGTGGCGACCATCGCGTTCCCAACACTCGTATTCCTTGAAATGCGGGACGATAGGAAGCCAGCCAGTCGTCGAGCAGATCATCCAGTTGGGGATATAGATGCTCGCTGGGCGGATCCCACGGCTTCATAAAAAAATAATCGAGGCTGGCCTGGTTAATGGCGCTGATCGCGGCATTCGTGTCGGCATAAGCGGTGAGCAACGCCCGCTTCGCATCAGGAAAGATTTGCCGGGCATTCTGTAGAAACACCACGCCATCCATACGCGGCATGCGCTGGTCCGCCAGCAGAAGCGCGACCCCGTCGTTGCGGACCTTCAAGGCCTTCAGAAGATCCAGCGCGCCTTCCGGGGAGTCGCTGCTGACGACGCGATACTCGGCCCCGTACTGTGATCGCAAATCGCGTTCGATCGCCCGCAGCACATCCGGATCATCGTCAACGGTCAGCAATATCGGCTTCGGCATGGTTGTTTTCAGACTTACTGATGACGCTACCGGTTCCAAAACCGCGGGACCTGAACAAAGTGATTAGATACAGAAGTCGCCATTCGGTTGCATCGAGCGGCCGACCTTAAGCCCCAATTTCTCCAACTTCGATCTCGTCTACATAGCACCAAACCCATGACTCCCCTGGCTCGTTCGATCGGATCAGCGGGTGCTGCGTTCTGTGAAAGTGTTTGGTGGCGTGCTTGTTCTTCGACGAGTCGCAACAGCCCACGTGTCCGCAGATCAGACACAAGCGTAAGTGAACCCACGTGTCGCCGGTCTTAATGCAGTCTTCGCACACGTGCTTGTCGGTTTCTTTGATCCTGATCTGGTCCAGGTGGGTGCACTTTACGGACATCGCTTCCTCCAGGCTAAACCAACTCGTTTTCGATCAAGTAACTACAGTCATGTAAGAAACGGTCACAATCACAGCCAAAATGCCGATCTTTCACTCACAATGTTTTTAGGAGGTCTTCATCTGTGTTTCGGCTCGATTATCTCTCTTGCGTGTTAACCATCGCCTCCACAGTTCTGGTGGGGCGGCGGTGCTGGGAAGGCTGGGCATTGGCCGGCGTCAATAGCGTTGTCGTGTGCGTCATCGGATTCCAAACGGCCCAAATGGGGTTCATCCCTGCCAACATATTTTGCATGGTGATGAGCGCTGTCAACCTGCGGGCCTGGCGCAAGTCCAAAGCATCCTGAGTGCAATTCGTTTGACCCACCTAGCGATCACTCGGCAATAAGCAGGTTTTCGGCAAAAGGCCACTGCTCATCGATCCATTGAACTTCGCAGCGGAAGCCCGCCGTGCGCGCGGTTTCGACCACCTCGCCGGCTGAATACTTATGACTGCTTTCCGTCCATATGGTCTCTCCCTCCTGGAACTCGACGACGACGTCTGCCGCTGGAATACTGACGACTTGCCTCCGCTTCGATAGTAAGTGCATCTCGACACTCCGCGCCTCGGAGTTAATTCTTGCCCGGTGCGCGAATTCGCGCAGATCAAAATCAGCGCCGAGTTCACGATTGATCCGGCCCAGCAAATTCAGATTAAACGCAGCCGTCACTCCGAGTTCGTCGTCGTAGGCTCCGATGAGTTGCGCGCTTGGTTTCTCCAAATCCGTTCCCAGAAGCAAAGAGTCGCCCCGCTCCAGAATGCCGCGGACTGCAGTCAAAAACTTCTCCCCCGCCGCGCGATCAAAATTCCCAATCGTGCTCCCCAGGAACAGCACGAACAAACGCTGGCCGCTCTTCCGGTACGCGGCCACTTCCAGAAGTCCATCTAGATATTCGCGCTCAAAGCCCACTATGCTGATGGCATCAATGTCGCTGAGTTCCCGTTGGCACATCAGCAGAGCTGAACGCGATATCTCGACTGGATAATACGACGTGCGTTGGCGCCGGCAAAAGGCCTCCAGGAGCCAGCGAGTCTTCTTGCCGCTGCCGCTTCCCAGTTCGGCCACGGCAACCGGACCGGGTAGCCGGTCCACGATCTCATCGGCATGCCGGCGCAGCAGTCGCTCGTCTGCGCGCGTGAGTCCATACTCGGGCAGGTGGCTGATCACTTCAAACAGCGCCGAGCCAACGTTGTCATAAAGATACTTCGAGGGAAGCTCCTTCTGGCCTGTCCGTGTAAGCCCGGCGAGCACATCCGCCGCGAACTCGCAGGTAGCATTGCTAGCAACCGCTTGAACCAGCATTTGCCGACTCCTTCGATCAGATTCACTTGGTCAGCGCATCAGGATCAGCGCTTCACGCAGCGGAATCCCGCATACACATATTGGTAATGTCCCTGGAACCAGTTGCGAAATGTGCGCCGCAGCATACAGGCAGCTGTGCGCGGTGATCCACCCTTCATGACGAAGTGCTTGCCATCGAAAAAATCAGCCGAATAGCCGCGGTAGAACGGAAAGGCCTCGAACCCGGGAAATGGCGCGAACGCCGTGGACGTCCATTCCCATGCATTGCCCAACAGATCCTCCACTCCAAAAGCGCTGCGGCCTAATGGAAACGCATTCACCGGCGTGGGATTCCAATGGTTGAAGTCGAAATTGCCTAGACTGGAACTGGGCGCTTCGTCGCTCCATGCTTCGTTGCCCCATGGATGCTCCCTCTCCGTTCCATCTTTAGTCCCGTACGCCGCGCGCTGCCACTCTTCTTCTGTGGGTAGCGACTTTCCTGCCCATCGCGCATACGCTGATGCCTCTGCGTGGCTCACATAGACCGGCCAGTCCAGGGGCAACGCAATCTCATCGAACATCGTGCGGTACTGCCATGCGTCGCGCGTCCTGGTCCAGAACACAGGATGAGAAACGGCCCGAGCAGTCTTCCAGTTCCAATCGTCGTCGCTCCAGAAGGCGCGCGTTTCATAGCCACCCGCCGCCATGAACTCGAGATATTGCCGGTTCGTCACCTCGTACTGCTCGATCTCAAACGAGGGCACGTCGATCCTGTGGGCTTCGTATTCGTTGTCCCACCCGAAACTCTCGCCTCCGCGGGAGAGCCCTAGTGTTGCAACTCCTGCGGGAATCTCAATCATTCGATGGGTTAAAGGCGGCGGAACGCGGCACAGCGGACTTTCTTGCGGAATCTTCTTGTCCAGCGGCAACTGATGCAGCATGTAGGCTAAGGTCTCGACATGCATCAGGCGATGCTCGATGGCCACGTTCAGCAAGGTGTCGAGCGCAACCCCATTCTCAGTGTGGCTGTACCACTCCAGCCTTCCGTCCCCTAGTTTCTGGTCCAGCGCGGTCCGGATGGTGGTCACGTAGCCACGCACCGCCTCGAGAGAAGGCCAGTCCGAGGGCTGATCGAAAGGCATTCCCCCGCCCACGGGATCGATGCCAAAAGCAAACAGCCGGTCGAATTCGGGGTTAAAACTCTTCAGACCCAGGACGTTCTCGTGCAGCAGATTCCAGTCAAAGGCTTCGAGATGTCCGACGTAGAAAATGATGCGGTGGCGCTCCGGTATGGGCCGTTCGTAAATCGAGTCTGCCCGCACAATGTCGAAAAGCGTGTCACTTCGCCTTCGGGCAGCGGACACCTGCTCCAGCAATCGGCGCCGGACTGCAACTTCTCCTTGAGCAGCGAGCATTGGCCCCCCCTGACGGAACACGGTGGACAAGCAAGAACGCGATTCGGATGCAATGGGAAGTAGGTGCAACCATCACCGCGTGCCTGGGCGAAAATCGTCCGCACGCGAGTGCAACGGACCACTCATCCCCACAAGACGAAGGCCCAGAGATTATCACGGCCCGCCAATAATCATCAACCGACGTCCCAGCCGGGCGTTGGCTGAAAAGTGTTTAAGACAGCACCCCAGCCGGGCGTTATCCGTGACCAGTACAATTGGGCGATGCGTATTCGGCTCTTTCATGTGAACGCATTCACCCGCGAGCCTTTTCGCGGAAACCCCGCGGCGGTCTGCCCTCTTGAAAGCTGGTTAGATGACGAGATTCTGCGCAAGGTCGCAGCAGAAAATAATCTTTCTGAGACTGCTTTCTTCGTGCCCGGGTCCGGCCACTATAAACTTCGGTGGTTTACGCCTCGCGGCGAGGTAAAGCTTTGCGGGCATGCGACCATGGCTTCCGCCTATGTGCTGCTCAACTTGCTGCAATCGGGACTCGACACGGTGCAGTTCGAGACGCGCCATAGTGGAACCCTGACCGTCCGCAGAGACGGCGATTTTCTGGCGATGGACTTCCCCGCACTGTTCCCTAACGATTGCGAGACGCTGCGGGAAGGTCTGGTCCGCGCTCTCGGGCCGGGCCCCCGTCCATCGGCCGTGCTGGAAGTGAACCATATCTACTTCGCGGTGTACGACAACGAAGCCGCGATCCGAAACATGCGCCCTGATTTCTCCCGCCTGGAACTGCTCCATCCTTTTGTCGTGGCCGTCACCGCACCGGGAGTGGAAGTTGATTTCGTGTCGCGCTACTTCAAACCGAGTTATGGCATGCCGGAAGATCCCGCGACCGGCTCGGCCCATTGCGCGCTGACTCCTTATTGGTCAAAACGCCTGGGGAAATCGTCCCTGCACGCGCGCCAATTATCGGAGCGCGGCGGTGAACTTTGGTGCGAGATGGCCGGAGACTGCGTTGTCCTCAAGGGCAATGCAGTGCTCACACTGCAGGGGACGCTCGAAATTTGAGGACTTCGCCAGCGCGAGCCGGTCACCGTACGAGTCCTTTGTTTCTCAGGAATTCGCGCACCACATCGGCCGCATCGCGGTGCTGGCCATCAACCGCATAATTCAGCCGTTGCATTTCTTCGTCGGAGATCTTCCCCGCCAACTCCGCAAGAGGCTGCGCCACCTCCGGATGTTCTTCCAGAGTTTGCCTACGTATGATGGGCACCGCTTCATACGGAGGGAAATAGTGGCGATCGTCTGCGAGCACGAAAAGATCCAGAGCCTGAATCAGCCCGTCGGTCGCGTTCCCGGCAGCCAGATCGATCTGGCGATCTTTCAGCGCCCGCGCCAGCAGGCCCAGATCCATGATGCGCGGCTGTTCCGCGAAGTGCAGCCCGTAGGTTGCGGCCAATCCTCGATATCCATCAGGCCGTTCCATGAATTCGTAACCGAACCCGGCACGCCATTGCGGAGCGAACGCTGCCGCTTGCGAAATAGTCTTGAGGTTCAAGCGGCGCGAGTCTTCTCCGCGGATCTCCATTGCGAAAGTGTCGTTGAATCCCAGGGCCGGTCCGAGCGTTAGCCCGAAGCGGCGTTCGTATTCACTCTTCACTCGTCGATAAACATCCTGCTTACCGCCGCCGGCATCCTGCTTGAGGATCGCGGTGAGCGCCGTGCCCGTGTATTCCGGATACACATCGATTCGCCCCGCCAGAATTGCCTGCTGGCAGATGTACGTTCCGGCCAGGTAGAAGCGTCGCTCCACTTTCAGATGGGTGTGAGTCTCGATCTGCTGCGCGATGAGCTCGCCCAGAATCAACGACTCCGTGAAATTCTTGGAGCCAACCATGACGCGATCGTGATGCGAGGGCTCACAGGACGTCAGCAAAAGCAGCGCAGGGAGACACAACAGTCCTAGCTTCCATAGTCCTGGATTCAATCGCCGCGCCGTCATCGCGTCTGCAGTCGCCTTTCCAGCCATCCGACGCCAAAATCGGCCACCAGAGCCAGGATTGCGGCTGGAATCGCCCCGGCAAGGATGACTCGGTTGTCCACCATCGCCAAGCCCCGGAAAATGAATTCTCCCAGCCCCCCCGCGCCAATCGCCGCAGCAATTGTCGCCAGCCCGACCGAAATGACGACCGCCACGCGCACGCCCGAGAGGATCACGCTTACCGCCAGCGGCAGTTCCACTTGAAATAGAAGCTGTGATTCCGTGAGCCCCATGCCTCGTCCTGCCTCCACCACCGCAGGGTCGACGCCGCGGATCCCCGTATACGTGTTCCTGATGATGGGCAGGAGCGCGTATAGCGTGAGCGCCAAAATCGCCAGCCGGTCTGAGCGCTCGCCCAGCCACGGCACTGGCAGGAGAAAACCGAACAGCGCCAGGCTGGGAATCGTCTGGATAATATTGACGCTGGCCAACACTGGCTTGTTGAATCGCGGCCGGTGGGCGATCGCGATTCCCAACGGGATTCCGATCAGCATCGCGAACAGCGTGGAAAAGCCGACCAGCCGCAAGTGCTCCCATGTAAGTTCCAGCACCTGACCATGATTCTGCCAAATGTATCGAAAGACATTCATGACATGCCCCGATTTACCGCCGACTCCAAACCTTCGCCAAACGTTCTTACATAAGCAGACGCCAGTGGATCGCTCGACTGCAGAAACTCCCGCGGCGTCAGCACCGTCACCAGTCGGCCCGCCTCCATCAACGCAATCCGTGTTCCCAGCCGCAAGGCCTCTCGCAGATCGTGCGTCACAAACACAACCGTCTTGTGGAGTCTTTGCTGCAGTGCCAGGAATTCGCGCTGCAACTCATCGCGCGTCAGTGGATCGAGCGCACCGAAAGGCTCATCCATCAGAAGTATCTCGGGGTCTGCCGCCAACGCCCGCGCCACGCCGACCCGCTGCCTTTGCCCGCCCGACAGCTGATACGGATACCGCGATGCCAGATCGACTGCCAGTCCCACCAACTGCAGCAACTCTTGCACGCGTGCGCGAATTCGGTCTTCGGGCCAGCCTTCGATCCCCGGCATCAACCCGATATTCCGCTCGACCGTAAAGTGAGGAAATAATCCGACGTCCTGAATCACATAGCCGATGCTGCGACGCAGGCGGACCACGTCTCCTTCTGCATTGGAAACACCTTTCACTCGGATGTCCCCGGAAGTGGGCGTCAACAGGCGATTGACCAGCTTCAGGGATGTGGTTTTGCCCGAACCGCTGCGCCCCAGCAGTACCAGCGTTTCTCCACTCTGCACCTGCAGATTAAATTCGAAAAGCACTTGCGTTCCCGCTACTCGGTAGCAGACATCACGGAATTCAATCACTGGAATTGCCGTCGTGGCTTGCATGTCCGCCAAGCATACCGGAGTTCGCCGTCAAAAGCCGTCAGTAATTCCTCGCGAGATATTCGTAGGCAGGTGGGAACGGTAAAGGCGAGGCTGCATAGAGCACGCACTAAGTTAACGCGACATGTGCAGTCGATCGATTGTGCATCCTGAGTCTGTGCCAGGTGCTGACGCGATCATGGCCGCGAACTGCACCATCATCGGCTTCAGTTCCCGTCGGGTGAAACCGAGAGTTTTGGGACACCGTAAGGCGCCATCTTGCGGATGCTTGAGTTCGCGCGGGACAAAGATGGGGAAAAGGGCGCTCGTTTCCCGCATGCAAGCGCTTGACTAGCTTTGTTCAAGCTGCTAATTTCTAAGAGGTTTTTCTGGTTTTTCGGTGTGAATCCTTACTTTCGTTTGAATGCCGTTGATCGATGTCGCCTCAACCAGGTCGTCCTGCATCGCGCACGTCGTTCGTACTGGCGCCAGAGCGTAAAGCTGATAAATTAACTGCTGGCGTTATATCTCTTGTTCCGTTTGTTCTCCAACGATTCGGGCATTCAACGGAGACTTATCCCAGAGTCCTGACTCGGTGAATGACAAAGTTGATAAAGTTGAAAGTCATTCTCGTTTTGATGAAGATAGGCGTTCGGCATTCGACTCATGTAGCGCTTGTCGCGACCCGTTCTGAGTTCAGGTTGTAGGTGATTAGAGCTACTTCTTCGAGAGTTCAAAGCTATGGGCTATACGATGGAAGAGGTCGCGAAGCTTGCGAAAGTCTCTCCGGCGACTGTATCTCGCGTTTTGAGCAAGCATCCTAGCATCTCGGCCCCCACCGTCAAGCGAGTGATGGATGCGGTGGAGAAGCTAAATTACCATCGCAACGTTCATGCCCGTCGGCTAGCGATAGGGAAGAGTGATCTTTTTGGATTGGTGATTTCTGAGATTGCGAACCCTTTCTTTTCCGAGATCATCCGCGGTTTTCAAGCTGCCGCTTGGGAGCGAGGCTTCGACGTTCTGCTGCTCAATACTGAGTACGATGAGAAACGGGCTGAAGCGGTTGTTCAGAAACTTATTGAAAATTCCGTGCGCGGAGTTGCAATCTTAACCTCCTCTCTTCCAGACGCCGTTCTTTCGACTCTAACCAATAAAGGCATAGCGGTTGTCACATTCAACCCGGTACCTGTGGATCGGCTCGTAAGCACCATCATCATCGATTACAAGGGGGGCTTGGTTCAGGCTATCGAACACGTAGCGTCCCTTGGGCATCGCCGGGCGGCGGTGATCGCAGGGCCGGAGACGAACCGTACGGCCTGCGCGATTAAGCAAGTCCTTGTGAAAGGCTTACGGCACAGGGGACTTGATCCCGATCCGGTCACCCACAGCAACTATCATTTCGATGCGGGAGCCTCCGCGGTCCAGGTAATTCTCTCGGCAAAGGATATCCCGACAGTAATTTTCTGCGGCAGCGACCTGATTGCAATGGGAGCCATTATCGCTTTGGAAGAGGCAGGAGTTGACGTCCCCAACGATATCTCGATCGTAGGCGTTGACGATCTCCCGTTCTCCTTTCTGATCCGGCCAGCATTGACGACCATCCGGGTTCCTCGCGAAGCACTCGGGAAGACGGCATTTGCAGCCCTGGAGAAGCTGCTGAAGTTGAAGAGGCAAAGAGGCGCAGAATATGTCGTCGAGACAGAACTGGTGATTCGGAAGTCGACGGCCGAGGAGTCCAAGCTCACGTTACGGACCAAACCAACATTCCGTGCCCCATCCATTGTGCGGAACTGAAAACTCTCGGTACGCCGCACTTTGCGAAAAGCGGCATTCATGCAAACCCTTGCAGAAAACGCTTGCATAGCATTCCGATCCGCGCTATCTTGATTTTTCCGACAGCCCCGCCGGGCGGTGCGAGTTCGGAGCACCCAATCGAGGAGCGTTACTGTGCCCGCATCCTTCAGTTATCCGACGAACAGTTTGTTGGCTTTCGAGATCGCGCAGCAGCCGGACCTGTGGCCCACGACTCTCGACCGGGTGCGATCCCAGCACTTATGTCAGGATGTCACAGGCTTGCCGGTGGTTCTATGCGGTGCCGGAACATCGGCCTACGCCGCCTCTTCCATCGCTGAAGCATGGCCGGGGGCGAGCGCGATTCCGACTACCGATCTATTGATTCAGTCTCGTGCGGAGATCGAATCTACCCTGCCGTCTTGGCGGCGGGGCGGACTCCTCATTTCACTGGCGCGATCCGGCGACAGTCCGGAGAGCACTGCGGTCGTGACCAAGGTGAAGAAGCTTTTCCCTCTTGTCCGGCACATCGCCATTGTCTGTAATCCAGAGGGTCGGTTGGCCAATACGAGTGGCCTTGAAGTGATCGTGCTGGATTCACGGACGAATGATCGCAGCCTTGCCATGACTGCCTCCTTCTCCAATCTTGTGCTCGCGGGTCTTGCGCTGAAACACGAAACGCCACTCGCGAATTGCCTTCCGAACATCTGCCGGCGTGTCCAGCAAGCCCTGCCGGAGTCCAATGATCTTATGGCGGAGATCGCGAACCACTGCCAGGACCGCATCGTGATTCTCACCTCTTGTATGCACGCCCTGGCCAGGGAAGTGGCACTGAAAATTGTTGAGCTTACGGACGGCCGCGTCATGGCGATGCCGGAGACATTTCTTGGTTTTCGACATGGCGCCATCGGGTTCGTTCGAGAAGATACCCCGGTTTTGTGCTTCCTCTCCTCCGATCCTCAAAAGCGTCTTTATGAGCACGATTTGATCGAGGACATCAGGGGAAAAGGGCTGGGCCGCTTTGTCGTAATCGGCGACGATCGCTCGCGGGTGTCTGAGCGCGACTGGTTCATCCCCGCGGTCGCACCACTTCTACCGGACTATCTCCGCACTCCATTTGAGGTGCCCCTGGCCCAGTTGCTGGCATATCACTTGAGCCTTAGCGTTGGAGTCGACCCAGATAACCCGAGCCCCAAGGGCACGGTCACACGCGTCGTTAGGCCGTTCCGAATTCATCAGGAAGAGGGAACTGCCTGATGAAACTCGTACGATTCGGCGAGCCCGGATTCGAACGCCCCGGAATACTCGACGCAGAGGGACGTATCCGAGACCTGTCAGCGCACGTCCCTGATATCGGGGGGCGCATCCTGTTGCCCAATCAGATCGCTCGGCTCGCGACTCTGGAGGTGAACTCTCTGCCGATCGTGGCAGCTGACACTCGCTTGGGGCCATGTGTATGGCCCATAGGAAAGTTCATCTGCATCGGCCTCAACTATTCGGATCACGCCGCCGAGGCAGGGATGACGATTCCGCCGGAGCCCATCGTTTTTATGAAGGCGACTTCCGCAGTTATCGGACCGAATGATGATATCGAGATTCCATTGGGTGGAAGCAAGACCGATTGGGAGGCGGAACTCGGGGTCGTGATCGGCGCACCCGCGAAATACGTATCGGAGGAGCAAGCACTGAAACACGTTGCGGGATACTGCATCGTGAACGACGTATCGGAGAGAACGTTTCAATTTGATCATCAGGGGCAGTGGACCAAAGGCAAGTCCCATGACACCTTCGGCCCGGTCGGTCCTTGGCTGGTGACGCCGGACGAAGTACCGGATTCGCAAAAACTCTCGATACGACTCGATGTGAATGGACACCGGTATCAGGATGGCTCGACTGCGACGATGGTCTATACGGTACCGTTTCTCATCGCGTACCTATCCCGTTTCATGACTTTGCAGCCTGGAGATGTTGTCGCGACAGGCACGCCTCCGGGGGTCGGCATGGGGCAGAAGCCACCCGTCTTCCTGAGGTCTGGAGATCGCATAAAGCTCGCCATTGAAGGATTGGGAGAGCAGCACCAAGTGGTGAGGTTGGCGACGAAGGACAGACAATAGGGAGCGAGAAATGATGGCTAGGAAGGTACTGCGGAGTCAATCCTGGTTCGGGCGGCAAGACAAGAATGGGTTCTACTATCGTTCTTGGCTCAAGAACCGCGGTTTACCCCAAGACCAATTCGATGGTCGCCCCGTGATTGGGATTTGTAATACATGGTCTGAACTTACGCCTTGCAACACCCACTTCAAGACGCTTGCTGATCACGTTCGCTGGGGCGTGCTGGAAGCGGGCGGCTTTCCGCTCGAATTCCCTGTTCTTTCGCTGGGTGAGACCATGCTGCGGCCCACGGCGATGCTCTATCGCAATCTCGCGTCGATGGATGTTGAAGAATCCATCCGTGCCAATCCTCTCGACGGAGTTGTGTTGTTGATGGGATGCGACAAGACCACGCCTGCTCTGTTAATGGGCGCAGCGAGCGTGGATGTGCCGACGATTGGTATTTCGGGCGGTCCCATGTTGCGGGGCGTGTACAAAGGAACCTATATAGGTTCAGGGACCAACACCATCTCCATGAGCGAACAACTGCGCTCGGGAGAGATCAGTCTGACTGAGTACCACGAAGCGGAATCGTGCATGCACCGTTCGCAAGGACACTGCATGACCATGGGCACGGCCTCAACCATGGCTTGCCTGGTGGAAGCTCTGGGAATCGGTATGCCGGGCAACGCGGCGATTCCCGCGGTGGACGCGCGCCGCAACCTGCTTGCGCGGACGGCCGGACGCCGCATTGTGGAGATGGTGAAGGAAGATCTTGTTCTGTCGAAAATCATTACGCAACCGTCTTTGGAAAACGCGATCCGCGTGAACGCCGCGATTGGCGGTTCCACAAACGCGGTCATCCATCTGATTGCCCTCGCTCGGCGCCTCGGTGTCGAGTTGGACCTGAACGATTGGGACAAACTGGGTCGCGGCGTGCCGTGCCTGCTGAACATCATGCCTTCAGGCAAATTTCTCATGGAAGATTTTTTCGAGGCAGGAGGCTTGCCAGCCATTCTTCGAGAACTCGGCGAGCGCGATCTGCTGAACAAATCCGCACTCACCGTGAATGGGTGCACCATCTGGGAAAACAACGAGAAAGCTCCGTGTTGGAATCGAGAGGTCATTCACAATTTCGAAACGCCCTTCAAGTCCACGGGTGGTATAGCCGTGTTGAAGGGCAATCTGGCTCCGGATGGAGCGGTACTGAAGCCGTCTGCTGCCTCGCCGGCGCTGATGAAGCATACCGGCCGGGCGGTGGTGTTCGAGTCGATCGAAGACCTGCATGCGCGCATCAATGACGATGCCCTGGACATTGACGAGCACTGCGTCATGGTGCTGAAGAATTGCGGTCCGAAGGGTTATCCGGGCATGGCCGAAGTCGGAAACCTGCCGTTGCCACCCAAGATTCTGAAACGGGGCATCACAGACATGGTTCGGATTTCCGACGCGCGGATGTCGGGCACCGCCTACGGAACTGTGGTGCTCCACTGTGCGCCAGAGGCGGCCGCCGGCGGTCCTCTAGCTCTCGTTCAAAATGGCGACCTGATCACACTCGATGTGGAAGCCCGGAGCCTTACCCTGCACGTCGATGCGGAGGAGATGGAAGTGAGGCGCAAGGCCTGGCGAGCTCCGCAGCCGCCCGTCAATCGCGGTTATACAAAGTGGTACATCGATCATGTGCTCCAGGCAAATGAAGGCGCAGACTTTGATTTTCTGGTGGGCGGCAGCGGGTCCTACGTGCCCCGGGATAATTTCTAGCGTCACATTCCGCGGGGGTATCGGCGTGCACTTGTCAGGGAAGCTACAAGGAGAAACAGCCTTATGATGAATCGGCGGGATGCTCTCAGCGTCTTGACGGCAGGAGCGGCCGGATCGTTTGGAACATTCGATTCAACTTTCGCCCGGCTTCTGCACCCGGCTGCGGGAAATACACAAACTGGTTCGGGTGCCCCGTCTGGCGAGAAAAGCCAAGACAAGATCGACGATCTTCTCCGAAAAGATATTGCGCGGCTGGCACCGAAGGAATACTCCGAGGAAGGGATCCCAGTGTTGCTGGCCTGCGAGGATCTGGTGGCGAATAAGAGGGCGGCCGCGCTTTCGCCCCTTAACGCGGCGATCGCGTCTCAATTTCGGCGGAACGCGGCGGCATGGGAGCGAATCCGGCAGGACGCGCCGGCCTCCGACGTCTCGAAGTTGATTGAAGTACTGGCAGACCGGGATTTCGCAAACGGGGGAGAGGAAAAGGAACCCGCGAATTCGGCTCCCACATTCACCGAACTGGCGTACACCCTGGCTGAGGAGTTTGCGACACATCCTCTGATCCGCGCCGTCAATTTCCACAACACTTCGCGCGCGCAGGCAGAGCAATACGAACGTCAAATCGCGCGGTACAGCCAATATTTTTCGTCAGTGAACCAGGATGAACTGGAAGCTTACCTGATGACCGGCGAGTGGCATAAAGCGAAACCTGGCCTGATCGTGTCCGTGTTTGAGGGCTACCGCAACAGCTACGACGTACTTGTGCCTTTGCTGGAGAAACATGGCTTTGTCGCTTGGTTCTTCATGATCACCGGATTCATCAACGCTCCGGTGGTGGATCAACGAGATTTTGCCGAACACCACGATATCGATATGCTGACGCATGAGTATCCGGACGGGCGTTACGCGCTCACTTGGGACGAGCTTCGGCAACTCGACAAGAAACATGTGATCGCGAGCCACACCCGCTCGCACACTCTGCTGTCAAAGCTTGATCCCGCGGTCCAACGACAGGAAGTCATCGGAGCGCAGGAAGACTTCAAGAAGAACCTCGGACACCCGGTGCGAGCGTTTGTCTCCCTGACCGGACCCGCCTATGGGGAAAATCAGGCAATTGACGAACTGATCGATGCTGCCGGGTACGGACTGGTCTTTTCGAACTTCCGCGTTCAGCGCATCCGTGCAAAATAGCGATAAAGGCAAGAACGCCGTCCGGAGGGTCTCGCCCGATGGCCTTATGCCTTTCCCGCGGTGATCGTCTCCAGCCCGTAGCTCTGGGGGCCTGCTTCGCGGATTCGCAGGAGCGCGGCCGATACGAACCCAACCCCGGCGATCAGCGAGAAGATCAACATCCCCAGCTTGTATCCCCCCAGGTTGTCGATTCCCGCGTGCTGATGGTCATTCGCCCTGCCGATCAGCAAGTTCATGGCAAAGAAGCCTACTTGCTCGATCAGTGTCATGAGAGCGTATGCGGTCCCAAGCCTGTTCCGGTCCACGATGTAGGCCACTGAAGGCCACATCACGGCAGGAATGACCGAAAAGGCGATTCCCATCATGCAGAGCGGGACAAAGAGGGGTAAACCTGTATAACCCATCAAAACGTAAACCGGCATCAGCAACAGTGAAGCGAACAGCATCAGGGAAGCACGCTTTCCAATTTTGTCCGAGAGTAGGCCCAACAATGGGGTCGCCACCATCGCCGACAGCGGCAGCAGACTGGTGAACATTCCGGCCTGCTTGTGTGCTGCTACTCGCACCGCTTCCAAAGCGCTGTACCCACCATGCGCCGCGAGAATCCTGTTTGTGAAAAAGTCGATAGCGAATGTGCGGAACGGAAAGATGGCAGAGTAGAAACTGAAGCAAATCCCCACTACGAGCCAATAGGATGGGCTAAATCGAAGAACGTGCCCGAAATCCAGTTTGCGTTTTCCCCCTCCGTCGTCCGGCCGCCACTCATAATGTCGCTCTGCCCAGTCTTCCAGCACCCAGTAAACGCCAGAGCAGACGACCGCGAGAACCCCGGCTCCTGCGGCCAGCAATAAAGGCCCTTGCCAGCTCGGCTGACCCGCCAGGCTCTCGGGATAGAACATTCGATGCGCCCATGTTGGCGAGTTATCGGCCGCCACTGACGCCAGACGGGCAATTGTGATCTTGATACCGAACGCAAACGCAAGCTCTTTGCCTTTGAACCATCGGGCAACCACAGTTGTTGCTGCAACCACCAGCGATTCTCCACCAAGGCCAAGAACGGCACGTCCGGCGATCATCATTCCTGGCTGCCCGCGTGCTGCGGTGAGTGCGGCTCCAAGACAGCATATGCAGGCGAAAAAAGTTATCGCCTTCTTGGTGCCGATTCGGTCAATCACGATGCCGCCAAGAAGCAGCGTCAAAACCGCCGTAACCGCATAAGAGGAGTTTAGCCATCCGAATTGAGTGGCTGAGAATCCCACCTTCTGAATGAAAATGCGTTCCAAGGGATTGATACTGTCATAAATGTAGTAGTTGCCGCCCATGGTAAGGCTGACAAACAACAATACAAGCCAGCGATAGAGAGTTGATGGCTCTTGTTGCATCGTCTCAGGGGCAGCAGCGGGATTCGTGGATGTGCTCATGTCTCGTCCAGAACGTTTCGACCTAAGTCTTTTCGAACACCACTGATTTCATACTTGCCTAGCCTCAACTCCCTATGTACGCCAAGTCGGCGGAAGACTTAAAGAGATCTTCACCATTTACCTGGCCGGTCGACGCGATCGTGAAAGCGATGCGCTTCCCATCAGGACTGAAAGCGACCTGCGAGATCGACTTCACAGAAAAGGCGCTGTGTGCAATTGCCGCCATCTCATTTCTTGGTGCGTAACCGGTTTTCGACGAAGGGCCGGTTTGCGGAGAAACGGTGTGGGACAGGATAAGGCAGCATGAACTCAGGAAACACAATGCTAGCACGTCGCGCAAAGCAACTCGCTCCGCTCCGCGCTGTGTTTTTGCCATGCAGCCACCTTCCATGACGTGACAGGGATCGGGTCCCGTCCCGGGAATACGCGTAGCAGTTCTGTACCGTAGCAATCCTAAAGATCATCGGGTCCCAAGCCTGGCACGTTGGCCGAGGAGCGAAAACCCCGGCGAGGAGCCGCGATGCGCAATGGGTTGCAGAAAGCGCTTGCACAATATCACACTCCGTGCTAAGTTGCCAACCTGGATCAATAATTGTCGTCTGAGGGGCGCCATGAATATCACTGAAATAAACACCGTTGTGCGATCTGCAGTGGCTCGGCTTTTGTTTCCTGCACTCGCCGTTGTCCTGGCGAGTTCCCTGTTTACCTCCGCTCAATCGGTTCTGGGCAGCATCTCCGGGACGGTGTATGACAGCTCCGGGGCGGTGGTGCCTCGTGCAACCGTCGTGTTTCATCGCAACGAGACAAACACGGAGCGCAGCGTTATGACCGACGGCTCCGGCAATTACACAGCGGTGAACCTGGAAGCCGGCACTTACGAGATCACCACATCGGCCAGCGGCTTCGGCTCGAACTTGGCGAACGGCATCACCCTCATAGCTCGTCAGCAGTTGCGTTATGACGTAACGCTTAAACCTGCCTCGGGGGGTGAGAAGGTTGAGGTCAATGCTTCTGATGTGGGTGTGATCGAAACCCAGAACGCGCAGATCTCCGCTGCGCTGTTGCCCGAACAAGTTTTGGATTTGCCGGCGAACTATCGCGGCGCCGGCTCAACTTCACCGCTCAATGTGATCCAGACCCTGCCTGGCGTGCAGCCGGATACGACTCCTTATCCGGCGACCCCCTCGACCCACCCTCAGCCGACTCTCAAGTTCTCGCTGCAAGGGGGACTGCCATCGCAAACCGAAGTGACTGTCGATGGCATTTCGGCGCAGAACACTACAAATAACAACATCCAGGCTGATGCCTTCCCCTCCGCCGAGTCCATCGCCGAAATCCGGGTAGACGGCGTCAACAACAACGCCGAATATGGACAGCCGGGCGAAATCACCACCGTAACCAAGGGCGGAACGAATCACCTACATGGTTCGGCGTACGAGTATTTACAGAATCAGGCGCTGGACGCGATTCCCTACGGCACCAACGCAGCCAACAAGCCGCACAAAGTAGCCAACGACTTCGGCGGGAGCGTCGGCGGGCCGGTTGTTATTCCCCGACTCTACAACGGAGAAGGCCGGACATTCTTCTTCGGAGCATATGAGGGACTTCGTTTTCCGCAGTCGAACGTTATCCAGGCTAAGGTGCCAACCTCGGCCATGAAGCAAGGAAACTTTGCGGCAGAAACCACGACACCTCTGAACGATCCGTTTACTGGCGGCACGTATGCAGACTATACGGTTCCGGTCAATTCGAATTCAGCGGCCTTCCTGCAGTTCTACCCCGACCCCAACATTGGTCCGCCAGGAGAGTCGTTGCAGCAGGCCATCGCCACGAGGGGCTACAACTACCTAAGCACGCGCAGTGACAACATAAGTTCCAATCAGGCTGATCTGAGGGGAGACCAGAATTTCGGCTCGCGCGCGACGCTGTTTACTCGCTACACCTTTAAGAACGTAAATCAGCTGCAACCGACCGATCTTACCCTCCCCTACAGCACGGCTTACGCAAAGTACCAGATTCTGGCTTCCACTTTCACCTATGCCATCACGCCCCATCTGGCCAATGAGTTCCGCTTTGGCTTTACCCTGGAGCGCGATGGAAACAGCAATCCCTTCGATGGCCCAGCATTTCTGAAGTCTACCGGTCTCAATGGCGTATCTCCCGCATTCTTCAACGGCATTCCGTATATTGGGTTTAACGTCGTCAACAGCATCGGTGAACGGCTGGGCTTTGAGGAACGGTCGCGCATCTTCCAGTACGTGGACAACTTCACCTGGCAGCATGGCAGCCACTTGTTCCGCTTCGGCGGGGACTTTCGACATCTGGTGGCTCACACCGAGGCCGGTGGTTCCACCGTGTCCGCGAACTACGGAAACTTTTCCTTCAGCTCCGCCGCCCCTACCTCTACCGGCCAGGAGTTCGCTGATTTCCTGATCGGCGTTCCGTATATCTCGCAGACAAGCAACATCGTGCAGGACAACAACGGCGTAGCTAATTCTTATGCTGCCTATGGCCAGGATACCTGGCAAGCGGCCCACAATCTGACGCTGAATTTCGGACTGCGTTACGAGTTTCACCCTGCCTTTGTGGCCTCCAATGGCTTAGCTGGCAACTTCGATCCATCGGTGCCCAATAGCGGCCGCTTGATCTATCCCGACGGCTATGCGAGCGCTCTTTCCGTGCAGGAGTTGGCGAACGTCAATGCCTGTGTGACCCCAGGTGTAGACAACCCCTATGCCAACAATCAACCGATCAACGGAGTACCCTGCACGCCGGTTGTGACGAACAGTCAGGCAGGACTCCCGGCAGGTCTGCGACAAGCGTCCAACCTCCGATTTATGCCGCGCTTTGCTTTCGCCTACCGTCCCTTCGGCAATGACCGCACTGCCATTCGTGGTGGCGCCAGCTACTACAACATCACCACTACCGGCGCTTTGTTCTACGCCCTCACGCAGACATTGCAGTCGAACCTGCAGAGCTTCACAAATTCCATTCTTCCTGCGGGCGGGCCGGCGTTTGCCTTTCCGAACACCAGCACCAACACCAACACCTTTACGCCCAGCGTGGGCAGCCTGTATTTCTATGCTGCCAATGACACCAACTGGCACGATCCCTATTCCTTACAGACCAACTTGTCCATTGACCGGGACCTTGGCCACAACACAGGCTTCCGCATTTCGTATGTGGGCATGCACACCTGGCACCTCGTGTGGCAGCCCCAGTTCAACCAATTGCAGAAATCGTCTACGACCCCTTCTAGTGATCCCGCGCGCATCGCCGCGGAAACGCCGTTTCCAAACTTCTACCAGATTACCCGCCGCAGTACGGGGGCCAGCGCCGACTACCGTGCTTTGGAGATGGAAATATCGCACCGCCTTACAAAAGGTCTCGCTTTCAACAGCTCCTACACCTGGGCCAAGAACCTTTCGGATAACCAGGGCAGCTACGGCAGTTTCGCCGGGAGCGCGTTTGTGGATGAGCAAGGAGGATACAGTCCGACCGATAGCTTCAACCCCAGAGTTGATTACGGCAACGTCAGCGCGACACGACGTCAGCGTTGGCTCACAACGGCGATTTATCAGTTGCCCTTCGGGCGCGGCCAGCGCTTTGGGTCGGGAATGAACCGGGTTTCCGATCTGGCTCTCGGAGGCTGGCAGCTTAGCAACATTTTCCTGATCCAAAGCGGTACGTTCCTCACCGCTTACTTCCCGGCCGGGTTCATCGACCCTTCCGGAACCGGATCTGGCACGTATGTTGGGGGCGCTCAGCAACGACCCGATGTCACAGGGAATCCCAACAGCGGCAGCCACAATCGCAATCAGTGGTTCAACAACGGCGCATTTTCCTGTCCGGGACAAGTCGGGTTCGCTTCGATCGCTAATTGCAACGTAGGCGTTGGATCAGCGCCGATCGGCCGATTCGGTACAGAGGGCTTAGGCGATCTCGTCGGGCCCGGAACTCTGAGCCTTTCCTCGGGGCTGAGCAAATCTTTTCCCATCGCGGAGAACGTCTCCCTCCGCTTTGAGGCTACGTTTACCAACGTGCTCAATCACACGAACCTGGGAGATCCGGTAGTCAACGTCACGAGCGCAAACTTCGGTCAAATCACGGCTGCTCGCGGGTCCGATTTCGGCGGCAACCGCACCGGTCAGGTTTCACTGAAGCTTCAGTTTTAAGTTGGTTCGAGAGAAAGCAAAATTCGGTTTGCCTGTTCAACCAGGCAGGCAAACCGAATTTTAAGTCACGAGTGGCGGACCGGGCGCGTAGCATTGAGGTAGCACGGTACTCCTGAAATCCCCGCCGAGCCTGCATGGAACTCAGGGTCGCGCAAAGTGCACGAGTAACGGCCTGAACGAAGGTTGAAAACTAATTCATGGAATCTTGCCGGATTGTCGTTATCTCAGACAGTTTTCACACTCTGCCTGATGCTGTTGCATTGCTCGACAATTCCGGACACGCGATTACCTATATCCCAGCACTGCAGTCGTGGGTCGACCTCGCGCCCGCAGACCGTCTTGCTCTTGAGCAAGCCGATGCTGTGATTACGGGGCGAGGCCCGAATATTGAAGCCGGACACTTCTCGCTGGCGCCCAAACTTCGAGTCATCGCTTTACATACATCGGGCTCCGATAACGTGGATCTCGAGGAGGCAACTCGTCGAGGCGTGCTGGTGACCAACGTCAAAGGGGTCAACGCAGAGCAATGTGCCGAGTTCGCCATGGGACTGATGCTCTGTGTGGTGCGGCAGATTCTAACCGGCGATCGTGCGATCAGAGCGGGACTCTGGGCCAAGCACACTCAGACGAGTATGGACGTTTTCGATGCGACCCTGGGCGTGATCGGGTTTGGCCAAATTGCCAAGGCGTTTGTAAGACGCGCGCGGGCGTTCGGCATGCGGATATTGGTGTATACGCGAACCCCTGATCTCTCCCTGGCAAACGAGTTCGGAATCGAGTACGCGCCATTAGACCATGTTCTCAGCCACGCAGACGTCGTTTCTTTGTTCGCGTCGTTGACCAAAGACACGCGCCACCTGATCGGCGCAAGAGAACTTGCGCTGATGAAGAATTCGGCTTATCTGATCAATATAGCCCGAGGAGAGTTGATCGATGAGAGCGCGCTGCTGAACGCTCTGCGTAGCCGTCAGATTGCCGGTGCAGGCTTGGATGTTTTCGAAGGGGAACCGCTTTTTGAGTCGCCGCTGTTCGCCCTCGACAATGTTGTGCTTACGCCCCATCAGGCTGGTCTGACGAGGGGAGGCAAGATCGGCGCTGCCGTGCGCGCTGCTCGGAATGCACTTGAGGTTCTTCGCGGTTCCATTCCGCCGGATGCTATCAATCGAGGTGCCCGGCAACCAGCCAATGGAAATGAGAGTGGCCAATGAAGGCCCCGGCTCGGCGGAGAAATCACCGGAATCGTTTCACGAACGACTCGTTTGAATTTGCTATTTCTGCGGGGAGACTATTTTGAGCGATCGTTTCAAGTTCGTCCTCATTGGCGCTGGCAGCACAGTCTTCACTCAACGGCTCATTTCCGATCTCATTCTGAGCGGGGAAGCGGACCGTTGGGAGCTAGCGCTTGTCGATATCGATCCCGTCACTCTCGATGCCGTGAAGCGGCTGGTTCACAAGATGCTCGCCTTCAAGGGCGCCAGTTTTCCTATCACCTGTACGACGAACCGTCGCGAGGTCCTGCCGGGTGCGCACTTTGTCGTAACTACCATCGCCGTGGGGGGACGTCGAGGCTGGGAGGTTGATGTTCAGATTCCACGAAAGCATGGAATCTACCAGCCCGTCGGCGACACCGTGATGCCGGGTGGTATCTCTCGCGCCATGCGAATGATCCCGCAGATGGTCGCGATCGCCGAAGATGTTGCCGAGTTATGTCCTAATGCTTACTTTCTCAACTACTCGAATCCAATGACAGCGATCTGCCGGGCTATACGGGTAAAGACCGGTGTTCCGGTCATAGGGCTCTGCCACGGCGTGCATTACGTTGAGGGGCTGCTGGCGGGCTTTCTCGGCGTTCCCGAATCCAGCATCAGCAGCTTCGGAGTTGGCCTCAATCACCTGACTTTCCTGACGAATATCATGTGCAACGGCAAGGACGCGATGCCTTTGCTCCGGGCGAAAGCAGAGGAACAACGTCCTCTTGTATCGCAGGAGATTCGCGACAAGAAGGAGTGGCCAAACGGCGTCACCGGCCGAACCATCCGCTATTCCGACGACCCGTTCGCCTGGTCGATCTTCGACCGATATGGCGTGCTTCCGGTCGCCATGGATCGGCATATTACCGAGTTTTACCCCGAGAGATTTCCGCAGGGCCAGTACTACGGCTGGAAGCTGGGAGTGAACGCTTTCCCCATCGATCAGCGCATCACACTGGGGGATACGTGGTTCGATGAAATGTTGGCAGTTGCGCGGTCTGCCGATCCCCTGCCCCCATCGTATTTCGAGAACGTTCCCGGGGAATCCGAACAGTTGGTCGATATCATGAAGTCGCTACTGTTCGATAAACGAGGTGTGTTCTCCGTCAATATGCCCAATGGCGGAGCAGTGCCTGGCCTCCCTGCGGAGGCCGTGCTCGAAATGCCAGCGGTGGCCGGAGGGGCCGGATTTATGGCGTTACAGTCGCGACCGTTGCCGCCGGCACTGACCGCCAAATTGTTGTCAAAGATCGCCGCCATCGAACTAACGGTGCAGGCGGCTCTGAATGCAAGCTTCGACCTTATGGTAGAAGCGCTGCTGACCGATGGATCGGTGAGCAATCCTGACATAGCCCGTGCCCTGGCGCGCGATCTCATCGAGGCGCACAAGGCACATCTCCCCCAGTTCGCGTGAATCCGATGAAAGTCGTCAAGGCTGATTTCGGGCGGCACATCGAACTCGCAGGGGTTGCGGCTCCTGTTCCGCGTCCGGTAGACATCGATCAATCGCAAACCGGGTTCCGCAACCTGCGCACGTTGCGGATCTATCGGTTCGACTCGGGGTCGGTGATCGACGGACACGCCGAGGAAGATGAGGTCTTTATCGTCGTACTCTCCGGATCGGTGGAGCTTACGATGACCGTGGGTTCTGAACCGGGACAACCCAAAATTCTCTCAGGCCCAAACGATGCGGATGGCTCCGCGTGTGCAGCCTATCTCCCGCCACACGCAGTCTACCGACTTGTTCCCCATAATCGGGCTGATGTCGCATACGCGCGGGCAACACCAGTCGGCAGCCGGCCACCGAAGGTGCTTCCGCAAGCTGGCACGCCACACCGTAAAACTCAGGTGACCTCGCTGGAGGAAACTACTTACGCTGAGAAACTCCGGCTTCGGTTGATCCAAATTGACGCCACGCGCGGCCCAGTAATGATTGCGCCAATGTGCGAATCAGAAACGACTTGTGAAGCGTTTGTGCATGTGAGAAATGTAGAGGCGGGTGCGGCCACGATCTTGCCAAGCTCCGGCTCTGCCTCGGTTGTGCTTGACTCATGGGACACCGTCGCTTTGACTCCCGGCGAGCGCCCCATGCTGCGAATTGGGGCGGGATCAGCCCTCGTGCTTGTATTCTTCTCTGCCTGAGCACGAATCAGCGGATTGTCTTGCCTGGACCTGCCGAACCGCCCGACAAAGAAGTGGCGAGTTCGCAATGATTGCGCTCAGTCGGCGGTTGGAAGAAGAGTTGGGGCCGTTCCATAGGGCCAGTGCTAATATGACAAACCATCCCACTGTACTTTTACCTGATAGCACCATGCGATCGAAAAAACGGCGGCTGGATGTCCTTGCAGTCTCCGATATGTGTGTCGATTTGATCCTGTATGGCAACGTCCGACCGCAGTTTAAGCAGGTGGAGCAAATCATCGAAGACTATGTTCTGGAACTGGGAGGCTCCGCCAATATCTTCATCAGCCAAATGGCTAAGTTGGGCGCCAGCGCCGGTGTGATCGGCTGGGTCGGTAAAGACAATTTCGGTGAGTTCGTGTTGTCTTCACTCAAGACAATTGGCGTGAACACGAGCTTTGTTCGTTCGCACGACACTGAAAGGACGGGCCTCGGCGTTGCCCTGACCGAAGAGCACGATCGTGCGATCCTGACTTACCCCGGCACCATTGACGCCACTAGTCCCGGTGAACTTCGGCCCGCATTCGCATTCGAGACCCGGCACTGGCATATTGCCAGCTATTTCCTGTTGCGAGGGCTGCGCTCGTCTTGGAAAGACTGGCTGCTGCGCTGCAAGGATGCCGGCGTAACTACCTCTCTCGACACTAACTGGGATCCTGACGATCGCTGGGAAGGAGTCCACGATCTTCTGCCATTAGTCGACATCTTTCTACCGAATGAAGTCGAGGCTGCCCGACTGACAGGCGAGGCAGACTCTTTCAAAGCGGCCGAGAAACTAGCGCGCGCAGGTGGCCTCGTCGTGATCAAAAGAGGACCAAACGGTGCGATCGCTTGCAAGGGACAACGCGTCTGGCGATTGGAGGTCAAAGACGAAGAGCCCACCATCGCCGATGCAATCGGGGCGGGTGACAATTTCGATGCCGGTTTCGTATGGGGACAGATGCTCGGTTGGAGCGTCCAAGCATCCCTGGAACTCGGGCACCGATGTGCCGTTTCGAGCCTGGCCCAGCCAGGCGGAATTAGGGGTCAGTTATGCGAACGACTGAGAGGAAGTTGAAAGAGGGAAGCGTCCAGTAACTGTTCAGAACATATGTGCGCGAGGGAAGAAAAAAGATGACGGACTAACCGCCGGTAATCCGCTACTGAAGGAACGACGACTTGCCGCCTGACAATTTGCTCATCAAGTGGCGAAGCCACCCTGGCTGCGGATTCAATCGGTCGACCGCGTTTACTCGATTATGGCATTCTCGACTTCAGCTTGATCACTTCGCCATCCACAGCGAAGCAGCCGTATCCGTGATGGTGGATGGTCTTCGGATTTTTTTGCGCCGGATCGGTCCATGCCTTGAGTACCTCAAGGACGAAGAGATTGTACTGATTGACCAGACGGGTATCGGCCACCTTGCATTCGAGATTGGCAAAACACTCGGCCACCAGAGGCGGCGCCACGTGTTTGGCTGGCGCCGGCGTCAGACCGAATCTCTCAAACTTGTCTACGTCTCGGCCCGAGCAGTTGCCGACTTCCACGACTTTGGGCGCCAGTTCCAGCGCCGGAACGGCGATCACGCACTCTTTCGTCGCCCGCAATGCGGCAAAGCTGTGATTGCCGTTGCTGACGACACAGGCGACCAGTGGCGGTTCAAACTCGACCATCATATGCCAGGACATCGTCATGATATTGGCCCGTCCTTTGCGCGCGGTCGTCAGTAGGACCACCGGACCCGGTTCGAGCAACTGGTACACCTTCGACAGCGATAGATCCTTCATCACGGTCACGGCTCCTGGACGCCAGGCTAGTTTTGCACTGGCTCTTACTCACAAGTTCTCGAGCACCAGCTTGAGATAGTTCCAGAAACTTTCCACCGACGATATTTGCACTCGCTCGTTCGGGCTGTGAGGATCGACGATCGTTGGACCAAAAGACACCATCTGCATGCCCGGATATTTCTCGCCAATGACGCCACACTCCAGGCCAGCGTGCATCGCGATCAACTTTGCCGGCTCGCCGAAAAGTTTCTTATGTACGTCCTGAAGCTTGTGCACGATGTCGCTATTGGGCTCCGGTTTCCAGCCGGGGTATTTGCCTCCGTCCTCCACCTCGAAGCCTGCCAGCCCGCATACCGTCGCAACCATCCGGGCGGCGGCCATCATGCTGCTCTCGATCGCACTCCGCTGACTGGTAACAATCTCCACCACATCGCCTTTGGTATTGACAGTCGCCAGATTCGTGGACGTCTGGACTAAACCGGCAACGTCGGGGCTCATCGCCAGAACCCCATGATGCAAGCTCGCGAGCAGCGCCACCGTTTGTGTCGCGTCGTTTGCATCCAGCACTTGTCCCGGCCGTTCGGCTTTCTCGACCGTGATCTGCAGTCCGGAATCGAATCCCCCCAAATCGGCCCTGTATCCCGCCTCGGCCGTGGCGATCAGCGATTTCAGTTCACCCTCGCGAGCAGGATCCGTTAGCACCAAAGCCGCGGCTTCGCGCGGAATCGCGTTCTGCGCGCTTCCACCATTGATCTCGGCGATTTCGATAGGAAGACGATCGAGCAATCCCTGAAGGACCCCGCCCATGATTCGCAGGGCATTGCCGCGCCCTTGGTGAATATCGACACCGGAGTGGCCACCTTTCAGGCCTGATACCTTGATGCGCCAGGCCGATCCTACCCCTGCCGGACGAAGCCGGACTTTACGCCGAGCAGTCGTCTTCATGCCCCCGGAACATCCGATGCAGAGCGTGCCTATCTCTTCGTTGTCAAGGTTGAGAAAATATTTGGACTTGAGCAAGCCACCCGGAAATTCCGCTGCGCCCGTGAGTCCAGTTTCCTCGTCGATGGTGAAAACGAACTCCAACGGACCATGGGCAATGTCGGTACTCTCCATCACAGCCAGTGCGGCGGCCACGCCGACTCCGTTATCGGAGCCCAGGGTTGTACCATCCGCCTTCAGCCAGTCGCCGTCTTTTACTACCTTGATAGGGTCGACATCGAAGTCATGAACTGTTCCCTCGTTCTTCTCACACACCATGTCGAGGTGACCCTGTAAAAGAGCCATCGTTGCTCCCTCGCGTCCCGGCCGCGCCGATTTCCGAACCACGAGGTTGCCGACATCATCCTGCACGCATTCGAGGCCCAACTTTGCCGCCAGCGTCCGGACGTACTCCCTCGCCGCCGCCTCCTTTGTGGAGGCGCGAGGAATCGCCGCCAATCTGTCAAAGTGCTTCCATAACGATTCAGGTTGCAGGTTTGCGAGTGCAGGTATCATGACACGCTCCTTAAGATCAAAAGCTACCGGCCATCGTACAGCGCGGACGCAATGCTGGGTACCAGCTTAAGCGAGCGCGAACATTTCTGCGCCACGCCACAGCGATTCTAAAGGAAGATCCGCCAGATCTGACCGAGATCAATCGCACCATCGCGCCGGCGCTGGAGCGCATTGTGCGCCACTGCCTGGAGAACGCCTTTGTGCAGCGCACAGTCACGAAATAGCTGGGTCGTGCTTCATCTGCCGAGGGCCGGCGCAGTCGGCCCTCTTCTCCAGGTAACCGGAGGCATTGGCGCTTCGACTATCACCGGCATATTGCGTTTAAACAGGCAGCGCTGGGGTGCTACGTCAGCGTGGTAGGGCAAGTCTGCGTTCATAATCGTGAAGCTGCTGGAGAGGAGGAAAATCCTGGTCTGCACTCTTCCAGATATCCCCCAGGTTTTGAAAAAGACGCTTCGCGCTCTCGCGGTCACCCGCAAGCTGGAAGGCACGACCCAACTCGAGTTGCGAAAGAACAACAAAAACAGAGGTCGGGGCAAGCGCCCGATGATCGATGACACGCTGAAACTCCTTCGCGGCTTGTTGGGGACGATTGTCCTGAAGCAACGCCAGCCCCCGGTAGTACACCGGTGCAAGCGCCATGGGCTCGCAAAAATCGTATGGCCGAGTCTCTTCGAGAGATTGAATGGCCGCCTCCGGGTTGTGTTCCTCCATTTGAATCGCGGCTCGAGCCGAAGCGAGCACCGCCGAGTTCAATAAGGTATCGAGCGGCGCCTGGGCTGCCGCTTCTTTGATGTTCAATTGCGCCCCGGCAATCTCGCCCGATCGAGCCAATGCAACCGCGGCAACCGCCTGCTCCAGAGCGTTTCCCGGTGCAAGTTTCAGAGCTTCCCAGGCGTCGCGCTTGGCTTCCTGCGGGAAACCAAGGTCCGCTTCCAGAGTTGCCGCATCCAATTGGAGCCCTGCAGCGGAGAGAACATAATTGTTCTGAAGCGCGCCTTTCTTTGCCGCAGACAAAAGGCGGAGGGCCTCGGAGAGCTTTCCTCCGTAAATCGCCACCCACGCCGCTTCTTCGAGCAACTTGCTTTCCTCGGGATTTCCCTTCGCCCACTCCAATTGGTGCTGCATGCCCAACGCGTCGTTGCGAGCGAATGCGCCCTGGAAGCAGGCCATATGGAAGCCGAGGATGTCGGTACCATTGTGTGCGGGATCGTTACACAAGGCACGGAGATTTTCGTAATCGCCCGTCTTTAAATACGCTTGCGCCAGCGTCGCATAGGGGAACCGGTCGTGAGGGTCGAGTTGAACCGCTGCCCGAGCCAAATCTACAGCCCGTTCTGGTTGTCCGGCTACCAGATATTCGATGGCAAGATTGTTTGCCGGCACCATATCCCGTGGGTATAAGGTCCGCCACAACTCGTAGTCCTCGATCGCGCGTTTGATCTCTCCGGTGGAGGATGCATAGTAATGAGTAATGATGTAGAGCCGCTCTCGATCCGTCGTACGGTCCCGCAGATCGAATGCGCGCTTGTAAAACTGACGACTCAGGGAGGCTTCTCCGATGTTGGTATAGACGGCTCCGAGACGTGCATAAGCCAGAGCAAACTGTGGATCGAGGTCTACGGCAAGCTTGTAGGCGGTGAGCGCGTCAGCTTTAAGGCCCTGGAAGCGTTTCTCTTCCCCCATGCTAAACGCCTTCAGGGCAGCTAGAGACCCGGTCGTGGCCTGCATCGAGGGCACGTTAAATTCCTGTACGGACCGATTCGACTCTCCGAGGCGTTTTCGCATCTGCACGGTGGCAAGATCCAGTGCGGACAGAAGGGTCGACTGGGAATTGGCGTCCGCTCTTTCTGTGGCCAGCAGTTTGCCGTCTCCGCATCTCCAGGCGGTGAGCGAAACCCGATAACCTTGCGACAGTGAATTCAGTTCGCCCTTTAGAAGGACCTGCCCATCCAGGGCGGAGCAGGCGTGAATCTGGTCCGGCACAGACGCAGAATCCGGATCCTTGATCAAGCGTCGGAATTGCAGGTCGGGAACCAGGTTGAGATAGGGAGACTCCTGGAGTTTCAGCCTGAAGACGGAAGATAATGCGTTTTCAAAATCAGGATTGCCCGTGGCATTGCTAAATCCTCCAACAGCAATCGAGTTCTTTTCGCCGACCAGTGGTTTTTCGTAATGCTTATAGACGAAGAAAACGCCAAGGCTCGCTGCGCCGAAAATGAAAAGGACCAGCATGAGCCATCGTCGAGTTCCGATCCGAGACTCGTGGCGATTCAGGTCTTGCTCTGGCTTCTCTTCTGCTGGCGGAATAAGTGGAGCCGACTCGCTCGGCGCTTCGGTCGAATCGAAAAGCGGCGTGACTTTGCCGATGAACCGGTAGCCCCGGCCCGACACCGTCCTTACGAAGCGCGGCCCAGTCGCATCATCCCCAAGGGCCTCACGCAGTTTCGCCGCGACCACGTATAGGTTCTCGTCGACCTCGACGAAGGTCTCCTGGCCCCAGAGCCGGTCGCGCAACACCTCTTTCGAGACGATCTCCCCAGGGTGTTCCAGAAGAACAAGCAGCATCTGGAACGGCAGGTCCTGGATCTTAATGCGTCTTCCTCGGTACAGCAGGATTTCCTGGCCGACCCGCACCTCAAAAGAGCCAAATCGATATGCCTGGCACACCGGGGGCAGCTTGGAAGATGCCATGCGCGTTATCTTAGCAGGCTCCAATTGACTAGTGAATCCAACTATGGCTATCGACAGGGAATCCGCGATTCTGAAATCGAAGGCCGGGAGGCTCTCGTGGTACGGGATTTTGACACCGCTGAGAGGCTGTAAACAATTGGCGCGATGAGAGTTGGTTGTTTAGATTTGTTTGGATGAGTTTCGTTGACGATTTCTGGATGGTGTTGTTGACTGCAAGCGATTCTCAAGCTGACCACCCAACTTCTGTCAACTCAAAGTCGGGAAAGAAAGCAAATAAAGAGGAATAGCGAACCATGAGGAAAGCGTCGGCGGGTTTGTCGTGGATAGGATTCGCGTTTTCATGCGTTGTCTTTCTAATTGCCGGATTGCCCCTGGCGCCAGCCGAGAACCGGCCGCAAGTCACAGCTATCGACAATGCCTCGCGCGTAAGGCTGACCCACTCGACGCATCCCGCAGTGGCGTTGGCGCAGGATCTGGGGCGGGTGGATCCCAATTTGCGCCTGGAACGGATGCTGCTGGTCCTAGGGCCCGCGGATGAGATCCAGCCCGCCTTGCATACGTTTATCGATAGTCTCCACGACAAAAAATCCAGCAACTACCATCGGTGGCTCACGCCCGAGCAGTTTGGCGAGCGCTTTGGCCCGGCACAAGCGGATCTGGTCAAGATCGCGGCATGGTTACAGCAGCAGGGCTTTGACGGCGTAAAGGTGTCGCCCGGCCGCAGCCACATTGAATTTTCGGGAAGTGCGCAGATCGTGGAACATACCTTCCAGACCGAAATGCACTCCTATCGACGGGGAAGCTCGAAGCATGTCGCGAATAACTCCGACATTTCCGTACCGCGGGCCCTCTCGGGGCTCGTGCGAGGAGTAAACCTGCAGAATTTTTCCTTCAGCAAGCCGATGCTGACCCAACCTGCGGCGCTCAACCGCGACTTGAGTACGGGGCGGTGGACGCCGGCCAAGCCGGAGTCAAGCTTTTACTCACCGATCCTTCTGGATCCAAACGATTTTGCCAAGATTTACGACTTGGATCGCGTGTACAGCAGCGGGATCAACGGCCAGGGAGTGACCATTGCCGTAGTCTCTCGCACCACGGCTGTGGAACTGCCCGACGTAGAGACGTTCCGCCAAGCCTATCATCTGCCTCCGAACGATCCCGTTGTGATCTTAAACGGACCGGCGACGTTGTACGGTGGATTCGGAGCGGGCTCCGGCGATGTGTTGGAGTCCACGCTGGATGTCGAATGGGCCGGAGCGGTTGCACCGGAAGCGACGGTCGACCTGGTGGTCAGCGGCATCACGGCTACGACGGATGGCGTCACACTTTCTTCCACCTACATCGTGGACAACAATCTAGCCGACATCATGACCTTAAGCTTTGGGCAATGCGAGTCCAGTTTGGGCCCGGCGGGTAACAGTCTTTTCAACGCAATTTTTGCGCAAGCGGCCGCGCAAGGCATCAGTGTCTTTGTCGCCTCTGGAGACTCGGGCGCTGCCAACTGCGACGCGAGCGACGAGAATCAGGCGCAGAATGGTTTGGCGGTAAGTGGTTTGGCTTCCACCCCGTTCAATACCGCGGTAGGCGGCACAGAGTTCAACGACGCCGGGAACTACCCCCAGTACTGGACCCTGGATGGCGCAAACCTGGTGCCCAACGGATACATCCCCGAAAATGTCTGGAATGAGAGCGCGGTATACAACAACCTCTACGGCACCGGAGGCGGCGTCAGCACGATCTACGGCAAGCCGGCCTGGCAGAGCACGGCCATCCCAGGCGTGCCTGACGATAATGCCCGCGACCTGCCGGACGTTTCTCTCACGGCTGCGGATCACGATGGGTATGTCATCTGCGTTGCTTTGATTGGCCCGTGCACCACCTCAACCATCGGCGACCAATCGCTTGTGGTGCAGGCGGCAGGAGTAGGCGGAACATCAGCATCGGCCCAGGTATTTGCCGGCATGATGGCCTTGGTCGACCAGAAGGAGGGAGGCAGGCAGGGACTGGCGAACTATGGGTTGTATCGGCTGGCGGCCAACGAGACTTACGCGAATTGCAACTCCAGCAACGAGACGGATCCGTCCGTGCCGACACCTTCCGGTTGCGTCTTCAATGACATCACGGTGGGTAATAACGGCGTACCGGGAAACGACGTGCTGGGCAGCAATCCGCCGCCGGGCGACGTCACCGGACAGGTTGGATACAACGCTACGGTGGGCTACGATCCGGCCACCGGATTGGGATCGGTGGATGCCTTCAATCTGGTAAACGCGTGGAGTTCACTGAGCTTTGCCGCATCGACGACCACGCTGTCGGCTTCTACCTCCACAGCGGTGCAGCACGGCCAACCGGTCACTTTTTCGATTAGCGTAGCCGCAACCTCCGGAAACCTGGTGCCTACCGGGTCGGTCGGTCTTATCGCGAAGACCACTGGGCCGAATTCCTCCAGTATCGGAGTGGGCGGCGGCACACTGGTCAACGGAGTTTTCACCGGCGCGGTGAATTCGCTTCCCGGAGGGCAATACAACGTCGTTGCCCACTATGCGGGAGACGGCAACTTTGCCCCCAGCGACTCCAATCCGGTCGCTGTTAATGTTAGTTCTGAAGCCAGCACGGTGGCGATCATCGGCTACCCTGCCAATTCCAGCCAGCCTTCCCCATCGCCGTTGAGCTATGGCTATGGTGTCGTGTTCCCACTCGGATTCAATGTGGCTTCGGCCTCGGGATATGGCAATCCCACTGGAACGGTCACCGTCTACGACGGCACACAGGCGATTGCACAAGCGCCGGTGAGTAACCAAGGCTATGCGACCCTCACCAACTGTGAATCAGCTGGTTTCTGCCTGGGGTTTGGCACCCATAACCTCACTGCGAGCTACTCCGGCGATGCCAGCCTGAGTGCCAGCACTACGCCACAGCCTTTTGTCTACAACATCGTCAAGGGCCAACCGTCACCTTTTGAAATCATCGAGGGCTGGGAGGTAGGGAACGTCTACATCAACTACGGCTTTCAGCAAGACTTCATCCCTGTAGTGGCTCCGACCGGTACGGTGACGATTACCGACCACTTGGACCGGCAAGTCACGACCATTAAGACCTATAACGTCACGCAAACTCCGATCTATGACTATTTCTTCTTGCCCCCAGGTTTTCACTGGTTGTTTGTGGAGTATTCCGGCGACGCCAACTATTTGCCCGTAACTACGGGTCCCACTTCGATGCCGATGTACCCCCTGTCGGGAGTACCGAACCAGGTTACGATCACGGCGCTGACCCCGATTGTGATCGGCCAGCCGGTGACCCTGCAGGCCACGGTTACTTCATCCCAGTCCAGTGCGACGCCGACTGGATACATTGTCTGGCAATCGCAATTGACTTATCTCAATGCAAACCTGGCCGCCACCTTGACCAATGGAACCTCGATCATTCAAACGGTGATGCCGAACGGTGGCCCAGTTGTGGCGCAGTATGAGGGCGACTCTACCTTCGCCCCCAGCGTTGGCATTCTCGCAACCAACCAGGCCACGGCTGCGGTGACGCCTGCGGTGGCGGTCATCTCGAATCTGTCGACGGCAACACCGAGCGAACAGGTCACTTTGTCGGCCACGATAACACCTCCGGCGGAGGCACAAAATCCAACGGGAATGGTGCAGCTCTACGATTCGCTCAACGGCGCTGCGCCAGCGCCCTTTGGCACAGCCCAAGGGATTATTGCGATTGAAGGCCCTTACGTCGGGACAGTCACGGTTCCCATGACGGTGAAGCTGCCCCTGGGCACGCATGTGTTCACAGCATCGTACGCGGGAGACGGGAATTACAAAGCTGTCGCCGCCACCGCCTCTACCCCTGTGACGGTCAGCGTGGTCGAAACCCTGCCCGCCAACCCGGCATCGCCGAATTTCGGATCCGTGAATGTGGGTGCGACGACCACCCAGAGCGTCAACGTGCTGTTTAGCACCAGCGGCACCCTGAGTGTGATCAAAGTTCTGACTCAGGGGGCGATTAATTCCAGCTTCGAATTTGTGGACACCGGCACGTGCGTCACTGGAACGCCATTCACCGCCGGGCAGAGCTGCGCGGTGGATGTGTCCTTCGCTCCCGATTTTGCCGGCACGAGCACGGGCGCGGTGGTACTCACCGATGCGAATGGCAACGTGCTGGGCACGCAATATGTCGTGGGACAAGGGATGGCGGCGCAGATCGCCTTCGATTCCGGCAACCCGTCGCAGGTGGAATCCGCTGGAAATGGTGGTTTGAACGATGCCGAATTCCTGGCGGCCGACGTTTTAGGAAATGTCTTCATCGCGGACAACGGCAATCAGCGCGTCGTCAAGGTTCTACCGCCGGGATGCAGCGAAACGAATAGTTGCCAGACGGTTGTTGCCAGCTCCGCCAATGGGCTCGGTGGCGCGGATGGCGTGGCATTGGACGGAGCGGGCAATCTCTACGTTTCCGACCCCGTCAACAACAACGTGGTGATGATTCCACCAGGATGCGCCGCCACCACTTGCACGCAAGTCATCGCCAGTCAGTCGAACGGCGGGATCAGCACTCCCCGCAAACTTGCGGTGGATGGAGCGGGCGACCTCTTCATCGCCGACCTGAACAACAATCGCGTGGTGGAAGTGCCAGCCGCATGCACCAGCAGCGCTTGCCAGAAAACGCTGGGGAGCGGATTGGGTGCCGTCTATGGTGTGGCCGTCGATGGAGCGGGCGACGTTTTTATATCCGACTCCGTAAACGGACAGGTGGTTAAGCTTCCTGCCGGCTGCACTGGTGGCACTTGTCAGTTGACGGTCGCCAGCGGGTTGACGGAACCCAAAGGCATCGCTTTAGACGCGGCGGGCAACCTCTATATCGCCGAGAGCGGTCAGGTGGTGGAGGTTTCCACCACCAGCGGCGGCCAGATTAGTCTGACCACCGGCGCCGTACTCGGGGCGTCTGCCAATATCACCGACGTCGCAGTTGGACCCGGAGGCAGCGTCTTCATCGCCGATCCCGGCGATGTCCAGGTCTCGCGGCTGGATCGTGGAGATCCGCCGGCCATTACCTTCCCCGCCACGATTCCCTTTGGCACGGCGAGCGCGCCACAGGTGATCACGGTGGAAGACATTGGCACCCAAAGCCTGAGCCTGGAAGGCATCACGGTTACTTCGCAGGTAGTGCTCGACCCTGCCACCACCACATGTACGAGCGGCAGCACGGTGGCGGTGGGCGCGTCTTGCCAGCTAGGCGTGGAGTTCGCTCCCACTTCGCTATCAAGCCAATACGGAAACTACCTCACCGGCAACATCTTGCTGAGCGACAACACGCTCAACCAGCTGAACTTGAACTACGACGGCAACAACATTATTCACCGTGCCGCCACGCAGACCATTTATGTAAACGGCTACGTTGGCAATAGCCAGACCATTAACTTTCCTGCGCTGCCCAATCCCGTGACCGTGGGCGTCGCCCCAATCACACTACAAGCGACGGCCACTTCCGGCTTGCCGGTGACTTACACCGTGACTGGTCCAGCGTCGGTTTCGGGATCGACGCTGACCATTCTGGCAGCTGGACAGGTGACGGTGACCGCAAACCAGACTGGGAGCGCAAGCTTCCAGCCCGCGACGCCGGTATCTCAGACCATCACGGTCAACGCACAGGTGGCCAGCTTCACCCTTACCGGCAACGCGCAGTCGCTCACAATTGCGGCGGGACAATCGGGCACGGTCACCCTCACGGTAACGCCGTCGGGCGGTTTCAACGGTCAGGTCAGTTTCAGTTGCAGCCAGCAATCCCTGGTCACGTGCAGCTTTAATCCGACAACGGTGACTCCGAACGGAACTGCGGCGGCGACCACGACACTCACGGTTACCGCGTCGAGCACGGTTGCTGGCTTGCAAATGCCGGCCGGCCGCGGTCGAATGCCTCTCACTCTGGCCTTTGGCGCCGCATTCGCCAGCTTCGCGATCGTCATTGTCCCGGTAGGTATTCGACGCCGGAACGCTCGGAATCGGGTCATCGGAGTTGTCGCCGCGCTGCTGCTGGGACTGGCCATCGTTTCTATAACCGGTTGCGGAAGCAGCGGCAGTAGCACGACGCCTCCTCAGACCGAAACGCTGACCGTGACGGCTTCGGGAACCAGCGGAAACCAGGTAACTGCTTCAGAAGTCACATTGGCAATTACGGTGACTCATTGAAAACGATCGGGTATGGAGTTTTGAGTTAAGGAGCTTATTCATGAGTCGTAAGTGTTTGGCACAACTTACTCGGATGATCGCGGGGCTGCTGACAGGCCTGCTGGTCGCGGTTTTGGCTGTTCCACTCGGTGCCCAAACGGCACCGCCACCTCGTGCCGATCGAAACGTCGGAACCGTCTACGATGCGGCGCATGAAATCACACTCCGTGGAACCATCCAGGAAGTCGTAACCCGGCACGCGATTGGCAGTCCGGCAGGGATTCATCTGCTGGTGGCGGGCCCGAAGGGCTTGGTGGACGCCCACGTCGGACCTCGCCTGAGTAAAGAAACAGTAGAAGCTCTGCAAGCCGGAGTGCCGGTTCGAATCGTCGGGTCCACGGTGTCGCTGCATGGGAAGGAATATCTGCTGGCCCGCCTGCTGACCGTCGATGGCCGCACCATCACCATCCGAAGCGCTCACGGACTTCTCATCCATCCTCACGGCCGTCGAACCGTAAGAGTCGCTAGGACCGCCAAGGCTGAAGCAAATGGAGGCACTCGATGACGTTCCGTAAGTCGATTCTTCTTCTGATCGGTTTGAGTTCGATTGCCGCCCTGGTGGCATGCAGTAGTTCCAGCAGCTCTGTGACTACGCAGCCCATCACGGTTACATTGAGCACGACTCCGGCCGCACTGTACGCCAAGGACACAACCTCCATCACCGCGACCGTAGCCAACGACACGGCAAACGGCGGCGTCAGCTGGAGTTGTGCCCCGGCCGGCACCTGTGGCACTTTTAGCGCTAGCTCAAGCGCCAGCGGCGCCGCTGTCACGTATACCGCGCCTGCCACCGTGCCTTCGAGCACAGTTGTCATCACCGCAACTTCGGTCACCAATACCTCTATCAGCGTCAGTAGCGCCGCGATCACGATCAATCCGGCCTCTGGGATTGAGATCACGCTGAGCAAGGCTGCACAGTGGTCTCTGGCGGCTGGCGCCACCGCGACCATCGGGGCCACGGTGGCGAACGACTCGGCGAACGCTGGCGTGAACTGGAGCTGCACTCCGGCCACAACTTGCGGTTCGTTCAGTCCGAGCCAGACCGCCAGCGGCGCAACGACTACTTACACAGCTCCGGCAACGGCAGGCACCGTCGTCATCACCGCAACCTCAGTCACCGACGATGCGCAGCTAGTCAGCACCACCGTCTCCGTAGTTGCTTCCGGAATCGTGGCGGACGGAAACTACGTGTTCACTTTGTCAGGAGCGGACGAGGACGATGACTTCGACGATCCCTTCGTCGCGGCCGGGGTTATCGTCGTTAAAGGTGGAGCGATCACCGGCGGCGAACAGGATTGGGGCGACTACTTCACGGCCGTCAGCGATCAGATTAACGGCGCGGGCAGCAGCATTTCGACCACCGCCGACGGCAACCTGCACATCGTTCTGCAAACCTGCAACGGATCCGATTGCACACTCACCGACACCACTCTGGGTGTGAACGGGGTCGAGACTCTTAATGCGGCGTTGGTTTCACCTTCCAGGGCTCTCATCACCGAGTTCGACGCGTTTGCCTCCGCCAGTGGAACGCTCGATCTGCAAACCAGCACTGCCGCCCCGTCGGGAGGCTACGCATTCTTCCTAACCGGCCAAAGCGGAAATTATGCACTTGAGATTGGTGGCGTAATTAACGTCGACGGCTCCGGAACGATCTCTGGGACGGGCAGCGTTTTCGACGCGAACGACTCCGCATTGGGCGCCGTTCTTTACCCGAACGAAACGTTGGCTGCCAGTACGGTTTCTGGTCCCGACTCCAACGGCCGGGTCCTGTTCACCCTGAACCCCACCGATTCCACGGACTTTCCCCAGATCATTCTGGCGGGATACATCGTCGATGCCACGCACATTCGCCTGGTCGAAGTTCTGGATACGTTTGACGGTTTTACCGCCGGCACGGCCTTTAGCCAGGGAACGAATACTGGGACCTTCAGTTCCACTTCCGTTTCAGGCAACAGCTATGTCGCCGGGCTGGCTGGCTACGACGATGTCGATAACTTCCAATTGGCTGGTCTGTTTACTACCAACGCCGATGGTACGGTTGGCGGCACCATGAACTATAACGACCTTACGGGAACAGTAGCGCAAAGTCCGTCCTCCATCAGTGGAGGAACCTACACGGTCGATCCTACCGGACGAGTGACCATGGCCGGCATAACCGACGGCAATGTCACCTATGACCTCCAGTTCTACTTGGACGGGAACGGCAATGCACCGGCGATCAGCATGGACTACGCCTACGCCGTTGCCGGTCCGGGCTACCAGCAGACCGGTGGAGGCTCGTTTACCGCGGCCTCCTTCAGCGGCACCTACGTCATGAATGCCAGAGGGCTGGAGATTCCTGCCGGAACATTCTTTTACGATCAAAGCGAGTTCGATTCCGTCGGCCCGATTCAAGCGGACGGAATTGGAACTTTCTCTGGATTCGTCGACCTCAACTGGTTCAACGGCAGTCCGTACCAGGGTACTCCGGCCTTCACCGTTCCAACGCCGGATCTGACCGTGTCCGGCGCGTTCACCGCCGCTCCCAGCGGAATCTTTACCGGCACCATTACCGGCCTGGATGTCACCACCAGCACAAACCAGGACGCATTCACTTACTACGTGATCGACACGACAAGAGTCCTGTCGATTGAAACCGATCCTAATCAGTTGACGCTTGATTATTTCGAGCTGCAACCGCCAGAGTAGCCAGGGCCTGGATGTACCCCCTTCCCCAGTGGCGCACCCCGGTGCGCCACTTTCTTTTGGCACGCGTGCCTTCCTGGCAAGATAATCTGTATGTATGCGAACCCTGCAATTTTTGCTCAGTGTGTTCTTTTTCTCGCTTCTCGCGATGGCTCAAATTCCCTCTTCCCTCAACCTCATGCCCGTGCCCTCCAAGGTTGAGGTCGGAAGCGGCCAGTTTGTCGTCGACCAATCGTTCACCGCCGTGAGTACTGGCCAGAGAGACGCCCGTGTCGACGGCGCTATCTCCAGATTTCTCGATCAGGTCAGCCACCAGACTGGCATGGAGCTGAGCACGCAGCCTGGCGGTGCCTCGAATGCGGCCTCCAACGGAACTCTGGTCATTCATGTCGAGAACGCCGGCCGCAAGGTTCAGGAGCTTGACGAGGACGAATCCTATACTCTCGAAATCACGTCATCGGGTGCTTCGTTGTCCGCGCCGAATGCATTGGGCGCGCTGCACGGATTACAGACATTCTTGCAACTGATTGAGCCGACCCCCGCGGGTTTTGCAGTTCCGGTGCTCACCATCCAGGACCAGCCCCGCTTTGCCTGGCGTGGACTGCTGATTGACGTCAGCCGCCACTTCATCCCGATCGAAGTACTAAAGCGGAACCTCGACGGAATGGCTGCGGTAAAGATGAATGTCCTGCACTGGCATCTTTCGGACGACGAAGGCTTTCGGGTCGAGAGCAAGCGCTTTTCCAAACTGCACGAGGTGGGCTCCGGGGGACAGTACTACACTCGGGCGGAGATCCGCGACCTCGTAGCCTACGCGCGCGATCGCGGTATCCGCGTGGTTCCGGAATTCGACATGCCCGGGCACAGCCGCTCCTGGATGGCTGGCTATCCCCAGCTTGGGAGTGGGCCCGGTCCTTACCGAGCCGGCAGAATCGCGAGCGCAGACGCCGCCATGGATCCCACGCGGGACGAGACTTATAAGTTCCTCGACCGGTTCATCGCGGAAATGGCAGACCTGTTCCCTGACGCTTACTTTCATATTGGCGGCGATGAAGTGAACAACAAGCCATGGGACTCGAATCCGAAAATCCAGGAATTTATTCGGGCTCACGGCATGAAGAACAACCGCGACTTACAAGCCTACTTCAATCAGCGCCTGCAAAAGATCGTGAACAAACACGGGAAGATCATGATCGGTTGGGACGAGGTCTTGCATCCTGACTTGCCGAATACCGTGGTGGTCGAATCGTGGCGCGGGCAGGATTCCCTGGCCGATGCCGCGAAACAAGGTCATCGCGGACTGCTCTCCTATGGCTACTACCTCGACCTGAACTGGCCGGCGGCGCGGCATTACGCCGTGGATCCGATGGCGGGCCGGGCGGCGGCGCTGACCGCCGAAGAACAGAAGCGCATTCTCGGCGGCGAAGCCTGCATGTGGGCGGAGTTCGTCACTCCCGAAACGATCGATGCGAGAATGTGGCCGCGCCTGGCGGCGATTGCCGAGCGCTTCTGGTCACCGCAGGAGGTCCGCGACAACCTATCCATGTATCAACGGCTGGAAGAAGTAAATTGGCGTCTCGGCTGGATTGGGTTGGACGTAACTTCGAACTACGATTCGGGCTACGATTTGAACTACGCGTCGAACTATGTTTCGAACTACGCGCTGCTGCTCCACCGTCTCACGGGCAGTCACGATATCGCCGCTCTGCGCGTTCTGGCCGAGGTGGTGGAACCTACGAAAGACTACACGCGGACGGAAGTCTTTCCGCAGCCTCCGGTGAAGTCCACGCCGCTGAACCGGCTGGTGGATGCGGCTCGGCCCGAGAGCACGGTGGCGCGGCAATTCGCCGAACTGGTAGCAATCTACCTGCAGAGCGCCAATAAGGATTCTGCGGCCGAGGCGCAGATCCGGGCGCGCCTCATCCAATGGCGTGACAACGACGCGATTCTCCAACCTGTTCTGGACCGGTCATTCCTTCTAGCGGAAGACAAGCCGTTGTCCGCCGACTTGGCTGCCCTTGCCACAGCTGGACTGCAGGCGCTCGACAGCGTCGATAAGAATCAGCCACTGCCGGACGCGTGGCGGACTCAACAACTGGCGGTGGTGGCTCGGTCGATGAAGCCAAGAGCCAACTTGATCGTGATGGTAGCGCCCCCTATTCAGAAATTGATCGAGGCCACGGCATCCGCGCGTTAGCACACCAAGGGTGAGGCGTCATCGAGCGCTAGGCCAACAATATCGGTGGTCGCTTAGTTGTAATGGAGTAAGTAGCCGGGTTCGAGCGGGAGCTTTCCGTCGACCTTTAGAACTACGATTGCGCTGGTGATGGAATAGATGTCGACAACGCCGACAGCATTGGGCGTACTGCTGACGATTCTAATCACCTCGGCGTCACTGTTGGCTACGATAATGGCTTGTTTGGCCGCGAGATCGCTGAGCCCCTCCGGCGTCTGCCCCAGGAGTTTGCTGCCCACCACCTGCGCTTCGGGCACGTTCAATGCCTTGACGACCAGAACTACTTCCTGGCCGTTCGCCAGCCGGGCAGGTGCCGACTTAAATGCCTTTATGAAAGCAGCGGACTGAACTGCAGTGGTCTTGGAGTTCTTCGCCACCACAATCGCTGCGTCCTTGGCAAACGCCAGCACCGGCGTAACCACGAGCACAGACAACAGCGCCAGCTTGCGGACCGAGATTCGCACGCTACCACGGCCGGCAGAATAACAAACACCTGTAAGACGGCTCATTAAGAATCTAAGAAAACTCACAATGCGCTGAGTTAAGCATATGGAGAAACCGAGTTTCAAGTTACCTTAGCTACTTCGAACAAAATTGAGATTCTGCTACCTTGACGTGTTATGCAAAACGTCCGCGTTTTTGTGTTCAGTATTCTGGTGCTGCTGATGATTCCTGCCGCGGCGCAGACGGCGGCGCATGCGAAATCTCCCCAGGCTGTCCGCCTCTACGAAGAGGGCCTCAGGCTGCAGGAAAACCGCCGAAGTTATGAGGCGATGCAGAAATGGCGCGAAGCCACGAAGCTCGATCCCAACCTGGCACTGGCCTGGGCGATGCTTTCGATTGTCGAGACTAGCCCCGATGCTGCACGCGAAGCGCGGGAAAAAGCACGCTACCTGATCGAGCATCAGCCCCAGGGTGCGGTTGACGATCTCTTGATCCGCTGGATCGTCAGCCGGTCGGAGACAGAACTTATGTACTCGATCCAAGTCGCCAACGACCTGGTATCGCAACATCCGGACCAGAAACGCATTCTGTGGACGGTGGGCTCCTGGTACGGATTCCAGATGCATCAGTATGAGCGCGACGTCGCCTTGCAGGAAGCGGCTCTGAAAGTCGATCCCAACTTTGCGCCCGCACTTGATGAGTTGGGATTCGCGTATGCGCATCTCCAGCGCTTCGACCGTGCCGTCGCAATGATTCAGCGTTATGCCGAGCAGGTGCCGAACGAACCGAATTCGGAGGACTCATACGGCGAGGTCTTGCGCCTTGCCGGGCGCTATGAAGAGTCTTTGGAGCATTACCGCCGGGCGCTGAAGATTCTGCCCACCTTTGAATCCTCGCAACTGGGTCTGGGCGACACTTACGCCTTGATGGGTGACGAGAAGAGGGCGCGAGACGAGTATGAAAAATGCAGCAGCAGCGGTTCCGTCAGCACACGTTTGGACTGCCGAAAGAACTCGATCTACACCTACTTGCGCGAGGGTAAGGACGAAGAAGCCGCAAAGCTCCTAACTGAGTTCGCTGAACAGATGCATTCTGTGAAACGCATTTCCCTGGAAGTGGAGAGTCTGATCGCACTCGGTCTGATTGCGAAAAAGACCGACGTTGCATTCGGATATTTCGATCAGGTGATCGCCGCGGCGAAGGCCAGTAAAACCATCCCAACCTCGGACCGCGAAGAAACCATCGCGCGGGTAAAGGCCTACAAAGTTCGCGTTGCCGCTGCCAATGGCGATATGGAGAAAGCGCAGTTGATGCAGGCTGAGCTTGAGGCCTTGGGCGCATCCACCAAGGACCCCAACGTTTATGCGGCCATGCAAGGAGGAAGAGGCGCGCTTCTGTATTACCAAAACCAAAAGTATGACGAGGCTTCAGCCTCGCTCCAGCAGGATGCCGACGACGTATTCTCCAGATTGCTGCTGGCAATGTGTTACGAGCACCACGACGGGAAAGCGGCGTCCGAGGTGCTGAAGGGATCGCTGGTGCAACAACACACCATGGACGTCGATCTCGCTTTGGTGCAAAGGGAGATCGCGGGACGGGTCCCTGATCGAAACGATGGAGTTCGATAGAAATGCGCAAGCTGGACGAAATCCCATTTCTTCGTGCTCATGCAGTTTGCGAATCGGAGCGATTGTGTCACGGTCAGAAGAGGGAGCGAGGATGAGGGACTTAGTAAGTCGCAGGCGAAGTTTCGTCTGGACTATTGCATTCCTACTGCTATCGCTGTCTGTCGCCGCCTTTGCGGCGTCCGGCAGACACAGCGGAGACAATTCGCCGACGCCACAACCTGCACCAGTTCTGTCCGCTCCCGGAGCAAAATATGTTGGCAGCGAACAGTGCAAAATCTGTCATGCGGACCAGGCTCGCCTGATGCAGGCGACGCCGCATTACCGCGTATTCGGGTCCGATCAACAGGCGGGCGCGGAAGGCTGCGAATTTTGCCATGGCCCTGGCTCCGCTCACATCGATGGTGGCGGAGACCGCACCAAGATCTCGCGCCTGGGAGAAATTAAAGCCGGCGAAGTGCTTGGCGTGTGTCTGAACTGCCATGCTGAGCGCGCGAACCAAATGCACTTCAATCGCAGCCAGCACGCCGCCGCGGGTGTGACGTGTGTCGATTGCCACCGCGTGCATACCTCCAAGGCGCAACCGCTGCTGGCTGAAAAAGAGCCTGACCTCTGTTACAGCTGCCACAAGAACACAAAGAGCGACTTTGCCAAGCCCTTTCACCATCGCGTGAACGAAGGCCTGGTGCAATGCGGCGACTGCCATAACCTTCATGGAACAGCGACCGTGCGGCAATTGCGCACGCTTCCGAGCGGCGATGCGGTCTGCTACAAGTGCCATATCGAAAAGCAGGGGCCTTTCACTTACGAGCATGTGCCGGTTAAGACCGAGGGCTGCACCGCTTGCCACACACCGCATGGTTCCACCAATCCCCGGCTCCTCAAGGTGAGTCAGGTGAACATGCTCTGTCTGCAGTGCCATACCTTCCCAACGGTGGGACCGGCCGGGCCCGTCCACAACCAATCGGCGAAGTACCAGGCCTGCACGATGTGTCACACCCAGATTCATGGGTCCAATTTCAGCAGCGTCTTTCTTAAGTGAGGGAACCGATGCCAGCGCCACGAAAACTCGCTCTGCGATCCCAACTCGTGCGAGGACTAGTTCGTGTGGGGATGGGCGACTCGCGAGCCTGCCCTGAGCGAAGTCGAACTGGTCAAGCCAATCGCCGCTCGGAACCGTTCGGTGGCCAAAGTAACTTTAGATTTGCGCTGGGCATCGTTGTCGCCGCGTTGGCCGCGGCCTTAATGGTCTCGTCGCCAACCCTCCTCCGAGCACAATCCCCCGGCTGGGGACAGAACTCGTCCAGTGAGGCAGACGGCGTTACCAAGGGCGGCTATGTAATTCACTCGTCCGGTGAACTGGGCTACCGGGCTTCCGACATTACTGGCAGCGGCGATATGTACGACACCCTGGTCAATCTGCAGCAAGGTCCCCGTTTCCTCGACGAGACGCTTTCCATGCAATCGTTGGCTCACCAGGGAGTGCTGTTCGACAATCTTTACCTCAACAGTTTTGGCTGGGGAGGCGATCCCAACAATGCCCTGCGCCTTCGGGCAGACAAGACCAAATGGTACCGGCTCACAGGTAGTTTCCGCCGCGATCAGAATTTCTCCGATTTCGACTTGCTGGCGAACCCGCTGAATCCCCCGCCGCCTTCTTCATCCACTCCGTGGGGTTCTACTCCTTCGATTCAAGTGCAAAACTCGCCCCACCTTTTCGACACGGTGCGGCGCATGAGCGATGTCGACCTCACCCTGCTTCCGCAGTCCTGGGTGAGTTTTCGCCTGGGTTATTCGCATAACAACATGACTGGGCCTTCGTTCAGCAGCATCCACGACGGTACCGAAGCCCTGCTCTATCAACCCGTAAACACAACCATGAACGCCTACCGTCTGGGCGTGGACTTCAAGATCGCGCCGCGAACTGTTCTCAGCTACGACCAATTCCTCGATTACTTCAAGGGCGACACGGACACGCGACTGGCTCCTTTCGCGCCGGCGCTTCTGTCCACCGGAACGCCGGTTGAGTTGGGGTTGTCTATCGACACGGCGAACAACGAACCTTGCGGCGTGGTGCCGCCGGCGTCGAGTCTGGTTGTCGGCGGAGTCCTGACCAACAACGCCTGCAACGCCTACTTTAGCTATTCGCGCGACCAGCGGATTCGCACTTCCACACCCACCGAGCGAGTTACTTTGCGCAGCAATAACCTCCAGAGGTTAGATCTGGTTGCCTCTTATTCCTACAGTTCCGCCAGCATGAACACGCCGTTGGACGAAAATTACGCCGGCCTGATCACGCGTACCGACACCCGCACTTTTAATGGCACTGGCACCGCCCGTGCGAATCGAATCTCCAACGTACTCGATGTCGAGGCGACGCTGCACCTTAACCAACACTTGCGCCTGGTCGAGACGTTCTATTTCTGGGCTTACCGGATCCCCGAGAGCGGCAATTTCACCGAGATCGACAATGATTGCACAGTGGCAGCTACATGCACCTTGCTGACCCCACTAAGCGCCACCACGCCGACAACGATACCAACTCTGACGCAATCGTCCTTCAATCAGACGTGGAAGAGAAATCAAATCGACCTAGCCTGGGATATTTCAAAAAAAGCGGGTGCGCGCGTCGGTTTCCGCTACGGGGATCGCGTCTTCGATCTCTTTAACAACTATTCGGGAGTCGAGACCTATAACGCTTTTTCTACCACCGGCGAAGATCATTTCGTGGTCAACGAGTACACGACGATCGCAGGTTTGTGGGCAAGACCCATTCATGCCTTGCGGTTGAACTTCGATCTGGAGCACACCAATTACGATAACGTGATCGTTCGCATGGCCCCGCGCAAGGAATCGCGGTATCGGTTCCAAACGACCTATACGCCCCGCACGTGGGCGACGCTCGGCGGGTCTGTCAATATTCTGCAAGACGCCAACGCCGACGCATTGACCCAGTATGCAGGACACAACCAGAACTACGGACTCACCGCCTCGTTGGCGCCCCGCGAACGCCTGGGAGTGGATCTGGCGTACAACTTCAACAGTGTGACCCAGAACGCCCTGATCTGCTTCAACGACACGCCGCCAACCGGGGTGATCCTCCCGTTCGTGACTGGCGCCACTTCCCCTGTCAATTACTGCGGAAACGCTCTGAATGGCAGCGGGGTGGAAGTACTCTCGTCCAATCCTCTGCTCAACAACTCGTACTACACCAACCACACTAATTTCGGCATGAGCACCATCCGTTTCAAGCCCGCGAAACGGGTGACTACCAACGTTGGCTACAGCATCACCAGTGTTGACGGCAGCATCCCACAGGTCAACATTCTGCAGCCTCTCGGCTCGTTGCAGTACAAGTACCAGCAGCCGGTGGCCAACCTGAGCGTGGATATCGGCCATAAGCTCGCCTTCAATATGGGCTGGAATTATTACCAATACGGTGAGGGTTCGTTTGTCGGCCCCACCGCGCCGCGCTATTTTCACGCGAACTCGGTGACCGATTCTCTGCGCTACTCATTCTGACAACATTTTTCCCCAATCGAGTGAAACGATAAAGGCAGTTCTTGCACTATCCCAATAGTGGAAGACATCGCGCTGTAAGGCGATTCCGCCACAATTTGGGATCCAGCTCGCAAACTCCTGGCTGGGGACCCTTTAGAGTACCGGGGCCGAAGGGGAATAGGCCCCGGTGCTCTTTGGCATTTTGCTTTCTCCCTGCTTCGTCGACCATGGTCGCGCATTTATAGGAGCTTCGCTTCCGCCAATGAGTGCTCTCCGTGCCATTCCGGCTACTGGTGCCATTCGTGACAGCCGCACTGTCATCCGGCGTCCATCGTCTCATTCCCACTTCCAGGAGGGCGTTCGTAATTCCGATGGAGTGCTATACTGGCTGCCATTTCAAGGGTTACGGGACAAATCCTTGCAGTTTCAGTCCTTCGACGAAGTCTACGTGGAGCGCCTGCGTGCGGGCGATTTTCGTACCCAGGAACATTTCGTTGCCTACTTCGGCGAACTCATCCAAATCAAGCTGCGGTCTCGCCTGCGATCTCCGGAAAAGATCGAAGATGTGCGGCAGGAAACCTTCACGCGAGTATTGACAGCTTTGCGGGATGGAAAAATTCTGCATCCCGAGCGCCTGGGCCCTTTTGTGAACTCGATTTGTAAGCATGTTTTGCAGGAGCAGTATCGGACTGCTTCCCGCGATGGCTCATTCGAGCAAGAGGAAGAAAAGGATGCTCCCGACGAATCGGTCGATCTGTTCGCAGCCTTCTCCACAAAACAAACCGGGGAAAGAGTGCGCAAGGTCTTGGATCAACTACCAGAGCGCGACCGGCGCTTGCTGCGCGAAGTTTTTCTCGAGGAGAAAGACAAGGATGAAGTATGCCGTGACTTTGGTGTGGATCGGGACTATCTCAGGGTGCTGCTGCATCGCGCGAAGCAATCGTTCAAGTCTTTGTATTTCAATAATATAAAGAACGATCCTGGCGCTGCCGCAACGGCCTGAGAGGTCTGAAACGCTGGCCAGTGATTGATCACTATCCTCTGAGGGGGGAATTAAGCATGGACCACGGCGAGGTGGTTCGGCAGCAGATGACGGAAAGGTATCTACTCGACGAGCTCGATCCTCAACAACGGGACGAGTTCGAGGAGCACTTCTTCGACTGCCCAGCCTGCGCGCTCGATGTGCGCGCGGCTTCGATGTTCGTCGAACAGAGCAAAACTTTGCTGGCGGAAGACACCGGCAATGCTGCCGTGTCTGTTCCTGCTTCCGCCCCGGTGGGTTGGTTCGCTTGGCTGCGTCCGGGTTGGGCGGTGCCGGTGATGGCTCTCCTGCTGGCGGTGATTGGCTATCAGAATCTCATTGTGAATCCGCAATTGCAGGACGCACGCAGCCGTCCTCAGCTCTTGCCGTGGGCGTCAGTCTATACGCGGACTCGCGGCGCCAGCACGCCTGTCATCGCCGTGCCACGCGGAGGAAGCTTCTTGTTGTTTGTGAACATTCCGCCCGACGGCGGCTATGCGCGCTACATTGCGGAACTTTATAACCCGGCCGGAAACCTGGAGTGGTCGCTCACCATTCCCGCGTCGTCCGTGCAAGATCAGTGGCCGATCCAGGTACCGGGAACGAGCCGGGAAGCCGGCAGTTACGCTTTGGCCGTGCGCGGGGTCACCGCCGCGGGGGAAAGTAAGGAAATCGCCAGGTCCCCATTGGAATTACAAATTCAGAAGTGAGCTCACAGGAGGAGCTAACGATATGGCCGCACTCGCAAACGAACTCCCGATGGTCAAACCGGTTCACGACTTTTTCGCGGAAGCCAACATCCTGACTGCCAATCTCGAACAGCCACTGCAACAAAAAATCAGCCCACAGGCGCCTGTAAAACTGCCGAAGGACGGCCAGTACCAGTTCAGTCAGGCGGGTCCTTTCCGCTTTGAGGGGATTCTCTCGTACAAGTCCGGCTATACCCAGGTGGCGGGACGTCCGAGTACGAAGGTTGCTGGCTTCACCACGCTGGCAACGTCGGTGCTCGAAGGCCTGAACGTGCTCGACGTGGTAACCGCCGATCGCGTGGTGGCGCAGATTTCCACTGTGCATCCCGCCTATGGCGCTGGTCAGGTGCCATCGGTTACTTTCCTCGGCACGCGCTTCGAAAATCTTCGGATCGCTGGACACAAAGTTGAAGTGGAGCGCAGTCTCGACATCCTCGGTCCCAAGCCCGTCGACGACGAGTCGTACTTTGACAATCGCGACGTCCTCGACCGGATCGCCCGCCAATACGACCGGATCGCCACGGCCGACGAACTCCCCGATTGGGCCGCCGAGCAGTACCCAAAAGGCCGCCCCGCGCTCAACGGCAATGGCCAACTGGAATGCTCCCTGATCAACCGCGTTGAGGGCGCTCCGGGAACCCCATTCGGACACGTCATCGACCTACCCCACTTCGGAAAAATATTCCTGGGCGAGTTGAAAGTTGAGCGCGAGCCGGGCAATCCGAGCAAGGGAATCAGCGACGCGTACAAGTTTCACCTGACCATGATCCGCATGCAGATGGGATGCCTGGCCGACGGAGACATCTGCGTCACGCCGCTGGATACGAACGGCAAGGGTGGCAAGGGCGGTGGAAACTAGAACAGCCTCGGATGCCCAAAGAGCAAAGCCGCGATTTTCAAGCTAAAATCTAGCGGCAGCCGCATCCGAAGTGTCTTCGTCAGTTCAAGACCGCGACGGGCAGGGAAGGCGCAGGTGCTTCCGAGCACGAGCGCCGCGAATTATAGCGCTTATACTCGGCGCCACCGTCATTCTGTCGGGCTGCTCGCGAAGGCGGGATCCTCAGGCCACGTTCGATCACGCCAAGGAGACTCTTCGGAAGGGCGACACGGTGGCTGCGGCCTCGGAGGCAGAGAAGGGCTATAAGGACTTCCACACTGCCGGCCCTGAGTGGGCGTGGAAATTCACGATCCTCAGAGCAAGGGTGCTGCACTTGCGCGGCATGGACGACGAAGCACTGAAGCTTCTTTCCTCCGAGCCAACCCCGCCACCCTCCGGAGAATTGGCCGTCCAAAAGCTTAGGTGGGAAGGCCTTGCCTATGCTTCCTTGCACAAGTTTACTGAGGCAGATGAGGCGTTTCGGAAGGCTGAGCAACTCTGCACTGTCGTTCACTACCCTGTTTGCGCGGATGTGGTCGGTGCGCAAGGGGTCTTGGAAATGGATCGCGGCCGCTATGCGCAGGCCCAAAGCCTGTTTGAAAATGTTCTCGTCGCCGCTCGTTCGAGTGGTGACCAATTCTGGGAAGCCAACGCGTTATTGGATCTGAGTTGGTCTGCGGACGAGCAGGCGCACCTTGATCAGGCTCTTGATTGGGCCGATGCCGCCCGCCGAATCTCTGTGGCTAAAGGCTACGATGACATCGCACAAACCGCGCTCGGGAATATGGGCTGGGCCTATTACAAGCTCGGCGATCCCGAAAAAGCTGAAGGGATGTTTGTCGAGGCCAGGAAGCAAGCTGAAAAACTCGGCGACACAACTGATCGAGTAACGTGGCTCCAAGCCCTCGGTTACATTTACCTCGACGCTCACAAGTTTGCTGCTGCCCAAGAGTCCTACCGGCAGGCTCTCGATCTGGCGCAGCATACCAATAGGGAAGACATCATCGATTCCCTAATCGCACTCGCCTTCGTCTCCGAGCAAACCAACAAACTGGACGACGCCAAGCGCTACGCCGACGAAGCGCTGGCCAAGGCGCGAGAGGATAACAACGGGCGAGATCAAGTCTATCCACGGCTGGTGCAAGGGCGAGTGGCCGCCCGCCTGCACGATATTGCGAATGCCGAGAGCGCTTTCCGCGAAGTGGCGCAATCTCCGGATTGTCCAGTTTTTTTGAAGTGGGAAGCGGAGCGTTCGCTGGCCCGGCTTTATGAGGATGAAAGCCAGTTCGATTCCGCCGAGCACGAGTATCGCACTGCGCTCAACACTTTCGAAACCGCGCGCTCCGAGCTCAAGCACGAAGATTCCCGCCTGCCATTTCTTACCAACGCTTCGCGCATCTACGACGACTACATCCATTTCCTCGTGGCCCGGGGAAAAGCCACCGAGGCCTTGCAGGTCGCCGACTTCAGCCGTGGGCGCACTCTGGCATTAGGAGTCCTTCAGAAAGAAACCTCATTCCCGCCTGGCCGTATGGATGCGCAAGCAATTGCGCGGCGAGCGGGTGGAACCATCCTCTTTTATTGGCTGGGGGAGCAGAGATCCTATTTGTGGGCGATCACGCCGAAGAAGATTCGTTTGTTTGCGCTTCCGGCCGCGGCGGAGATCGAAACGGCCGTCGAACGATATCGCAGAGCTCTCGACAGTCCTCAGGATATTCTCGACTCCGCCAGCGACACTGGCAGCTTGCTCTATCGCATGTTGATCGCACCGGCGCAGGAACTGCTGTCGGCGAATGCAAGGGTCATCATCATCCCGGATGGCAAGCTGAACAACTTGAACTTCGAGACCCTGCTGGTCCCTAACCCTGTCGTGCACTACTGGATTGAAGACGTCACGATCACGAACGCAAGTTCGTTGCGGCTGCTGGGCTCGCCGCATACCGACAAGAAACGCGGCCGCAACTTGCTGCTCTTCGGCAACGCCGTCGCACCAAGCCCGGAATATCCGGAACTGGCGGACGCCGCTGTCGAAATGACGAGCGTCGCAAAACATTTCCCGATGGCGCAGCAGCGGCTTTTCCAGCGCGATCAAGCTACGCCCGCCGCGTATCTGTCCAGCCACCCTGAGCAGTTTTCCTACATCCATTTCGTTGCGCATGGAATGGCCAGCCGGTTGAGCCCGCTCGATTCCGCCATCGTGCTGTCCAAAGCCAACGGCGAAAATCAAAACTTCAAGCTCTATGCCCGCGACATTATTCAGCATCCCGTACGAGCCGAGCTGGTCACAATCTCCGCCTGCTACGGCGCCGGCACTCGCGCCTATTCGGGGGAAGGCCTGGTGGGACTTTCCTGGGCCTTCCTCCGAGCCGGCGCGCACGGCGTGGTGGCCGCGTTATGGCAAGCGAGTGACGTCTCCACCGGACAGCTCATGGACAAGTTCTACGAACAGCTAAATAAAGGAGACAGTCCCGATACTGCCCTCCGCGCCGCCAAACTTTCCTTACTTCATTCTGGCGGCGCGTTCCGCAAGCCATTTTATTGGGCTCCTTTTCAGTTCTATACGGGATCGTGATTCTCCAGGATTGAGAGATCGAGAACCTGGCCGCTAGAACTTATACATTTTGCCGTTCGGTCCGCGAAACGGGTCATTGGCCCTGACGACGAGCGTGAATCCTCCCGCCACCGTATCTTCGATCTCAAAACACCTCGTGCCCGGGACAAACCGTGGAATCATACAGCGGTGAATCAGGTTGATCTCACCCAGATTGCCCGGCTTGATTTTCTTGACGTTGTATTCGATGCCAAGCGACATGCCGAGATAGAGCTCCTCGGGCAGGGCCGGCAACTCGATCGCATCGGTCTGATTTTCCCAACGCAAGACCACGGCCTCGGGAAAGGGTTTGGCCCGGTTGCCGAACTTACTGGCGCAGAGTTCCTCGCAGGATAGCCGCTTGAATCCCTTGATGGCCCCGCCGCATTTTTCGTTCTTTAGAAAGCGGTCGAATGCATACTGGGTAATCCCCAAATACAGCTGAAAGGCCTCGCGCGGCAACTGGGTCTCGATCAAAAGGCGATTCGCACCGGCTCCCGGCAGCTTGATAAAGAACGGCTGTCCAACCACGAAGTTTTTCCAAACGATGTTCGGCACCACGCCATCGTCCTGAACGTTGATGTCAAACGGAGCCAGGTTTTTCTGCGCCAGCGCTTTGTTATTGATGGGCGTATCGCCGAAATTGGGGAATGCGCTGCCTTGCTCGCGGACGACAACCTTAGAACAAAGATGTGCCGGCTGTGCGTGCACCCACTGGTCCGCAGTCAGGCCCCCGAGATTCAGCGTGCCGTTTGTAACCGCCAGATTGATGGCAGCGATGATCCCATCGTAAACCGTCTGCACGTTGAGCCGGAATCCGACTACATCGTACTGGGCGGAATTCAGGAAATACTGTTCGTAAATTGGATTGGTGTCGGTCACGTCCAAATTCGAAAGCGAGGGAAGTTCGACGCCCGGGCTATCCACCGTGTTCCACACCATCACGATTCCCGCTGCCTCAACGCCGGTTCCGGGAGTGTCGAGATAAATCCCACCGTTGGTATTGCCGCGGTTGCCGATTACGGCCACCAGGTTGTATTCGCTTCCGGCGGTGAGAGTGGTTGGAAACACGGTCGCTCCGGTGTTTTGATCGGTAAGAAAAATCAGCGAGGTCGCCCAGTAGTTGGAAGGCACGGTCCCGGGACGGATGCCGGTATCTCCTGGCATGCTGCAAACGAATAGGGACACTCCCGAGTCGAGCGGTCCTGGAATCGGCGCTGGGGGCTTGGTTCCGATCGCCGTGGTGGGAACGTCGTTTTTCTGTCCATCCGAGATCCAGTCCCCGAAAACGTCCACGAGTTTGTTGGAGCTGGGAGTCACTTGAAAGTCCGTCCACGCCTGTGGTGTTCCGGGCGGCATCGTCGGCCAGGGGCCCGATCCCGCACGAGGTCCCGCCGCGATGCTCACCGGCG
>CAVZUP010000003.1:0-7010 GCA_963778255.1 uncultured Acidobacteriaceae bacterium
GTAGGAAGTTCGCACTTATGGCTACGCTTACTGCCTCAGTTCTCGAGTTTTAAATCCCAGCCTGGCAAACCGCATCATGAGCGCCGACGAAGCGGCCGCTCTGATCAACTTCAATACTCGTATCGGCATGAGCGGATTCACTGGCTCCGGCTATCCGAAGGCTGTGCCGATGTCGTTAGCGCGGCGCATCTCAGACGCCAACCTGCGCGGCCAGAAAGCTCAGGTCAGCATCTTTACCGGCGCTTCCACCGGACCAGAGTTGGATGGCGCGCTAGCCATGGCCGGCGGCATCCAGCTGCGGCTGCCCTATCAGTCGGACCCGGAAACGCGCAAAAGGATCAATGCCGGCGAGATGGAGTACATGGACATCCACCTCGGCCACGTCGCCCAATACGTCGAATACGGCTTCCTGGGCAAGATGGATTGGGCGCTCATCGAGGTCACCGCCATCCTCGAAGATGGGCGGCTGGTGCCGAGTTCCTCGCTGGGCAACAACCGGACGTGGATCGACCAGGCCGAGAAGGTGATTCTCGAGGTAAACGCGTGGCAGCCAGCCGAACTGGAAGGCATGCACGACATTTATTACGGAATGCAACCGCCGCCCAACCGCCAGCCGATTCCGCTGGTGCATCCGGGTCAAAGGATTGGCACTCCGTATCTTCACGTTGACCCGGAAAAAGTCGCGGCGGTGGTGTTGACTGATTCTCCCGACCGCAACAGCGCCTTCAAAGCGCCAGATGAAGCCTCGCGCCGCATCGCCGGCCACATCCTGGAATTCCTCGAGTGGGAAGTAAAGTCGGGACGCATTCCCCCGTCGTTGCTTCCGCTGCAGTCGGGCGTGGGAAATATCGCGAACGCGGTTCTCCACGGGCTGTTGGAAGGGAAATTTGAAAACTTGACCTCGTTCACTGAGGTCATTCAGGACGGCATGATCGAACTCCTGCGGAGCGGCAAGCTCACTTGTGCTTCGGCCACGGCGTTTTCTCTCAGTCCGCAAATGCTGGCGCAGGTCAACGCCGAGATGGCCAGCTTCCGCAAGCAGATTGTTCTTCGTCCGCAGGAAATTTCCAACCATTCGGAACTGATCCGCCGCCTGGGCGTGATCGGCATGAACGGCATGATTGAAGCCGATATCTACGGCAACGTGAATTCGACCCACGTCATGGGATCGCGAATTCAGAACGGCATCGGCGGCTCGGGCGACTTCGCGCGCAACGGATACCTCGCCATCTTCATGGCTCCGTCGACGGCGCAGAAAGGCGCCATCACCACCATCGTCCCGATGGTGTCGCACGTCGATCACACCGAACACGACGTAGGTGTAATCGTTACCGAACAGGGCCTCGCCGACCTGAGGGGCCTGTCGCCGCGGCAACGCTCCAAGCTCATTATCGAGAACTGCTCACACCCCGACTATCGTCCCTTGTTGCGCGACTACGAAGAGCGCGCGGAACGGCTGTCCTTCGGCAAACATACTCCGCACCTGCTCCACGAGAGCCTGAGCTGGCATGACCGCTACGTGCGCACCGGACGCATGCTTCCGCACGAGGAGTAATCGACACTAGTCACTAGACGAAACATCGCTATCACCACCCGCCAATCTCGGTTGACCCGACCGGCGTGACCCTCTACCATTACGCCTTCACGGGCGAGGGCGCCCGCGCCACACTTCTATGGAGATCGTTGGCCAAACGGTTTCCCATTACCGCGTGCTGTCGAAGCTCGGCGTCGGCGGAATGGGAGTGGTTTACGAAGCGGAAGACATCCGCTTGGGTCGCCACGTCGCCCTGAAGTTTATTCCCGAACATCTGGCGAAAGATCCACGCTCGCTGGAGCGGTTTACGCGCGAGGCGCGCGCCGCCTCCCAGCTCAACCACGCCAACATCTGCACCATCCACGACATTGAGGACAACAACGGCCATCCGTTCATCGTGATGGAGAAGCTCGAAGGCGAAAGCCTCAAGCAGCGGATCCATGGCAAGGCCCTCGAACTTGAAGATCTGCTCGACATTGCCGTGCAGATCGCAGACGCGCTGGCAGCGTCCCATGCCAAGGGAATTGTGCACCGCGATATCAAGCCGGCAAACATTTTTCTGACCCCGAACGGACAGGTGAAGGTTCTGGACTTTGGCCTGGCGAAGCTGGCCAAGGATTCGACCGTGGGCACCAGCACAGACTCGTCGCTGGAGGAATCGCTGACGCAAGTGGGAGTGATTCCAGGAACGGCCGTATATATGTCGCCCGAGCAGGCGCGTTCGGAAGACCTGGACGTGCGCAGCGACATATTTTCGTTCGGCGTGGTGCTGTTCGAAATGGCCACCGGCAAGAAGCCGTTCACCGGAACGAATGTGGTGACCACTCTCCATGCGGTGATCAATTCAAAGCCGGCGTCGCCGCGTTCGATTAATCCGGCGGTCCCGGCGGACCTCGAAGCCGTCATCGGAAAAGCCATGGAGAAGGACCGCAACCTCCGCTACAAGAACGCGACGGAGATGAAGGCCGATCTGGTGAAGCTGAAGAAGGGGACGGAACCGACCTTGCGGAGCGGGCTCCGTCACGTCAGCGGCCTGCACGTAGGGACGAAAACGTTCCAGAAGTCGAGTTCGATGCGCACTGCGTTAATTGCTGGAATAGCCGCGCTGCTGGCGGCGACGACGGCAATCTGTGCGGTATGGTTCCTTCGGCATCGGACGCCAGCAGCATCGGCGGAAAACCGGACGATCGCAGTCTTGCCGCTGCAAAACATTAACAATGACGCGGAAAGCGAGTTCCTGCGCTTTGCGCTGGCGGATGAAATTGCCAACGCGCTCACCTATTCCCATTCCCTCGAAATCCGCCCTTCAACTTCAACGCAGAAATATGCCAACTCCGAAGCCGAACCAGCAAAGGCTGGAGCCGAACTGGGCGTGGGCACCGTCGTGGTGGGGCACTTTCTGCGTCATGACAAGACGGTGCAGGTCACGCTCGAAGCCGTGGAGGTGAAAGACAACCGGCTCATATGGACGGGCACATTAGCCTCGCCGGCCGATAACCTGCTCGCATTGCGGAATCAGATGGCCAGAAAAGTCAGGCTGGAATTGGTCCCGGCGTTGGGCGTCAGTAAGGCTGCGGAGGAAGCCAGCAGCGCTCCCGCAAATCGCGAAGGCTACGACCTGTTCTTGCGCAGCGTTGCCATGGCGCACGATGGGCAAAACAACAGAGATGCGATTGCGCTCCTTGAGCGGGCCGTGGCGCTCGATCCAAATTACGCGCCAGCTTGGGAAGCGCTAGGGCGGCGCTACTACTTCGACGCGATTTACTCAGGCGGCGGATCAGCGGGCTATCAGCGCTCGAATGCGGCCTACCAGCACGCGCTTGCGCTGGAGCCCGGCAGAGTAGGCGCCGCTGGATTCATGGCGGCGAATGAAGTCGAGACCGGAAACCTCGACAAAGCCTACAACGACGCGCGCGCGCTGGTGCAGAAACGTCCCGACAATGCCTTCGCGCATTATTCGCTGGCGTATGTATCGCGCTACGCCGGTTTGCTGGACGAGGCGCAGAGTGAGTGCGACAAGGCGCTGGCAATCGATTCGAAAAATTACAACTGGCGTTCGTGCTCGTTCGCATTTTTTGAGCAAGGCAAATCAACGCGAGCCATGGAGTATCTCAACCTCGATGCCGGCTCGGAGTGGTCGAATGCAACGCGAGTCTTTGTGTTGATGCGGCAAGGAAAGATGGCGGAAGCGCAGCAGGCGGAGCAGAAGGTAACGGAGAATCCAACGTGGATGCGAGGCTTACTGCAAGCTTGCCTGAACAAAGCGCCGGCCGAGGAGATCCACCGGCTTGCTGAGCAGGCGCAGAGCGATTTATTGCCGGAGCAGGATCCGGAGTTGAAGTATTCGCAGGGAACGTTGCTGGCGGCCTGCGGCGAGAAGCAGATTGCGTTCGCGTTCCTGCGCCAGGCCGTCGCCGGAAATTATTGCGCGCATCAGGCGTTGCAGTCGGATCCGCTGCTGGCGGGCGTCCGCGGCGATGCGGAGTTCCATCAGATTGTGCAAGCGGCGGCGGACTGCCAGCAGAAATTCGCGACCGCGCAGGGAATGAGCAAGTAGGGCGGCGCGGTATATTTGCTCCTTTCTTTAGGGAAGATTAATCCAATGGTGATGTCTCCAATATGTAAGAAATTCGGGTGCGGATTAGTGCGCAAATATGTCGCGGCCGCGGCACTGCTTGGGCTGCTAGCCGCTGTCACCGCGAGATCAATCGCCGCGCAGACCCCGGAAAAAACACCGAGCAAGAGCGCCGATCATAGTGCACATGGCGTCGATCACTACTATGAGCCGCTGCCGCAGGAAACGGGCGCAGCGGGAGTGAAGCTGATGCTGCGCCGCTTGCAGACGACTGGGCGGCTGATGCAGATCGACGCACATCCCGACGATGAAGATGGCGGAATGTTGACACTGGAGGCGCGAGGCAAAGGCGTCTCGACACTGCTGATGACCCTCAACCGCGGCGAAGGTGGACAAAACAAACTCGGCAGCAATCTGTTCGATGTGCTGGGTGTGGTGCGGACGCTGGAGGTGTTGGCAGCCGACCGCTACTACGGCGTGGAGCAACGGTTTTCGCGAGTGGCGGATTTCGGGTATTCGAAAACTCCAGAAGAAACATTTCAGAAATGGCAGGGGCATGATGTGGCGCTGGCCGACATAGTGCGGGTGATTCGGACGTTCCGCCCAGATGTGCTGGTGGCGCGGTTTTCAGGCACGGACCGCGACGGGCACGGCCACCATCAGGCGTCGGCGATCTTGACAAAAGAGGCTTTCCGAGCGGCGGCCGATCCCAAGCGTTTTCCCGAGCAGATCAAAGAAGGTCTCGAACCTTGGCAGCCGAAGAAGCTATACATCGGAAACGTGTGCGGCTTCGGCGCTTCAACCTGTGACCCCGCCAATTACACCGTCAAGCTGAACACCGGCAAGGAAGATCCCTTGTTGGGGATGTCGTATGTGCAGTTTGCCGTGGAGGGATTGCGCCATCAGGAATCACAGGGGCTAGGGGACATCTCGATTCCCAAAGGCGACCGATTTGCGTTCTACAAGCTGATTGATTCGGTGGTGGAATCGCCGAAAGATAAAGATAAGGATGGGCACGAACAGGATTTCTTTGACGGAATTGATACCAGCCTGTCCGGGCTGGTTTCGCGGCTAGGCAACGAAGGGAATGAGCTGCCGTGGCTGCCTGCCTCGCTTGCTGAGATCCAGCAAAAGGTCTCTGAAGCGGAGAACAGTGCAGAGATCAACTCGACCGCCGGCATCACAGCACTATTGAGCGGACGAAGAGCGGCTGACGATCTGCTGCAGAAAGTTCGGCAATCGTCGTTATCAGGAAGCGCGAAGGAGTGGCTGGAGTCTGAACTCGAAACGAAGCGTGACCAATTCGAACAAGCGGCAAACGTAGCGCTCGGGGTTGAGTTGACAGCAACAGTCGACGTCCCACCCGCGTCTTCTCCAGAATTGGCGACGATGGCCGTTCCCGGAGAAAGTGTCGCCGTGAAGTCAGACGGCTTTGCCAGGAGCGGGATCGTCGTCTCGGCGAAGATGATCTTGGACGCGCCTGGGTGCCGGCGAACCGTAGAAAGCGAAGGGAGTAGAGACAAGCCTTCTACGGCTGAATTCGACTTCCGCGTGACGCTCTGCGACAAAGCCGGGTACACCCGCCCTTATTGGCATCGCCACGATCCCGAGCGCGATACGCTGAACACAATTGACGAACCGCAATATCAAACGCTTCCCTTCCCTCCGGCTCCGTTTCACGTGCGCATGGAATATCAATATCAGGGACTTACCGGTTCCATTGAAGTTCCAGTCATGGTGCGCTTCAAATGGCCCGATGGCAGTGAAGGCGAGCATCCGCTGGCAATCGGCCCCGCATTCTCGGTTGCATTGGCGCCATCGAGCGACGTGATCCCGACGGACCTGCACGGCAGCAGAAGCGTGAAGAGCACGGCTCGCGATCGGAGCAGCGGTTCCCAGGCGCAGATTGCGCTGAAGGTTCCCGAGGGTTGGCGGGCGGATCCGGGTCGTGAATCGGTCGAGATTCCGAAAGACAAATCCCAGGACGCCTCCTTCCAAGTCTTCCCTTCGGAACTTAAGGAAGGCCAAACCCATATTCGCGCAGAACTCACCGGTGGCAAGAAAAACTACGGCGAGGGCTATTCGGTCGTCACGCGCGAAGACCTCGGCACTTTCTACTACTATCAGCCCGCCATACAACTCGTCAGCATCGTCGATGTAAAGGTTCCCAAAGACCTGAAGGTCGGTTACATCATGGGCGCGGGCGACGACATTCCGACGGTGCTCGAACAGATCGGAATGAATGTCACCCTGATTCCCGCGCACAAGTTGGCGACCGAGGACCTGAGCAAATTTCCGACGATCGTGCTGGGAATTCGCGCATACGACACGCAAAAAGAGGTTATCGACAACAACAAGCGGTTGCTCGACTACGTAGAGAATGGTGGGCGGTTGGTCGTGCAGTACAACACCATGGGATCCTTTGGTTCGCCAATCGATTTCAATGCCGGCAAGTACACGCCGTATCCGGCCACGCTCAGCCGAGCTCGCGTGTCAGTGGAAGAGGCGCCGGTAAGAATTCTTGATCCGGCCAACCCGATCTTTCATTCTCCGAACGAGATTACCCAGAAGGATTTCGACGGCTGGGTGCAGGAGCGCGGCCTCTACTTCATGTCCCAGTGGGACTCAAACTATACTCCGCTGCTGGAGTCGCACGACCCTGGCGAAGGCGAGCAGAAGGGCGGACTGCTGGTCGCGCATTACGGCAAGGGGACTTACATTTACACCGGCTATGCGTTCTTCCGGCAGCTGCCGGCGGGCGTTCCCGGGGCGGTGCGGTTGTTTGTCAATCTGGTCGCTGGTCGTTAGTCGTTGGTCGTTCGGGGAGTCGTTGCGGACGACGAATCGAGGTCACCCAGTAGCAAGTTGTTCGCCAACGACTAGCAATACGTAAAGTTGTGT
>CAVZUP010000004.1:0-10618 GCA_963778255.1 uncultured Acidobacteriaceae bacterium
CTGCCCGGCCTGCCCCGCCAGTGTGGTGGTGCAAGCACGCTGCCTACGGCATCGGGTTGACGCTACGACACGTCACCCCCGAATGGGAGCTGCAGAGCAACTTCCGGTTAACGCGGGTTAACGCGCGTTAACGCGCGTGGGATCAGCGAGCTAGACGGGAGAAGCGCGAAAAATGGGCGGTTTACGCGTTAGCGTGCGCGAACCTGTAGAAAACAAGCTGATTGCTTGATGGAGTTCAGGCTTTTCCTCGGCTAGGAGCCGAGCGCCGTCGGAGGGTTTTGGCGGGTGGCCCACATCTCCGAGGCGCGCGTCCGGGTCCTTTCGTGTTGGCAGAGAAGAAGAAGAAGAAGGGGGTGCCCCACTTCTCGCGCCTTTCGAGAAGTGGGCTTCCCGACAGCCAGCGTCCCAAATGAACTCAAAGCTTATTCAGCCCATCCAGCGCCGCCACCTTATAAGCCTCGGCCAAAGTCGGATAGTTAAATACCGCATCCCGAAAATACTCGATCGTAGCGCCCATGGTCAGCACCGCTTGTCCGATGTGGACAATCTCCGCCGCCCGGTCTCCAATAATGTGCACGCCCAGCAATTTCAGCGTTTCCGGATCGAACAAAATCTTCAGTAGCCCCTGATCGTCGCCCAGCATCTGCCCCTTCGCCAGTTCCGAATACCGCGCCAGCCCGCCCTCATAAGGAGTCTTATTCCGCGTCAGCTCCTCCTCGGTCGCCCCCACCATAGAAATTTCCGGAATGGTATAGATGCCATACGGAATCAGATTCGGCAGCATCCGGCTAGGCTTGCCAAACATATGGCAGCCCGCCAGCCGCCCCTGTTCCATCGAAGTGCTCGCGAGCGCCGGAAATCCAATCACATCCCCCGCCGCGTAAATATGCGGAACCACCGTCTGAAAATGTTCGTTCACCGCCAGCTTGCCTCGCGCCTCTGCCTTCAGTCCGGCTGCCTCGATCTGCAGCTTGTCGCTGTTCGCCGTCCGTCCAATCGTGTACAGCAGCGCCTGCCCGCGGACTTTCTTTCCACTCTCCAGCAGCGCAAACACTTTGTCGCGTTCTTCGTCGAATCCCACCGAAACCACTTTTTCGCCCAGGCGAAACACGGTTCCCAGTTGCCGCAACTGAAAACATAGACTCTCGATAATTTCCCGATCCACAAAATCCAGCAGCGTCGGACGCTGATCCAGCAGCGTCACCTTCACCCCCAGCGCCGCGAACATCGAAGCATATTCCAGCCCGATAATCCCCGCCCCCACCACAATCAGTTCCCGCGGAATCTCCTCCAGACAATGCACCTGATCCGAATCGAAAATGCGCTTCCCATCCACCGGAATCCCATCAATGTGCGCCGGCCGCGTGCCACAAGCAATCAGGATCTTCTCTCCCCGAATGTGCTGCACCCCGTCTTCATTCACAATCTCAACCGTATGCGCATCGACGAAGTGCGCATCGCCTTCCAGCGCGGTCACATAATTCCGCCGCAGTTGCGCCTTGATCACGTCCACTTCCCGAGTCATTACCGCCTGCGCCCGCAGCACCAGATCTGACATTGCAATCCGGTCTTTCACCACGTACCCGCGTCCATAAAACGACCGCTGCCGCAACCCGCTCAGATAAAGCACCGCCTCGCGCATCACCTTGCTGGGGATCGTCCCGGTGTGAACGCAGACCCCTCCCATCGTCAGCCGCCGGTCGATGATCGCGACCTTCTTGCGCATCTTAGCCGCGCAAATCGCGCCCTTCTGTCCCGCCGGACCGCTCCCAATCACCACCAGATCGTATTCGTTAGTCTGCATGTCCCCACACCGCCGTTGCAAAAAGCTATCACTTTCCTGACTCCGCACGAAAGGTACCTTTCGTGCCCAATTCAAGGCGCTTAACGTTTTTCGCTGTAATTGCCGATAGGAGTGATGGCATGATTGCCATGACCGGCGGATTTGTCCCAATGAGGTTGTATGGATCAATTCTCCATACCGGAGCGGCTCGAACCGGTGGTCCCCACCGAAAACTCGCGGCACCACCGCTCTCCTGCCTCGTCCGATCAACACCGCCGCCGCACCCAGGACCAGCCTCCGCCCGAAGCGAAAGAGGAAGACAGCGATTCTCCGCAAGATCAAGAGGGTGACGATTTACATCCGGAGGGTGAAGATCCGCACAATGTCGACGAGCTAGCTTGAGGCCGCCTCGGCAAAGCCCCGGCTCTTCGACAGAAGTTTTCCCACGAATCGCGCAGCCGAAACCAGCTTTCGCAGATCCTCGGGAGTAAAATCCGGTCCCGCCGCCGCCGGCCGCGGAGCCTTGCGCGAGACTTGAATCACGCCGATCACTTCTCCGTGCCAGGCCGGAACCGGCGCCGACATGAGCTTCTGAATGACCTGCTCGTCCAGTCCCGTGTTCCCCAGTTTCACCAATTCAAAAACGGAGAAGTGCTTCACTTCCGTGAAGCCGTTGAAAATTTCCGCCTGGTTGGTCCGCGCCGTGCGCGCCGCCACCGATGAACTCGCCAGCGGAATCGCCCCCGCCGTGCGCAACTCGACAGGATATAGAAAATTCAGCATGATCCCGCTAAGTTCCAGCAGCGCGACTTCCGTCTGTCTCACTTGAAAAAGCTTGGCCACGCAGGCGCAGATCGACTCCGGTCGTCGGTCCCCCGGTTCCAAGCCTTCAAGGTATTCAATCTCCCACATCACTCCGAAGAATGCCTTACCAGAGTGTCAGCGGCAAGGTAACGAACGTGCTTCGACTAGAAGCTACCTCAGTCGCCGGGTGTGCTGCCCTACAAATTCGCCAAATAGGTCTGTCATCCCGACCTGGGCGGAGTGGACTGGAGGCAGAATCAATGGGGGCTTTACAGTTTGCTGAAATAGCCGGCTTTGTTCTTATTTTTGGGTGGCGCAGCGCCGGGGCCCCCGGCACGCCCGGTTTTGGCGTGATGGGGTGGAGGGTTTACCGCTGCGATAAATGCCTTATTTTCAGTGCCGGCTTCAGCCGCTGAGGGCAGACCGCTGGGAAGAAGGTAGTGTCGGCGCCCTGCCGGACCTTCCCACCATCTTCCGCCCGACACCAAATCTACTGTCCCGAAGCACGGTGCGAGGCAGCCTGGATCAGCATTTTCATGGTCTGATTCCTGCCCATCACCACCAGCTTGCCCCGGACCCGGACTGGCTCCAGAATCAGCCCCGGACTCGCCCGATAGCTTTGTGCGCCAGCCTGGCCCGTGAACCCCTCCGCGCCGACTCGCCATGCCGAGTTCCAGGCGCGCCGTATCCAGCCTGGGCCGCTCGTGTGTATCCACAACGGTTTCCGGTTCATTGTAATCATGCTCATTGCAACTGCACGTTCCTCGCCTAATCTTCGGCTAATCAAGCACTGGCAATCCTCATCCCGAGACAGCGGATTACTTTTGTAAAACGAGTATGTGATATCGGTCACATCCGGTGTTTGCCGTCCATGCAAGAGTAATAAAATGCCGTATTTGTATGTGCACTCCCCGAGGGAGGCAACGGACCATGAGCGAGCGTGACGCCAGCGGCACCCGCAACACCCGCGATAATGAGCGTCGCCGATATGAGCGAATCAAGATCGCTGTACCGATTGAGATACAGGGCGATACAATCGGCAGTCCGATCCGGGGAGCTACTTCCGATCTCAGCCTGGGCGGCTGCTACATCGAGACCGTTTACCCATTCCCTGTCGGCACGAACCTCGATCTGCAGCTTTCCCTTTCCGTCGACACCATTGTCTTGGTCGCCGCCACCGTGGCTACCTGCGACCCCCAGGTGGGCAATGGCATAAGATTCTCAAGAATGCTCTCCGAGGATCAAGAGGCCCTTAAAGCCTTCCTCGAAGCCGCCAAGCAAGCGCAAGAGAAAGACGCCCACGGCGCCGCCGCCGGTTAACCAAGAAGAATTCTGGCGTGAGGGGTTCGGGAAGAACACAACTTCACAGCCTGCGGTGACTCACTCCATCGACGAATTGGGAAGGGCACGACTTCAGAGGCTGCGGGAAAACTCGCTTTTGGTCTTGCCTTTGGGTGGCGCAGCGGTTTACCGCTGCGATAAAAGCCATATTTGTCAGTGCCGGCTTTAGCCGCTGACGGAGTGCGGTAAGCTTCTTACGGCCTCGCAGCCAAATCTAGATCTTTCCAATCCGCTGTCGCGCGTCCACCACTTCCGTGATTCGCAGACCGTAACTGCCATCGACGACCACCACTTCTCCCCGCGCGATGATCTTATCGCCCAGAAGAAGATCGGCGGGCTCCTTCACGTCCCGATCGAGCTCAATCGTCACCCCCGCGTTCAAATCGAGGACATCCCTCAGCGGGCGAACGCACTGTCCGAACCGCACGGTCAGATCGAGATCGACTCCCAGCAAAAGATCGAGATTCGGGTCGGCGGATGCCGCTCCGTCAACGCCCGCATTCTGAACCCCACCCGCGGTGATTTCGGCCATATGAACTTCCTTTGGAGCCGCGCTCCCTGCGCTTCAGCCCGCTGAGTTTTGTTAGAAATGAATGAGCGCTAGGCAATATCTGCCTAGCGGTAATTGCACGGGATATGCCAAAGGGTGAGAAGAAAAAAAGCAGAAAAGGAGCAACGAATAAAGAGGGAAAGAAGATTGGACCGCAGCCCGCTAACGCAGCGTCGCGAGATATTGCTGAATATAATCGCACTCGCTCTGCGATGAAAAAACAAAAGCAAAACCGTATCCGTCAAAATGGCGAGCCACCACCCGCGCCGCGATTCTCATCGACGTCGAACTCCCCGGCAACGTCAGAATCAACGTCACCTTCGCTCCAATCTCCAGCATCTCCGCCATCTCCGCCCCCATTCCATCCTCGCTGAGATCGCAGCAGTGCGCCTCCAGCAGCGCCGGAAGTCGATCGCCGGTCTGTAGCGTGAAATTGAAATCCGTGGGGAAACGCGGCGTCCGGTATCCGTAGCTGTGGATTTCTTCCGTCACTTGGATATTGCTCTCCAACTTCTTGCTCTCGACGATTTGCGGTCGCGACTTGCCATCGCGATCTGCTATCGATGAGCAGAATCATCTAGTAGCACACGCTCCAGCGAAACACAAGCAAAACGTAATCGTTCTAATCTCCAACTAACAAATCGTCGCGCGGACATCCTCAAATTTTGCACGTCCATTTTTACCGCTGATTCTTGATTGAATAACAATCGGCCAAAAGTGGCTTTCTCCTTAGAGAAGTCCTGCCTAACTAAGTTCCGAGTTCCTCCGTGAACCCCCTTGTACCCCGTGCTGAAAGCCTTTACCCGCACCAAACAAAAGTTTCTCGAGCGGCAAGTGGAGAATTCTCCCAACGCTTTCCAGTTACCTTCGACATCGCCCGGAGGAGCTTCCCGCCATTTGGCAGACATGTTGCATGTCAACTAGGCAGATGTTGCCTAGTTCTCACGAGAATCCAATGCGCGCTGTGATCGACATGCCGATGCTCACCGAAGGACGACAAGCCGAAGGACAAATCGCCGAAGGCCACCTCGCCGATGCCTTCACTGCCTTCATCGGCGCCGCCAACCGCCTCGAAGATTCTCACCGCCAGTTGCACGAAGAAGTTGCCGAGTTGCGCCGTCAACTTGAGGAGCGCAATCGCGCCCTCGCCTCGAGCGTAGCCGAAACCGAACGCACGCGCGCCCTGTTGCGTCAGATTCTCGATGCTCTGCCCTGCGGTGTAGCCGTGCTCGAAGCGCGCAACGAAGAAGTGATCCTGCTGAATCCCGAAGCGCGCCGCCTCCTCAATGCCCTCGAACCCGCCGGATGGCAAGCTCTTCCCGCCACCGTGCAAACCGCGGTCAAGAACGTGTGCTGCGAATCCTGGGAGCAGCATTACGAACAGGAAGTCACGCTGGAAAAAGATGAACGCAAGATCTGTCTGGCGATTCGCTACAGCCGCATGACGAGCCCCGCCAGAAAAAAGCGCGCCGCTGATTCGTCCTGTCTGGTTCTCATCATTACCGATGTCACCGCTCAAAAAAATATGGAGCAGCAGCGCGAGAATTCCCGCAACATCGTCGCCCTCGCGGAAATGGCCACCGTCCTGGCCCACGAGATCCGGAATCCCCTCGGCAGCCTTGAATTGCTCACCGGATGTCTGGCCGGCGATGCCGGACTGAACGACGATTCGCAACGCTGCGTGCAGCACCTCCGCGCCGGCGTGCGCTCGCTCTCCGCCACCGTCAACAACGTGCTCAGCTTCCACAATCCCGCGGCCCAGCAGATGGGCCCGCTGGAGCTTGGTCCGGCCCTCCGGGGCGCAGTCGAGTTTATCCGTCCCCTGGCCCAGCAAAAAGGTGTGCACCTGACGCTGCGGGAAACTTTGCAAGACGCCGAGATCACCGGCAATTCCAGCGGCCTGCGGCAGATCGTCCTGAACCTGGCCTGCAACGCGCTGCGCCACACCGAGCCCGGTGGCGCAATCAACATTACTGCCATGGTCAAGACAGCGGCCGCCGGGCCAACCGCCATCATCGAGTTCGCCGACACCGGCAGCGGCATCCAGCCGCAAGATCTCCTCCACATCTTCAACATGGGATTTACCACCACCGGGCAAACTCCCGGATTAGGTTTAACGGTCTGCCAGCGCATCGTCGAGCAGCACCGCGGCACCATCAACGTGCGAAGTCAATTCGGCCGAGGCACAACATTTCGTATGGAGTTTCCCGTTTTATGAGTGACCCCACCGTGAAGTCGGTATTGATTGTGGATGACGAACCCGGCATGCGCATGGCGCTGCGGACCAACTTCCAGCGCGAAGGCTGGCACGTCGAAGTCGCCGCCGGCGCTGCCGAAGCCATGCGCAAGCTGGCCGCCGAGCGTTTCCCGCTCGTCGTCACTGATGTCCGCATGCCCGATGGCGACGGATTGCTCTTGATGCGCTCGCTCCGCACATCTTGCCCCTCCACCGCGGTCATCGTCCTGACCGCCTTCGGCAGCGTTCCTGAAGCCGTGCAAGCCATGCGCGGCGGCGCATGTGATTACCTGACCAAACCCATTTCGTTTGAAGAGTTGCAGTCCGCCGTAGCACGCGTGATGCGCCTCGCGGCCAGTCACGCGGAAGACGCCACTCCCTCCGGAGCCATCGTCGGCGCCTCCCCCAACCTCCTTCGTGCGCTCGAGCGCGCCCGTCACGCCGCCAGAACCGGCGCCGACGTTCTCATCGAAGCCGAAAGCGGCACCGGAAAAGAACTCTTCGCGCGCTATATCCACGAGAACAGCGACCGTCGCGCCAAGCCCTTCGTCGCCGTGAATTGCGCCGCCGTCCCCGAGCATCTCCTCGAAAGCGAACTCTTCGGACACGTTCGCGGAGCCTTCACCGGCGCCGCCGTCTCCAAACCCGGAAAATTCGAACTAGCCGACAGTGGCACTTTGCTGCTCGATGAAATCGGTGAAATGCCGATTCACTTGCAGCCCAAATTGTTGCGCGCCCTGCAAGAGCGCGAGTTTGAACGCCTCGGAGACACGCGCAGCACGCACGTAAACATCCGCATCGTCGCCACCACCAACATCTCGCTGCCCACCATGGTCGAGCAAGGGAAGTTCCGCGCCGACCTCTACTATCGCCTCAACGTAATTCCGCTGTCGCTTCCTCCCCTGCGCGACCGCCGCACCGATATCCCGGTCCTCGCCGATTTCTTCGCCCGCAAGTTCGCCCGCGAAGCCGGCCGTCCCGTACCGCAATTGCATCCCGACTTTGTCAACGGGCTGCAAGTGCACTCCTGGCCCGGCAATGTGCGCGAGCTCGCAAATTTCATGCGCCGCGTAGTCACCTTGAGCGACGGCCCCGAGATCGGTCCCGATTACTTGAAGACCGAACTCGCCGCCGCAGTCGTTTCCCGCACCCAGCCCCCGATTCCAGCCGGCCTTCCCCCAACCGGAGCGTCCATGCGCGAAGTCGAGCGCCAGCTGCTCGAAGCCACCTTGCGCTCCACCGGCGGCAATCGCACCCGCACCGCCGAAGTGCTCGGCGTAAGCCTGCGGACAATCCGCAACAAGATTCGTGAACACGGTCTGCCCCCAAGGAGGTACGCATGAACGACATTTCCACCCCCATGATGAACCTGCTGGAGAAGGCTCTGGATGTCACGTCCGAACGCCATAAGCTCGTGGTCGCAAACATGGCGAACGTCGACACTCCCGGCTACCACGCCAAGGATCTCGACTTTCGCAGCGAACTCAACCGCGCCGTGGCCGCCGGCGACTCCGAAGGAAATTTCCTTCCCGTCGCCCGCTCCGTCCCCGGACTGCTCGAACGCCCCGACGGCAACAACGTCAGCCTCGACCGCGAAGGGCTGCTGCTGGCGGAAACCCAGATGCAGTTCGGCATGAGCGTTCAGTTGCTGCAGCATGAGTTTCACCAATTGCTGAGCGCCATCAATGAAGGAGGCAAGTGATGAGCATGTTCTCGACGCTTGAAATCAGTGGATCGGCATTGTCCGCCGAAAGGCAGCGCGCCGAAGTCGTGGCCGCCAACATGGCCAACGCCGAAACCACGCACACGCCCACCGGCGGTCCCTATCGCCGCAAAGAAGTCGTGTTTTCGACTCCCGGCAACCTGCCGTTTCGCATGATGCTGGCCGGTTTTCATCCCACGCTCAACGGCGCTCAACCGGCCGTGCGCGTGCAGCGCGTCGTGGACGATCCCACTCCCCCCTTGATGCGTTACGATCCCGGCCACCCCGACGCCAACAAAGAAGGCTACGTCGCGTACCCGGCCATCAATCCCATTCAGGAGATGGTCGACTTGATGGGAGCCGTTCGCTCCTACCAGCTCAACGCGTCCGCCATCACCGCGTCCAAGCAGATGATTCAGCAATCGATCGAGCTTCTGAAATAGGTATTCAAGGATAAAGAGATGAACAACACCATCACTTCCGGACTGCCGGCTTTCCCATCGACTCTGCCGACCAATCCCACCACGCCCTCAAATTCCGGAGCCGAAGGCGGCTTTGGCGATTCGCTCAGGGATGCCATCCGCGAGGTCAACGACCTCAGCGATAACTCCAATCAGAAGGTCACCGAGCTCGTCCAGGGTGACCGGCAGGATGTCCACAACGTCATGATCGCCGTCGAAAAGGCCGACATCGCCTTTCAACTCATGATGCAGGTTCGCAACAAGATCGTGAACGCGTACCAGGAAGTTTCGAAGTTGCAGTTCTAGTTCAGGGTACTGACAGACATTGAACCTTATGCCATCACTGGACCAAGTGCAGAAGCAACTGACGGACTTCATCAAAGGTCTCTCCGGCACCCAGCGTGCGCTGCTCGTCGGAGCAGTCGTGCTGACCATTGCCGTCCTGGCCGCCTTTGCGCACCTCATCTCCACGCCCGACTACGTCCCCCTCATGACCGGCATGGAGCCCTCCGATGCCCAGGCCCTGGGCGCCAAGCTCGCGGCGAAAAACATCGCCTATCAGATTTCCACCGATGGCAAAGGCGTCAACGTTCCCAGCGACAAGCTCGATTCCAGCCGCATGGAAATCGCCTCCGACGGTATGCCCCGCAGCGGCCGCCTCGGCTTCGAGCTCTTCGACAAACTCAACTGGGGACAAACCGAGTTCGACGAAAAAGTAAACTACCAGCGCGCCCTCGAGGGCGAACTCGAGCGCTCCATCCAGACTCTGCGCGATGTCGAAAGCGCTCGCGTCCATCTCGTGATGTCCACCGATTCCGTGTTCCTCGATCGTGAACGTCCCGCCAAAGCGTCGGTCATTCTTAAGCTCCGTTCCGGCCGCCTTTCCCAGGAAACACAAATGGGAATCGCCCGCCTGGTTTCCGGCGCGGTCGACAAATTAGGCCCCGAAAACGTAACCGTAATCGATTCCGACACCAACCGTCCTATGGGCATACCGCAGCATGGCGCGTCTTCCGGTGACGGAAGCGTCGAACAGGAGTACACCGCCAAACTGCTCCAGACCCTCGAACCCGTCGTCGGCCCGCAGCACGTGCGCGCCAGCGTAAATGTGGAGTACGACCCCACCAGCACCGAAGAGAGCCAGGAAACTTACGATCCCAAGAGCGCCGTCGCCGTGGCTTCGCAAAAATCGCAGGAGCAAATCGGCGGCAGCGTCGCCGGAGGCGGCGTTCCCGGAACCTCCAGCAACGTCCCCGGCAGCGCCGCCACCGCCAAGCCCGCTCCCGTCGATGGCGACGGCATGCAGATTTCCAGCAGCGAAAGCAATACCTTCGCCGTCAACAAGGTCGTCCGCCACACCGTGGAGCCGGCCGGCCGCATTCGCCGACTCTCCGCTGCTTTGCTCGTCGACGATGCGGTCGACGTCAAACAGGAAAACGGCAAGCGCTCCGAGTCCCGCAGAAAACGCACGCCCGATGAGCTCAAACAAATCGAAGAGCTAGCCAAAGCCGCCATCGGAGTCGATGTCACCCGCGGCGATACCCTCACCGTCGAGAACCTGTCCTTCGATCAGCCGGCCGTCGAGACCCCGGCTCCGCCCACCAAGGTTGAGCGCGTTCGCGTCCTTCTCAACGACTGGTCCAGCATGGTGCGCTACGCTGCGTTGATCCTGTTGTTCCTGCTCGTCTATTTCCTGCTGTTGCGGCCCTTGAAAAAACAATTGCTCACCACCTTCCGCGAA
>CAVZUP010000005.1:0-7923 GCA_963778255.1 uncultured Acidobacteriaceae bacterium
GTCGGCGGCAACGGCCTGGGGACCGCCTTGTTAGGGATTGGACTGCTTCTGCCACTGGCTGCGGTCGCGCATCTGGTCATGGCGAAATCCGGCAAGTTTCCGAAGCGGCAAATCGTGATCGGAATAAGCTGCGGCCTGCTGACCGTGGCCGTGATGATCGCCATGCGCGACCTGCTGCGGAACTTTGCCCTTGCGCCCTACTTCAGCCCCAATCAGCTGGCAGTTGCACCGCAGTGGAGCATCATCGGGCTGTTCCTGCTTCTCTTCGTAGGCGGGCTGGGTACTTTGTGCTACATGCTTCGCAAGGTCGCGATTGCTTCCAGGCTGCAGGCAGCAGCCCAGAAACTTCAGTAGCAGGATTGAACAACGTCTTCGGTCGCCGGATTGTCCGATGATCCAATGATTCGACGATCCGATGACGCGCTTCACTCCGCTTCGTTGTCGTCGATGCCAATCTTCGACAACCGATACCGCAGCGCATTCCGCGAGAGCCCGAGCAGGCGCGCAGCCTGCGACTTGTTGCCGCCCGCGCGCTTTAAAGCTTCGCGAATCATTTCGTCTTCCCACTGATCAAGCGTCATGCCATCGGGCAAGAAGCGGTCGCGATCCGACGCCGCGCCGCCGCGATTGCGCGGCGAGTCGAGCTGTATGTCGCTCGCTTCCAACTGGCTGCCGGCAGCAAGCGCGCAGGCGCGTTCGATGACGTTCTGCAACTCGCGAACATTCCCCGGCCAATAATGCGAGACCAGCAACTGCATGGCCGTAGGCGAAATGCCCGTAATTCTTTCTTCTCTCCCGGAATCCTTGGCGAAGCGCGCCAGAAACAAATTCGCGAGTCCCGGGATATCTTCCTTGTGTTCGCGGAGCGGCGGGATATCGATCGGAACCACATTGAGCCGGTAATAAAGGTCTTCGCGAAACGTTCCATCCTCGAGTGCGGCGCGCAGGTCGCGGTTGGTGGCGGCAATCAGCCGGACATCCACTTTGATGGTGCGCGTGCCCCCCAGGCGCTCGAACTCGCGCTCCTGTAGCACGCGGAGAAGTTTGACTTGAATGACAGCCGGCACGTCCCCGATCTCATCGAGAAAAAGCGTGCCTTTGTCGGCCAGTTCGAATTTTCCGGGTTTGCTGCTGGCGGCTCCGGTGAAAGCTCCCTTTTCGTAGCCGAAGAGTTCGCTCTCCAATAAGTTTTCGGGAATCGCGGTGCTGTTGATCTTGATAAAAGGGCCGGAAGCGCGGCGCGATTTTTCATGAATGGCGCGAGCGATTAGATCTTTGCCAACTCCGCTCTCGCCGCCGAGCAACACGGTCGAGTTGGTCGGCGCAACCCGCTCGACGGTGGCGAGCACTTCCTGCATCTTGGGACTGATGGCAACGATGTTGGGATGGCTGTATTTCTGTCCCAGGGCTTCGCGCAGCGAGCGATTCTCCTCGCGCAGACGCGAGTTGTCGAGTTCCTTGTGCACCACCATCCGCATCTCGGCGAGCGAGAACGGTTTGAGGACGTAGTCGCTAGCGCCAGCTTTCATAGCCTCAACCGCGGTTTCAACCGACCCAAACGCGGTCATGACGACGATGGGCAACGTGGAATTCTGCTGTTTGGCGGCTTGCAGAAATTCGAGCCCAGTGATGCCCGGAAGTTTAAGGTCGGTAAGAACAAGATGAACCGGCTCGGAGGCCAGCAGCTTCAACCCAGTTTCAGCATCGCCCGCAGAGAGCGTCTTGAACCCTTCGTCGCCAAGGTTCAGCTCCAACAACCGCCGCATCTTGGCTTCGTCTTCGATGATGAGGATCGTAGGCATTGAATTAGCTCGTTAGTTCGTGTGAGGACGGGCGCCCTCGCCCGTCCAAGCCGGGCGTACCTCGGCAGTTGCGTACGGCTCAACAGTCTCATCCAGCGGAAAGAAAAGCGTGAATACAGCGCCGCCCTCCGGCGCATTCTCGACATGGATCGACCCATGATGTCCGTCCACGATTTTCGAAACGATGGAAAGGCCCAGCCCCACGCCGGTTTTCTTCGTGGTCACAAACGGATTGAAAATTTCTTCGCGCAATTCTTCTGGAACACCATGGCCGGTATCGGCCAGGCAGAGCTCCACCCCTTCACGATCATCTTTCATAGCAAGATGAACCTCAACCCGCAGCACGCCGCCGTCTTCGTTATCCTGCATCGCTTCGTAAGCGTTCTGCACCAGATTGAGAAACGCCTGCTCGCACAAGCTTTCGTCGAGCGGAACCAGTGGCAATCCACTGGCGTAATGGCGCTCGACCAGCACCGGCTGTTTTCCGGCAAAGCGTCCGGCGACGACCTGCAGCACGCGATCAAGAAGCGCAATCAAGTCGGCGGGATGCGGCTGCGCATGAAGTGGCCGAGCAAAATCCAGAAACTCGGTCACCAGCGCGCTGAGCCGGTTGACCTCCGTTGAAATATAGCCAGCCAATTCACGGGCAAGTTCGTCGGAGGCCTGCAATTTCTGAGTCAACATTTCAGCCGAGCCTTTGATAACGCCCAGCGGATTTCGAATCTCATGCGCTAGTCCAGCGGAAAGTTGACCAAGAGCGGCCAGCCGTTCCGAGCGCCGCGCTTCCGCCTGCGCCTGTTCGAGTCGGCGATTGGTTTCGGCCAGACGTTCGGCGAGTTCGCGGTACAGCTGGGTTTGATGCTGGCTCTGCTGCGCGAAGCGGTTGACGACCATCGCCGCCAGAAAGAAAAACATGATGCGCAGCGCAAGATAGCCGAAAGCCTCGGGAGTCAGATCGTATTCCTGCATCGCCGGATAGAGATACGAGCAGTAGGCGGCGGAGGCAAACAAGGTCCAGAGCAGCGTCAGCCATGTGCCGCAGTAAAGGGCCGCGGTGACGACCGGCAGATAATAGATGGGATAGTAACTGCTGTTGATGCCGACTTCGCCCGTGTGATCGATCAGCAGCGTAGCCAGCAGAATCTTGAGCAGGATGACGTAGAAGACTCCGCGCTTGGGAAAGTGGGCGATCAACCTCGACTCCAGCAGTTGCACAATGCCAATGGCGAGGAGAATTAGCTGCTTGTGCCATTCGAACTGCGGTGGGAGCATGGCCAGCCCGGCAAGAAAGATAAGCCAGATGGCGAGCCACACTGCATCGAGGCGGTTAAACCGCCGCGAGTCGGGATCGAGAATGGGGAGGGCAGGTACCACGCAGCTTCCATCCAATCGCAGAAAGCCCTCCGGCGTCAATTGGACCGCGGCTTCCCCCGGTCGAAAGCCGCTCACATAAGGATTTCCAATCACCAACATAAATAGTTTCAATTTCCGCAAAAGGCGCATAGCAACTATTGTTATGATTCGGTTGTTGGATCGATGAAAGTGCAATCACGGCGGACGAAGATGCCCAGGATCGGACAACCATGACAAAAGTCGAGGCAATCATCCAAGTTTCAAAGTTGGATGCCGTAAAAGACGCGCTGCACGAGGTGGGCGTCGAAGGCATGACCGTTTTTGAAGCCAGAGGACATGGCCGGCAAAAAGGACACACCGAGTTTTACCGGGGACGCGAGTACACCGTGGACTTGATCCCGAAACTGAAACTCGAGGTCGTGGTCGCCGACGAGATGAAAGAGAAAGTCGTGCAGGCCATAAGCACTGCGGCGCGGACCGGCAAGATCGGCGACGGAAAGATTTTCCTTTCGCGGATTGACGAAGCGATTCGGATTCGCAACGACGAACGAGGCGACAGCGCGATCTAAGCGCGCAGTTCGCTAGCTGCCGGACACTTTGGGGAGACGTTCATTGCATGACCACCGTGGCCAACCTCCGCACGGAACTGGCCGACCTCTACGCCCGGGAATCCGCTGCCATTCAGCAGGAATTCTCTGTCACGGGTGAAGGCCGGACGGCGCTCGCGCGTCGCACTGCGCTGGTCGACGCGATGGTGCAGCGGCTGTGGAACGAAATCGCCGTTAGCTCTAACTTTAGCTCCGACTCCAGTTCCAACTCTTCCGATCTAGGCGGCCCCAGAAATTTCGCATTAGTGGCCACCGGCGGATTCGGGCGGGGATGGCTTTTTCCCCACTCCGATATCGATCTGCTGTTTCTCTATGACGGTGCCGACTCCGAAAGTGAATTCAAAGAGCCCATCCGGCGCTTCTCGCAGGAATTGTGGGACCTGCGCCTGAAGCTAAGCCCCGCCACGCGCAGTCTGGCGGAGTGCGAAAAGTTAGATCCCAACAATGTTGAGTTCTCCATCTCTCTACTCGACTGCCGCTACCTCGCGGGCGATCGCGAGCTTTTTTCAAGGCTGCGCGAAAAGGTCGTTCCGCGCCTGGTAGGTCGGGAGTGTCACAACCTGATCCAGAACCTGGGCGATATCACGCGCGCCCGTCACCACAAATTTGGCAATACCGTCTTTCATCTCGAGCCCAACGTAAAGGATGGCCCCGGCGGTTTGCGCGATTACAACGTCGCCAACTGGCTGGCGCTGATTTCCGCGATGGAAAAGCTCAAGGTCTGGCCGGACGCCAAAACGCTTTTGCCGGTTTCCTCGCAGCGTGCGTTCGCCGAGGCGCTGGACTTCCAGATGTCGGTGCGCTGCTTTCTGCACTTCCGCCACGGACGCCACGACAACACGCTCACCTGGGAGGCGCAGGACGAAGCTGCGGCGCGAAAAATTGGCGCCAGCATCGGAGCGAACGACGCGGAAATCGCGAACGCCGCCGACTGGATGCGCGTCTACTTCGGCCACGTCCGCAGCGTCCACCGCGTCTGCAACCAGTTGCTCGAGGAAATTCCCGCTGCGTGGTCATCACTGTACCGTCAATTCCAGGGCTGGCGGTCACGCGTTACCCACGATGACTTCTCGGTGGTGGATGGACTGATTTTTCTGCAGCAACCCGCGGGATTGCGCGATCCGGAAATGCTGTTGCGGCTCTTTCATTTCATGGCGGAACACGGCCTGAAGCTCAGCAGCACCACCGAATTCAAGGTCGAGCAAGCCCTGCCGGCGCTGGCAGCGACGCCTCCGCGGGGTGCCGAATTATGGCTTTACCTGCAGGAAACCTTGGTGCAGCCGCACGCGGCCGACGCGCTGCGCGCCATGAACGCGCTGCGCCTGCTGGCGCTTCTGTTGCCGGAACTGAAAGGAATCGAAGCGCTCGTGGTGCGCGACTTTTACCATCGCTACACGGTGGATGAGCATTCATTCCTGGCGATCGAAAGTCTGCATCGTCTGAAGCAATCGAAATCGGAATGGGATCAGCGTTTCGCGGGCGTGCTAGCCGAACTCGAGCAGCCGGAGCTGCTTTATCTGGCTTTATTGCTGCATGATTCCGGCAAAGCTGTTCCCAAGGACAGCCACATCGAACTGAGTGTGCAACTCACCGACAGTTGCACCGATCGCCTCGATCTCGATCCCGCCGATCGCGAGACCGTCCGCTATCTGGTGGCGGCACATCTGGAAATGTCGGCGGCCATGCGGCGCGACATTTTCGATCCCGCGAATGTGCGGTCATTCGGAGAAAAAGTTGGAGCTCCCGAGCGGCTGAAAATGCTGTGCCTGATGACCTATGCCGATATCAAAGCCGTGAACCCGGAGGCGATGACGCCGTGGAAAGCGGATAGCCTCTGGCAACTCTACATTGCCTGCGCGAATTATCTAAGCCGGAGCGCCGATGAGCGTGTGCACACCGGCAGCGAAAGAGACGGCGCTAGCGTGGGAGCCGCCAACCTCGATCATCTGCGCTCGCTGGCCAGGCTCGCGGGCAAGAAATTCAATATCTTTCTGGAAGGCTTGCCGCAGCGGTATCTGCGAATCCATGGCGCGACCGACGTTATGGCTCATGCTGAAATGGCCGCACGAGTGGGGCGAGACGGTGTCCAACTGAATCTGAAGCAAATCCGTCACTGGTATGAACTGACGCTGGTCACCACGGATCGGCCCTTCTTGTTCGCCTCTGTCTCGGGTGCACTCGCGGCGTGGGGCATGAACATCGTGAAGGCGAACGCGTTTTCAAATGCGGCGGGCACGGTGGTCGATACTTTCTATTTCACCGATCGCTTTCGCACCCTGGAAATGAATCTGCAGGAGTGGGAGCGCTTGAAAAAGAGCATCGCAAGCGTCGTCAAAGGAGAAACCGACGTGGCGCGCATGTTGCAAGAGCGTTTGAAATCCGAGAAGGCGGACAGCGCAAAGGTCAAGGTCGCGACGCAAATTGAATTCGACGATCGTTGCTCGGCGCATAGCACACTGCTCGAGGTTCTCACCCAGGACCGTCCCGGACTGCTTTACCGTATGTGCTCGCTGGTCTCGAAACACGAGTGCAATATTGAGATTGCGCTGATCGAAACCGAAGGACAGATGGCGATTGACGTCTTGTATCTGACCTCAGGCGGAGCCAAGCTTAGCGCAGAACGGCAAGCGGCGCTCGGGAAGGCGCTGCGCGAAGAGCTCGCGGCAAGTTGACGCCCTGACTCTAGCGATCCGCGTAGTATCCGTCTCGGGTTTGCACCGTCAGCTCCTTCTTCTTCACCGTCAACTGAATGTGATGATAGCCGGAAGAAGTGCTGTCCTTATCGGGCGTATAACCCATGCTGTACTGGATTCGCAGTTCTTCGACAAGGCTGTCGTAGATTTCGCCCACGGTTTGCTTCTTGGTAATTTCGAAGAAGCGTCCACCCGTCTCCTTGGAGATTCTCTCCAGGATCTTCTTGCCATCCGTGCGCGGTTCCTCTTCCCGGCGTTGTCCGCCGCGGCCGCCTCGACCACCGCCACCTCCGCCACCACCGGGCCAGCCACCACCACCACCACCGCCAGGGTAACCTCCGCCGCCCCGGCCCATTCCTCCGCCTTGCTGGTCACGCTCGTTGCGGTGAGCCTCCGCAAAATAGATGGAGTAGATCACGGTGTCGGCACGTTGCGCGGATTCAATGGCGCTCTCGAGGTAAGTCTTACTGCCGCGGTCGACGCCGTCCGAAAGAATGATGATCGCCTTCCGGCCCTGCTGCTTTTTCATCAATTCGTTCGACGCCAGATAAACAGCGTCGTAAAGCTGCGTGCCGCCGCCATGATGCGAGCCCCGGTCTGAGCCAGACGGAGAATTCGAGGGATCATTGGGATCGTTCGAACGCTCGCGGTCGGTTGACGGCTTGAGCAAATCGAGCGCCGATTGCAGCTTTTCGCGCGATGAAGTCAAATCCTGCAGCAGTTCGACTTCACGATCGAAGTGAATGAGGAAGGCCTTGTCTTTGGGCTGCACCAGCATCTGTTCGAAAAAGCCGCGGCTGGCGTTGCGTTCCGCTTCGAGCACGCTGTCCTGGCTGCGGCTGGTGTCAACCAGCAATCCCATGGTCAGCGGGAGATTCGTGTCCTGCGAAAAATACTTTATGGTCTCCGGTCGCCCATCTTCCTGTAGCGTGAAGTCGTCTTTCGTAAGGTCGCGGATGATCTTGCCCTTCTTGTCGCGAACCGTGACCGGCAAGGTCACAACTTTGACGTCGACGGCAACGGTGGAAACGGCATCCTGAGCCAGCAGCGCGGGGCCGGTGTCGGGAAGAACAGCCAAGACGACGATCGTTGCGCAGAAGATCAGCAAACGGGCAAACCACGTCGGCAAAACCGCACCGTTCTCAATCTTCTTCTCAGTTGGCCGGAGTGGTTCCGGCCCAGAGTCATTCACCGCATATCCTCCGTGGATCGTGTTCTGTTGATCGTACTCTATTAGCGCGAGCGAATCTTAAGCGCGCCCAATCCGCACAACAACACAAAATAAACAGCCAGGATCGCACCCCCCAAACTGGGAAAAGCCGCTGTCAAGCGGTACAGAAGCCCTCCCGCGTCCAGTTGGGCCTGGTTTTTGGGCTTGGATATCCCTTCTTTCTTCCCTTTATCGGCAGCGGACATGGGCATCCACGCAAGCATCGTCTATTGGCTACCTATGACTGGATGCGCGGC
>CAVZUP010000006.1:0-37823 GCA_963778255.1 uncultured Acidobacteriaceae bacterium
GATGTATTGCTATCGTGCTGGGTGGAACGATCGGCGCCGTGATGGTGCAGTATCCGTTGGCGACGGTGGTGGACGCATTCAAAAAGCTGGCATCGGTATTTTTTGACCGGGCGGAGGATCCGAGCGCGCTGGTGTCAACGCTGGTGGGATTTGCGCAGCGGGCACGCAAGAACGGGATCGTTTCGCTGGACGCGGAACTGTCGAGCATCAGCGATCCGTTTCTGAGGAGGACGTTGATGCTGGCGGTGGACGGGATTGAGCCGGAAGAACTCCGGAAGATGATGGAGTTGGATCTGGACAATCAAGCGGAGCGGTCGGAAAAGATCGCGCAGGTGTTCGAGTCGGCGGGTGGATTCGCGCCGACGATTGGGATTATTGGAGCGGTTCTGGGATTGATTCAGGTGATGCAGCACCTCTCCAACATCGATGAAGTGGGCCGCGGGATTGCGGTTGCGTTTGTGGCCACGATTTATGGTGTGGGGTCGGCAAACCTGTTTTTTCTGCCGTCCTCGGGCAAGCTGAAGATCAAGGGGCGGGAGGAGCAAATCTTGCGGGAAATGACGGTCGAGGGGATCGTCTCGATTCTGGAAGGGATGAACCCGCGCATTCTGGAGACGAAACTGGCAGGGTATCTTTCGGAACATGAAAAGGAGCCGCAAGAGGCATGAGCCGGCGACGGAGGAAGCAGGCACATGTGAACCATGAGCGGTGGCTGGTTTCCTACGCCGACTTTATTACGTTGCTTTTCGCTTTTTTCGTGGTGCTGTATGCGACGTCGCAGATGGACAACAAGAAGGTGGTGCGGATGTCGGCGGCGATTCAAGGAGCGTTTCAGGAGCTGGGAGTTTTGACCGGCAGCGCTTCAGGATCGACGCTACGGGTGGAGGCAGCGCCCCCGGGCGCGTCGCAACTTCCGATTGCGGCGGGACCTTTGGTGAGCGCGCAGAGCGGGCCGAAGGAGGGTGGCGATGGCGACGGCGTGGACTTCAAGCGCTTGAAAGAGGAGCTGGAGGAAGCGCTGGGAGCGGAAATCAACCGGCATGAGATTCAAATGCGGGTGACGCCGGAAGGGCTGGTGGTGAGTCTGCGGGAGCTGGGGTTCTTTGACAGCGGCAGCGCGAAGCTCCTGGAGGAGGGACAAGCTCCTCTGGGACGGATTGCGCACATTCTGAATACGAAGGGATTTCAGATTCGGGTGGAAGGGCATACAGACACCAAGCCGATTCATACGGCGCAGTTCAAATCGAACTGGGAGCTGTCGACGGCGCGGGCGACGGAAGTGGTGACGCTGCTGGTGGATCGGTATGGACTGGATCCGAAGCAGATTTCCGTGGCGGGATATTCGCAGTACCGTCCGGTTGCCGACAACGAGACCGAAGAGGGACGGAAGGTGAACCGGCGGGTGGATCTGGTGGTGGTATCGAGGACGGGCCCGGCCAGCAAGGATCCATTGGGGCAGGCTGATCCACAGGCAAAGAGGGGAGAGTAGAGCGGCATGTTTTCGATCATCGGCATCGTGGTGGTGATTGGCGCGATCCTAGGCGGGTACCTGATGGAGCACGGGAACGTCAAGGTGCTGCTGCAGCCGGCGGAGCTGTTGATCATTGGAGGCGCGTCGATTGGAACGGTGTTGATCGCCAATCCGATGCACATTCTGAAGAAGATCGCGTCGGGAGTGGCGGGGGCATTTTCGGGATCGCCCTTCACCAAACAGCGGTACATCGAAACGTTGAAGATGATGTACGACCTGTTTAACAAGGCGCGCAAGGATGGGCTGATGGGGATTGAATCGGATGTGGAGGAACCGGCGAAGAGCCCGGTATTTTCGAAGCATCCGAAATTCATTAAAGACCACCATATTTGCGCATTCGTTTGCGACACGCTGCGGATGGCGGTGACGGGAGCGGACCCATTCGACCTGGATCAACTACTGGATCTGGACATGGAAGTGGAGCACCACGATGCGGGGCAGCCGATTGCGGCCTTGAGCACGATGGCGGATTCGCTGCCGGGATTGGGGATTGTGGCGGCGGTGCTGGGGGTGGTGCTGACGATGAGCGCGCTGGGCGGTCCTCCGGAAGAGATTGGGAAAAAGGTGGCGGCGGCGCTGGTGGGAACGTTTCTGGGTATTTTGTTTTGCTACGGGTTCGTGGGCCCGCTGGCGTCGAACATGGGCAAGCGAGCGGACGAGCATCGCGCCTACCTTTATGTGCTGCGGGTGGTCATGATTTCTTTCCTGAAGGGGATGGCGCCGATCATGGCGGTGGAGTCGGCGCGGCGGGCGATTCCGGGGAATGTGCGTCCTTTATTCCAGGAAGTGGAGAAGGCGTGCCGCAGCGGCGGCAGCGCGGCGGCAGCGGCCGCAGCGGCGGGGAAATAAAGGATAGCGTTGCATGCCACATAGCCGCCCCATCATTGTTGTCAAGAAGGCGATTCATGGCGGCCACCATGGAGGCGCGTGGAAGGTCGCGTATGCCGACTTTGTCACGGCGATGATGGCGTTGTTCATCGTGCTCTGGCTGATGAACTCGAGCAAGCAGATTCAAGAGGCGGTGGGAGGGTATTTCAAGGATCCGTCGGGGAACTCGAAGAAAGTGGGCACGGACCAGCGGGGCGCGGGCGACAACTTCCTGGTGAAGAAGGAAGACATGTCGAAGTTGAAGGAGCAACTGCAACAAGCGGTCCGCAAGATGGACGACTTCGACAAGCTGAAAAATCAAATCAAGATGACGGTGACTCCGGAAGGTTTGCGGATCGAACTGCTGGAGACGGCGACGGGAACATTCTTCGAAGTTGGCAACACGCAACCCAACAAAGATGGTGCGGAGTTGCTGGTATTGCTGGCGGCGGAATTGGGCAAGCTTCCGAACAAACTCTCGATTGAAGGGCATACGGATGCGAAGCCGTATTCGGGGGTGCGGGACTACGGGAACTGGGAGCTTTCGGCGGATCGGGCGAATGCGGCGCGCCGTCTGATGCAAGCGAACGGCGTGGGGGAGAATCAGGTGTCGCAGGTTCGCGGGTATGCCGACCAGAGGTTGCGCAATCTCAAGGATCCGCTGGATCCCGGGAACCGGCGCATTTCGGTGATCGTGCAATACGTAGAGACCAACATGGAAAGCTCGGAGAGCGAGCTCACTCCATCCAGCGCGTCCAGCCCATCCCCATCCAGTGCGTCCAGCCCCAGCCCAACTGGGGAGCAAAAAGGTGAATCCACGAAATAGTTAGTGGTCCGTGGTCGGTGGACAGTGAATCAGTGATCACAATCAACGACAATGAATCGTAGTTAGTTTGCTGCTCGCTAAATGGGCAGTAAGTGGACTTTTTGAGGGTGAAGGGCATTCATTGTGATATATGTCACAAATCTGTGTGAGTTTGCGTGATGTATGTCACACCCTCGCGGTATCGCGCGTCACAGCAATTGGAGTGCCTGACGAAAGTAATCCAAAAACACAAAAGGGAGTGTCCTTCATCGAGCAGTGGTTGTACTTTTGTCTTTCTAACCGAGCTTCTCGGAGTGAGATTTGGCACGGAAGAACAAAGCTGTTGAAATTTGCAACGTAGTTGTGGTGGGAATTTGCAACAGATTGATGGTGTCCGACGATCCCAGGGGAAAGTAATGATCGATGAAATGGTGAAAGTGGAAAGTCCTGCAGACCACACAAGCAACACTCAACCAACCGACGCTTTACGAGTACTGATTGCCGAGGACGACATTCCGCTGGCCAATTTTCTGCGGCGCGGATTTCAAACCCATCGTTATTCCGTGGACATGGTCCACGATGGCGAGGCGGCCGCGGGCGCAATCGCGGGGTCGAAATATCAGCTGCTGCTGCTGGACCTGAACCTGCCGAAGCTGGACGGGTTGATGGTTCTGAAGCGGGTGCGGCCGTCGAATCCGAACTTGCCGATCATGGTGCTGACGGCGAGAAACAATCTGGAAGATCGCATCATGGCGCTGGACAATGGCGCCGACGATTGCGTGGTGAAGCCATTTTCGTTTCAAGAGCTGACGGCGCGAACGCGGGCGCTGCTGCGGCGGACCAGTCCACAATTGGCGGGGACGCTGCAAGTGGCGGACCTGGTGCTGAATCGCGACGAGTTCCGGGTGGAACGGGCGGGAAAGAAGATCGATTTAACGGCGAAGGAATTCGCGCTGCTGGAGTTTTTCATGGTGAATGCGCGGCGACCGGTGACGCGCGAGATGATCATGGAAAAAGTCTGGAAGTCGACGTATGACGGCAGCACGAATCTGGTTGATGTTTATTCAAAGTATGTGCGCGACAAAGTGGATGCGGGATTTCCGCTGAAGCTGATCCGCACGATACGCGGGATTGGATATGTCCTCAGCGACGATTAGGAAAACAATGTCTTTGGAATCACAATCCGGTCACGGCGGGGGCTTCGAGGCGACGATTGCCGAGGCGATGGCGCGCGAGCTCCACAAGACGGCGCAGCCGCTGATGATTTTGCAGGGATTGCTGGAGTTCATGGTTCTGCAGGCGAACGGCGAATGCGGCTCGTGCGGCGAAAGCGAAGAAGGGCTCCGCTCGTCCGGTTGCACGGAATGCAAGGGATTGCTGGAGCGGGCGGGGGAAGAACTGCCGCGGCTGGCGAACTGCTTTGATGAAGTGCGGAAACTGGTGGGGCTGCAGCGGGCAGCGCGGGACGTGAAGACATTTGCGCTGGCGCCGCTGGTGAGCGATGTATTGCGGGAACTGAGCGGCGATCTGTATGCGGCGGGAGTGACCGGCGTGGTCGATGTGCGTCCGCATGAAGAGCCGATGAATGTTGCGGTGGAGGCCTCGGTGAGCCGGGTAGCGACGGGCATCCGGTCGGTCGTGATGGCGCTGGCGGAGCGCCTGGGCGCTGGGGACGAAATCAGAATCTCGATCGAAAGCGACGGCGCGAGCGCCACGATCAAGTTTCATCCCGTGCGGTATTCGCAACGGGGTAGCACAGAACAGGATTTATTACCGACCACACTGGCATCGCAACTGGAGTATGCCCAGCTTCTGATGGCGAGCGTGGGTGGAGAACTTCGCTTGAATACACGGCCCGACGAAGTGGAGCTGTCGTTGTCATTGTCATTGCGCGCAAGCGCGGGACAAGCGACGGCCCATGACGGGCAAAGGAAGGAAACGCATGTCTAGCATTCCAGTCTATACCCATGATCCGGCGCTGGACGCCGGGGTGATGGGGACTCCTGGTCTTTTAATCGTCAGTCCAAACTCGCAGCTGCGCAACGATCTGCTCACGAACCTGGATTCGGAGCGCTGGCTGGTCTCCGAAGCGTCGAGCGGCGCGGAAGCCCTGGAACGGATGGAGTCGGGGCAAGTGTCGCTGGTGCTGCTGGATCCGGGGCTGCCGGATCTGCGGACGGACGATTTCAAGGAACTGGCGCAGTTGCAGTATCCGGAGATCACGATCGTGCCGATCAATCCGCATACGGGGCTGCCGGTGGTGAGCGCGCCTTCTCCGGATTCGATCATGTTTGACATTGTGCGGAAGCTGGAGCGCAGCGCGCCTTTGCGCATGAGCAATACGGCGACGGTGATCCGGCCGCAATATGAAAATGCGGCGGCGGGAGGCATTCCTGGATTTATTGGGGCGGCGCCTTCGGTGCAGCGTTTGTGTTCGATGTTGCGGCTGGTGGCTCCGCGGGACACGACGGTACTGGTGACGGGGGAGAGCGGTACGGGCAAGGACATTGTGGCGCGGGCACTGCATCAACTGGGGACGCGGCGGAACAAGCCGTTCGTGGTGATCAATTGCGCGGCGATTCCCGAGGCGTTGCTGGAAGCCGAGTTATTCGGATATGTGAAAGGGGCGTTTACGGGAGCGTTGCAGTCGCGCATTGGGCGCATTCATGCGGCGCAGGGCGGGACGCTGTTTCTGGATGAGATTGGCGATCTGCCGTTGGGATTGCAGGCCAAGCTGCTGCGGTTTCTGGAGCAGGGAGAAGTGCAGAGGCTGGGGTGCAGCGATACCTTCCGGGTGGATGTGCGGGTGATTGCGGCGACGAACTCGAATCTGCGGAAGCAGGTGCAAGAGGGGAATTTCCGGTCGGATCTGTTTTACCGGCTGTCGATTTTTCCGGTGGAAGTGACGCCGTTGCGGGAGCGGATGGAAGATCTGGGACTGCTGGCGCAGAGTTTTCTGGCGAAGTTCTGTCCGCATCAGGTGAGTTTGAGCGCGGAAGCGGTGGAGTTGCTGGCGCAGCACAGCTGGCCGGGAAATGTGCGCGAGCTCCGGAACGTGATCGAGCGGGCGAGCATCATGTTGGGGAATGAGCGGGAGATTCGGGCGCACCACATTTTGCTGTAGGGGCGCGGGCGCGGGAAAAGTCGATCCGAGATGGAACGAGATCGCAGTTTGCGGAGAAGAGTATTTCTCTTGGCGCCGTGTCACCTCAGCAGCTAAACAGGTTGCTGAAAAAGTGTTTTCTCGGCGCGGCATTCCCCCCAGCGGCTGGAAGCCGCGATTGATTCTTCAGCGTTTACGGCACGAGTGGAACTCGTGCCCTTCCCGTTCGTGCAGGAATCCAGAATTTTTCAGCAAACTGTAACGCCGACAGTGAAAATTAGGCTTTGATCGCAGCGGTAAACCGCTCCACCCCATCACGGTAAGACTGGGCGTGCCGGGGGCCCCGGCGCTGCGCCACCCAAAAATCAACAACCTTCAAGAAATATTCTTGCCTGGCGTGAGGGAATCCCTCCCTGCCTGTCGCTTATAAGAGTGAGCCGGTATCGACGAACTGCTCACAAATTGGAAAAAGCGAACAGGAGAATCACAAATGTCAGCGATTTTGAACGTTGAAGTGAAGCCGGGTTCGGCGAGAACCGTGGCTGGTGCGGTATTGCAATCCCTCAAGTCGGTCGTACCGGCGGCTTTGCTGGTTTCGGTCGGTATGCTGGGTCTGGGCGGCCCGAACGCCGTGGCGCAGACCAGGCAAGCGGCCACTCTGGAAGTGCGGCCTTACACGGCGCCGACGAAAATCATGACCCTGCCCGGCAGGGGCGCGGGGGAGCAGCCCGAGGTCAGTCCGGATGCCAAATCGAAGGCGACGCTGAATTATCCCTATGGCATGGCGGTGGATGGCGCGGGGAATCTCTATGTGGCGAATGTGTTTGGCGGCGTCAACATCTACAGCGCCAAGGGCTTCAAACTGACGAACACAATCACGGCCGGGCTGTCGTATCCGGCAGCGGTGGCGATCGCTTTTGGCGGGAACATTTATGTGGCCAACAACGGTGGCGACGACATCACTATCTACAATCCGGCGCTGGCGCAGGTCGGCACGATCACGGATTCGACGCTATATAGCCCAGACAGCATGTATATCGACGGCAACAACGATATCTGGGTGCTGGATGCCACGGGCACGCTGCATGTGTATCTGGACAATGGCGCGGCGGCGGGCTCGGTAGCCACGGGAGGAACGGCGGTGGGTCCGTGGGGGCCGTATGTCACGGTTTGGGGCGTGGACAACGGACCCGGCAGCTACAGTGAAGTTGTCCAGAATGTGGGCGAAGCCCTGCATTATGGTCCGACGCTGCCGAACGAGTTTGTGGGCGGATCGCCTGAGGCGGGCGGAGAAGCGGAAGATTCGCTGGGACAGCAGTACGTGAGCGACATCAACCACAACCAGATACAAATCTGGGCCCGCAACGGGCTTTACGAGGTCGGGACGATCAGCACGCCGGCGACACCGTACGGGCTGGCGGTGGACTCCGTTAACAAGAAGCTATTTGTGGCGTTGACGGTGGTGAACGAAGTGCTGGTTTATTCGACAGTGGCGCCTTACAAGCTGCTTACGACCATTCACTAGAGAGGGCAGGTCAGAGGTGCGAGGTCAGATTGCAGAGGTAAGGAGCCTTCGGGTTCACCTCTGCAGTTTGACGTTACGGCGGGACGGCGGCGCTACGCTTGGGCACTCTTGCCGCGGGCGGACGGATTGAAAAGGAATTGTTGGGCGGCTTCGGGGTTGAGGGGGCGCGCGAAGAGGTGGCCTTGTCCGCGATCGCAGCCTAGTCCGCGGAGGCGATCGAGTTGCTGGGCAGTTTCGATGCCTTCGGCGATGACCTTCAAATTCAACTTGTGAGCCAGGGTCACGATCAACTCCACGATGTCGCGGGAGCCGCGATCGGCGAGCAGTTCGGCGACGAGGGAGCGGTCGATTTTAAGGGCGTCGACGGGAAAGAAGCGCAACTGGCGGAGCGACGACCATCCGGTGCCAAAACCATCAAGGATGATGCCGACGCCGAGCTGACGCAGCTGGGAGAGAACGTTGGCGGTCAGGCGGGCATCGGTCATGACCACGCTCTCACTGAGTTCGAGGCGCAGCCAGGGGGATGGAATCGGGGTGTGCTGCAAAACCGCGCGCAGATTGTCGACCAGGGTGGCGTCGGCAAACTGCCGGGAAGAGATGTTGACGGAGACATAGGGCGGGTCGGCGGACGGGTCGTCGGCATGCCAGGCACGGACCTGGCGGCCCACGTCGGAAAGGAGCCATTGGCCGATGGAGACGAGGAGTCCGGTGTCTTCGGCGACCTCGAGAAATTTTGCGGGCGAGATGAGTCCCTGCTCGGGATGCTGCCAGCGCAGCAAGGCCTCAAAGCCGAGAACCTTGTTGCTGGCGAGATCCACGACGGGCTGGTAATGGACGCGGAATTCGCGTTTCGCGATGGCCTTTTTGAGTTCGGCTTCGAGGCGAAGGCGGCGGACGGCGCTGGTGTGCATGGCCTCGTCGAAGACTTCGCAGCGGTTTCCTCCTAAAGATTTGGCGCGGCGCATGGCGACGTCGGCTTCCTGAATCAGGTCCTCGATACGCTCGTGGGTAGTGGTGTTGACGGCAATGCCGACACTGACCGAGGGCTGCAACTCCTGGTCTCCGATGATGAGAGGTTGCGCCATGGCGGCGAGAATGCGTTGAGCGACGCGCATGGCGTCGCTGGGATCGGTGAGGCTATCGAGGAGGACGGAGAATTCGTCGCCGCCGAGGCGGGAGACGGCATCGTCGGGCTGGAGTTCGCCGTTGGGACGGGCCACGGTATCGTCGTGGCGGAGACAGGTAGCGAGGCGGCGTCCGATTTCAACGATGAGCTCGTCGCCGCCGGTATTGCCCAGGGTGTCGTTGAGGGACTTGAAGCGATCGATATCCATGAGCAAGACGGCGTATTGGCAGCCGGGATGACGTTGCGCGCGCGCGAACATCTGTTGCAGGCGGTCGAGGAAGAGGCGGCGGTTGGGCAAGCCGGTTAAGCCATCGTGGAAGGAACTGTGTTCGAGCTTTTCCTCGGCCTGCTTGCGCTGGGTGATATCGCGATTGACGATGACCAGCTTCTCGACGTCGCCGTGTTCGTTGCGGATGGTGCTGGCGACGGATTCGAGGACGCGCCAGGTTCCGTCTTTGTGGCGAATGCGGTATTCGAGTTTCTTGCCGACTCCGGTCTCACGGGCTTCGCGGGCGGCTTCGAGGACTTTGAAGCGATCGTTGGGATGAATCTGCTCGAAGGAGGAGGTGCCGCCCAGTTCCTGGGCGGAGTATCCGAGGACGGTGCGGTAGGCGGGGCTGTTATAAAGGCGGCGGCCTTTCATATCGACGAGAGCGATCATGTCGGCGGCGTTCTCGGCGACGATCTGGAAGAGCTCTTCGCGGCGCTTGGAGGCCTTGTGCATTTGAACCATGCGCAGGGCCATGAGGACGGCGAGAACGACGCAGAGCTCGAGGCTCAGTTTTTCCATCATGATTCTTCCATCATCAATATCTCAGGCGAGAGCGGGGAGCGCGGAGAGGCAGCGATCCCGATAAGATTATCGGCACATTTCCGGGGAAAATTTAGCGGAATCGTGTGGTGAGTAGTACCTCGGTGTGGGGGCCTTCCGCGTTGGCGGATGGCCTCCGCGGACTAAACAGATTGCTGAAAAAGTGCTTTCTTGGCGCGGCATTCCCCCAGCGGCTGGAAGCCGCCATTGATTTTGCGGCACTTATGGCACGAGTAAAACTCGTGCCTTCCCAACACCGGCTTCGGGCGAGTTTTTCCGCAACCTCTCAAGTCGTGCTCTTCCCGGGAAGGTGGTGGGATCGGAGTTTCATGTACTTTGTTGATTCGGTATGCCCGGCAAGTCTTGCCTAGGGGAGCCCGGCAAGGTTTGCCCAGGGACTTTGGTGCGGCGACATAAGGCCTGTGCGATCCCCGCAAGCGGCTCAAAACGCTGCACATTTTTCTGTACTTCCTTTGGGGCAGGATGGAATTGGGCGTGCTCCATCTGTACCGAGTTCACTAGGAGCTTGGCGCGGTCTGCTCCCCAGGCGCGCGCCGGGGGTTTCCGCGGAACGCTCACAAACCTTACAACGAGGTACATCCATGTCAATTTACGGAATCTCCAGTAGTGCAAATCAATACCCGGTGGGCACGGTTGCCTCTCCCCAGATGGCAGCGCAGACGTCGACCAGTTCGACGGCGTCGACGGATACGAGCTCATCGATTTTTCAGGAGCTGAAGAGCTTCTACCAGACGCGGCAGGCGGATCTATCGCAGCTGGGCAGCGATCTGCAGAGTGGAAATCTGACGGCGGCGGAGCAGGACTTTAGCGCGCTGACGGCGCTGGGGCAGACGGGGCCGTTCGCGAATTCGGACGTGTTTTCTAATGCGAGCCGCGAACAGGCTTTCACTACGATTGGACAGGATTTGCAATCAGGCGATCTGGCGGGAGCGCAGGCTGCGTTTGCGACGCTCGGCACGAAGTCGACGTCGAAGACGGCGGTGTCGACGCCGCCAACCGACGATTCGTCTTCGCTGTTCCAGCAACTGAAAGCCTACCGGCAGGAGCGCAAGGCGGATCTGGCGCAGCTGGGACAGGACTTGCAGGCGGGCAACCTGACGGCGGCGCTGCAGGATTTCAACGCGCTGACGGCGCTGGGGCAGAGCGGTCCTTACAAGAGCGGGCAGACGTACCAGGAATCGGGTCGGGAGCAGGATTTGCAGGCCATTGGTACGGCGCTGCAATCGGGCGATCTGACCGGGGCGGAGACGGCTTTCGCGAGTCTTTCGGGGACGTTCGGCAAGCAGGACGATTCGTCGCAAGTGGCCAGCTTGACCTATGCGGCGGTGCAGCAAGCGGTGGAAGCGTAATCGGGCGCGGGGCGCGGACGGTGTGTCTGCGCCCTTAGCGGCTCGGCAGCGTTTTTGAAAAAAGCAATCCGGTCGTGGCTGTTGGTTCTGCTCGCAGCCGAGGCGATGGCCGTAGCTCGACAGGTTATGGGGTGCTGGGATCGTGGGTTGGAGATTTCGGCTCTTGGCCCGTCGGCCCTTTGGGAGGGCACAGCAGGCCTACCTGCTTCAGCACCGAGAGCATGCTCCAGGCGTTCCATTCTTCCGAGATCTTTCCCGCCCTGAAGCGGAACAGGGTCATTCCTGAAGTCTTGACCGGTTTGCCGGTCGCCGGGAGCCCCATTCCGGGCTGAGTGTTCGTGCCCCACACTGTCCAATGCACGACGACCATATCGCCCTCGGCCACCATGTGGTTGACGGCCATTTGCATGTCGGGCAACGCATAGCGTTCTTCCCGCGCCATCGCTAAATCTTCCGCCAGAGTGTAATCGCGCTCATTGTTAGTGTTGGTGCTATGGGCCACAAAGTCGGCGGTATGGAAGTCGGAATACCTTTCGAGCTTTCCCTGGTTGAGCACTTCTTCAAAGAACGTCCGCGCTGCGGTCTTGTTTTTCTCCTGCTCGCTTGCTGGCTGAGCTTGACTGGGAAGAATCATGGCAACGACTAGTAGAGATAAGACAAGAGCACACTTTTTCTGCATAAAAGCCTCCTGGCACAAGTGTCTTGGATCGCCTCTTATTGCCGGCAGAGTCAGTATCCGGCCTATACCTAGGTATAGAGTCAAGGGAAAATTCAGGAGGCGGCGATGGCGGCGGATGTAGAGGACTTAGGCCGATCTGACCTGATTTTCTTGGGCAGCGGAGGGTTGAGGCCAGCACGAATTTGACTGATGGCCTCTTGCAATTCATCGCGGAGTTGAATGGATGAGTGGATTTGCTCGTTCATGGCTTCGAGCTTCTTCTCCCCGAGTTTCAGGGCCTCGCGAAGGCATTCCTGTGAGCCCTCGTGATAAGGAGATGGCGCACCCGTGTCGGTTGGCAAAATCCATAGCTGCAAGACGCGCCGGATTTCGGCCAGCTTGAAACCAAAGCGCTGCATCTTCTTGATTATGGTGACGGCCTCAAAATCCTTCTCCGTGTACATGCGATATCCGGCGGGCGTCCGGCGAGGGGTACGCATGAGGCGTCGCCGTTCGTAGAAGCGTATCGCCTGCACGCTCACACCACCACGCTTTGCAAGTTCGCCGATTTTCATACTTCGCCCACTACGTAGATATTTACCATGGCTGCCACGGAACCGATCAGGATGGCAGCAACGAGCTCCTATTTCAAGCCCAGCAACAATAGACAATATACGAGAGCGCCGCGGGTTTCGTAACCTTGAGGGTAGCGCCTCAGTTTGAAGAGACGCCCCCAGCGGCTGGAAGCCGCTTTTGATTCTTCAGCATTTACGGCACGAGTGGAACTCGTGCCCTTCCCGGTCGTGCAGGAATCCAGAGTTTTTCTGCAGACTGTAAAGCGGCTATCGATTTTTGCGGCACTTATGGCACGAGCAAAACTCGTGCCCTTCCCAACACCGGCTTCGGGCGAGTTTTCCGCAACCTCTTGAAGCCGTGCCCTGCCCAAAACAATTCAGACTGAACCACTATGAACAGGCGTCAGCTGCCCATACGCGGGCGGAATCGAAGGTTGAACTGCTTACTTCAGGTAATTCAACAGACTTTGGGGAATGATCTGGGCCAGAGCGGCTAGCGTGGCGCTCTGGTCGGTCTGCGCTTGCGACAGGTCGGTGGCGGCGGTGGCCATGTCGGCGCCGATCAGGTTGGTTTCCTGCGTCTTGAGATTGACCTGCTCATCCTGCAGGGAGGTCTGGTTATTGGTGAGTTGGTTGAGAGCGCTGCCGTAAAAAACGCGTTGCTGCGACAGGTAGTTCAACGCGGTGCCCACGCCGGTTGTTGCCGTGCCGATGGCGGTGCTGCTGCCGCTCTGCAGCGCGGTCACCAGTTGCTGCAGCGAGCCCATGATGTTGCCGGCGGCGCCTTGAAAGATCTGGCTGCCGGGAAGGTTGGTCTGGATGCTGGTTCCGGGCGAGATTTCGACGGTGTTGACGTCGGTATTTCCGCTGTAACTTACGCCTGTCGGCTGGCTGGAATCGAGAGCGAATGGAGGCGTCTGGGTTTCGGTTCCGCCAAAGATATAGGTTCCCTGATAGGAGGTGTTGGCGAGCTGCACGATCTGGGTCTGGATGGCCTGGATCTGCTCGGCGATGGATTGCTGATCGGCGGTAGACTCGGTGCCGTTGGCACCCTCGGTGCCCAGGGAAACGGCCTGGTTGAGAAGGGTAACGGTCTGGCTGAGGGCCGAATCGGCGGTTTGGAACATGGCGTCAAGGCTGTCGGTGTTCTGGAGATACTGATCGGTCTGACTCTGGGCTGCCTGATTCTGCACGTTGGCGGCGGCGGCTTCGGGATCGTCGGAGGGCTGGTTGACGCGCTTGCCGGTGGAGAGTTGCTCGATGTAAGTCTGCTCCAGGGCCTGGGACTGCCACAGGTCGTTGAGAATGTCAGGCGTGAAATTAGGATTGACGCGCATAAGTTTACGGCGCAGCCGTTACCCCCGATCCCATATCCAGAACGGACTGGGTTAATGCGTCCACGGTAGTGATGACGCGAGCGGCCGCTTCGTAGGCGCGCTGGTAGTTCATGAGATTGGTCGACTCCTCGTCGAGGTTGACGCCGGACTCCGAGCCGAGTTGATCGTTGAGCTGGGTAAGGCTCGAGGTGGTGGCGGTGAGTTCGGTTTTGGCGTTGGAAGTGAGGGTTCCGGTCAGAGAGACGAAGCCGGCGTAGGTCCCTTCCGGAGTTGCGCCGGAGGGGAGATTGCTGGTTCCGACGGCGAGAAGATTGGCGACGTTGCCGTCGCTGCCGGCGGTGCCATCGGAGCTGGCGGCGATGAGGCTGGGGTCGGTGATGGCGACGGCGAGACTGCTGGCGGCGCCGGCTCCGGAGGTGACGGAGAACATTGCTTGTCCGGCATTGCCGTTGAGGTCGTATCCCTTCGCTTGTGCGGCATTGAAACTGGTGGCGAACTGGCTGGCCAGAGTGTCGAGTTGATTGAGCAGTCCGGGAATCGCGGTATTGCGAATCTGAAGATTGCCGCCGAGCGCGCCACCTTGAAGCGAGCTGGTAATGTCCTGACCTTGGGAAGTGACTTCGGCGTTGCCGTTGGACGCGTTGGTGGCCCGGAGAGCGAAGCTCTGGCCGCCGACGACCAACGCGGTTCCGCTTCCGGTGGTCAGGGTGAGTCCATTCTCGGTCTGGATCTGGTTCACGGTGGTTAGTTGCGAGAGCTGCTGAATGAGTTCGGTTTCCTGGTCGCCGAGGGAGCCGGGGTCCTCGCCGAGTTTTTGCATCTGGCCGACCTGGACATTGATCTGGGCAATCTGCGAGGTCAGAGTGTTGATCTGGGTCACGTTTTGGGCGATGGACTGGGTGAGGCTGTTTTGGATGGAATCCAGATTCGTTTCGGTGGAGTGAAAGTCGCCGGCGAGAGTCTGCGCGGCGGTGAGCACGGCCTGGCGGTCGGTCATGTTGGCCGGGTCGGTGGAAAGCTGGCTGATGCTGTTGAAGAAGTTGGTGAAATCTACGCCAATGCCCTGGGTGGAATCGGAGAACAGACTCTGCACCTGCTGCAGCGCGTTGTATTGCGCCTGGGCGCTTCCCTGCTGCTGATTCTGGTCGGAGATCTGAATCTGAAGAATCTGATCGCGCACGCTCTGGATCTGGCCGAGTTCGACACCGTTGCCGAAGGTGAGGTCGCCCACAACGGTCGGGTCGGCTTCGGTGAAGACGGGGATCTCACGGGAGTAGCCGGGAGTGTTCTGGTTAGCGATGTTGTTGGAGGTGGCGTCCAAGGCGCCCTGATCGGCTTCGAGGGCCGTCGATGCCATCCACAGCAAAGATGATAGCGATGATCCCATAGGGTTAGACCTCGCACGACCAAGTGTGACGTTGTGAGGGATCCTGGCCGGCTCCCTGGCTGCGATAGAAGACGCTCATGAGCGCGGCCGACTTGCGGGCGCGTTTGAGCAAGGATGCATAGACCTGATTGCGTTGGGCGAGCGCGAGGTAAGCCTGGCGAAGTTCCGGGGGGAGCGGCGCATCGGGAATTTTGGCGGCGAGGCGGTGGCAGATGGTTTCCTGCTCGGCCAGGTGAGCTTCCAGTTGCGGCAGATTATTTTTCTCGATGGCGGCGATGGCGGAGGCGACGGCCTGCGACAGGGCATGGACCTGGGCCAGGTGCTCGGTGTGATCGTGCGCGCGGGTTGAGGTCGAGTTGGTCATGGTTCGTGTTCGATCTTTGCGGCGTTGTCGTTCGAAGCTAGCGGTTTGCTAAGAACGCAAAGAACACACCTCAGGCGCTAAAGCGCGCAATTTTTTGGCTGACTTTCGGCACGACTAAAGTCGTGCCCTTCCCGAAACTAAACTTGTGCCCTTCCCGAATCGCGCTCGATTACTTGTTCAGGATTGCGTCGGCAATCGCACTGGGATCGAGGTTGTACTGTCCGCTGGTGATGCTCTGGCGCAGGCTGTCGACCAGGCCCTGGCGCACCTCGGGCTGGTTGAGGGCTTGGGTGGCCAGCGAACTGATCGTGACCTGATCCTCGGGCAAAGCGGCCTGATCGCTGGAGACTTGTGGTTCCAGCTGATTGGCGGTGGCGGCCACAGAGGACTTCTTGGCTTGATCGGTTGAGACCGACTGCGGATCGGGGGTGTTATTGAGTTCTATTCTCATAAACGAATCCTCACAGTTCAGTGGCAGTATCTTATCGGCCCTTTAGGTGGACAACTTTAGTCACCCGCCAGCAGAATTTTTAATCCTGTAACTACTTGCCGTTCTTCAACTTAGAGATATCCAGATTAGCATGGGGTGAGACCTCGGGGGTTACCTGAGCAGTTCCCTCCCCGTGCTGTTTGGCCTCGGCGGCAGCCAGATGATGGCTGATCATCCTGGCGATACCGAAACTATCGTTCTTGGTTAAACCTTGCGCCAGATACTGACAGGCGATGCTTTGAAACTGGTCGTGACCGGAATCCTGGCTTTGATCGGGGTCGCTGCCGGGGACGGTGGCGAAGGACTTCTCGGCTTTTTCCAGCCACTGGCCCACCAGGATGCTTTCGAAATCGTGCGCGGCCTTGTCGATTTTCGATGGACTGCTTTTCACGGCTTTGTTGCGAAGTCCCTGGACGGCGAGGTCGGCCTGCGACTGGGAGAGGCTCGAACTGCCGGCTAGATTGGCGATGCGGAAATCGGGCATAGGTTAGAGGACCTCCAGCTCAGCCTGCAGGCCACCGGCGGCTTTGATGGTCTGCAAGATGGCCACGATGTCGCGGGCGGTGGCGCCCATGGCGTGCAGGCCGTTGATTAATTCCTCGACGCTGGCTCCTTCCTTCAACTGGAACGAGCGGGCTGGTTTGTTGGTGGCGCGCAAATCGGTTTCGGGCACGACTTCGGTGGTTCCCTTGGAATTCGCCAGGGGCTGGGAGACGGAGAACGTGGTGGTGACTTCGACGGTGAGATCGCCGTGAAAGACGGAGACGGGAGAAAGTTTTACATCGCCTCCCATGACGATGGTGCCAGTACGTTCATCCATGACTACTTTCGCGGGCGGATGAACGGAGACGCTGAGATTCTGGACCTGGGCAATCAGGGTGGGAACGGAGGCGACTCCGGTCTGCTCGACGTTGACATCGATGTGGCGGCTGTCGAGGGCGGAGGCGAGGGGCTTGCCGAATTCGTGATTGATGGCGGCGGCGATGTCACGAGCGGCGGTGAAATCGGGATCGCGCAGAGAAAGTGAGAGGATCTTGAGATTTTTCAGATCGATGGAAGTGTCGCGCTCGACGATTCCGCCAGCGGGCACGCGTCCTACGGTGACGTGATTGACTTCCTTGGAATTACCGCCGCCACCGACGGTGTAGCCGCCTAGGGTGAGCGGGCCTTGCGCTTCGGCATAGACGCGTCCGTCGGAGGCGTGGAGGGAGGTTAGAAGCAATACTCCGCCTTCGAGACTTTTGGCGTCGCCTAACGAGGCTACGGTTACGTCGATGGATGTGCCGGGGCGCGCGAAGGGTGGAAGCGACGCGGTGACCATCACGGCGGCGACGTTGCGAACTTGAATGGAGGCGGCGGGGATTTGCACTCCAAGACGCTGCAGGACGTTGGCGAGGGTCTGGGTGGTGAACTGGGTTTGCTGGCTGTCTCCGGTGCGCTTGAGTCCGACGACTACGCTGTAACCGATGAGGGGATTTTCGCGGATGCCTTCGATGGTGGTGATGTCGCGCACCAGAACGTGGCGAGTGTCCTCGGCAAAGGCTGAGCGCTTGGCAAGAGTGAGTACAGCAAGGGACAACAAGACTGCCAGCCAGGGAAGTTGGATGCAACGCCGGCGCAGGGCTTGTTGTCCCTCTTTTACTAAACCTTTGATCGCCAAATTCTTCTTTACCACTTTTTCAATCACCAGGTGAGCAGCCATAGCAGCCCCCGGATGATTGGATTCTGCCGGCCGATGTAATCGGACACGACACCTTTACCCTTGAGTTCGATTTCTAGATTGGCCAGCGCGGTGGCGGGCGCGGAGTTGTTCGGTCCGACGTCACCGGGGCGGAGCACGCCACGCACAATCAGGTCCTCATGCTGGCTGTTGATCAGGATTTTGCGTTCGGCTTCGACAATCATGCCGCCGTCGGGCAGCAATGAGATGACGCGGGCGGAGACGGTGGCTTCGACGCTGGAACCGGCGGAAGTTTCTCCCGAGCCCTTGAGTGATTTCGAAGAAGTCATGCCGAGGAGCGGATTGGCGGAACTCGACGAATTCCATCCGGGAAGGGCGGTGACGGCGGAGTTGGCCGCGAATGCCCGGGAATTGTTGACGTCGCCGGTGGAGGAAGCGGCGGTGGTTTCGGAGATGACCAGAGTGACTACGTCGCCCACGCGGCGCGCTTTGTAGTCGGCGCTCATGTCGGTGAAGGCGCTGTTGAGGGTGTACAAGCTGCCGAGCGTGGTTTTTTCCGGAGCCGCGGGCTGCAACTGCATGCGCGCGATGTAATCGGAGCGGAGCTTTTGCGAATCCTGTTTTGTCTTGGCGAACGCGAGGGGCGCGCTCTGCAAGAGCAAGGCGATCAGCGGCAACACGATCAAGAACCGGATTCCGGCGTGGGTTCGCATTTTCTTTCTGTAGCTCTTCTTCCCGTAACTCTTCTTTCCGTACCTCAAAGGCTGCCTTTCACGATTCCGGCGGAAACGACTTCCGCGTCGAAGAAGCGTTTGCGATCGAGACTGGTGACGCGGATTTTCTGGCCGCGGGTTCCGCTTTGCAAGCAAATTACCGGCAGACTCATGCGCGAGTCCGGGGATTCAAGAATCAGGGTGGCTCGATCGCCGCCGCGAATAGTGTTGGGCTGCGCTTGGATTGCCGGCTCCGGGCGCGGACCGCTGCCGTTCGCGAGGTCGACGCCGTGAACCAGAACATAGAAAGGCAGGCACTCGCGATTGTCCTGACAACGCAGCTTCGCTTTGGTGGTGCCGGCGGCTCCATGTCTGACGCTGACTACTCGCATGGTGGCGCTGGCGGTGGCGCTGTTGATGGGGGAGAGCAGTTCGATCTGACTTGGGCGTACGGCGATGCCGGCGAGGGTCATGGCATCCGCGATGCGCTGGGTGGAGATGGCGGTGCGAGTCGCGGCGTGGCTTAGGGCCACGGGCATGACGGCCAGCGTGGCCACGATGCAGACTACGAATTTGCGGGTGCTATGCAGCATCAGTTATCACTTACTCTCACTTGCCAGGGCGTGTTTCATAAATGTTGGAGGGCGCCTTCCCTCAGGGGCTAAAGCCCCGCATTTTCCGGGGCTAAACGGCACGGCTGAAGCCGTGCCCTGCCCAAAACCGTCCTGCTCAAAACCGGGTCCTGCCCAAGCCGTGTCCTGCTCAAAACCGTGTGCTGGCAAGAACCTTCGCCTGCCCAAAACCTATTTTTTAAACACGCTCTAACTTACCGCTTAATCACTTTCTTACTGCGCTAACTAACGGCCGATGCTGGCTAGATCCTGCATCATCTGATCCGCCGAGGTTACGACTCGGGAGTTGGATTCGTAGGAACGCTGGGCCACGATCATGTTGACGAATTCGGCAACCACATCGACGTTCGACTGTTCCAACATGCCCTGCTGAAGCGTACCCATGCCTTCGGCCGATCCGGGAGCGCCCACGATGGGGTCGCCCGATGCGGTTGTTGCCAGATAGAGATTGTTGCCGATGCTGTTCAGGCCGCCGGGATTGGGGAACATGGCGAGTTGAAGGCTGCCTACCTGCTGCGCCGCGGTCTGTCCCGAGGCGGTTACCGACACCGTGCCATCGGAGCCAATGGTGACCGAGGTGGAGTTCGGGGGAATGGTGATGCTGGGCTGCAGCGGGTTGCCGTTGGCAGTGACGATGTTTCCGGTGGAATCGAGATGGAAAGCGCCGGAGCGGGTGTAGGCGATTTGACCGTCGGGCAATGTGACCTGGAAAAAGCCGAGTCCCTGGATGGCCAAATCCAAGGGGCCACCGGTGGAGCTGAAGTTACCCTGGGTCTGAACGATTTCGGATGCGGCGGGCAAGGTTCCGAGGCCGACCTGGAGACCGGCGGCGATGGTGGTTTGCTGGGTGGCGGCGGCGCCGGGCATGATTACGTTCTGGTAGACGAGATCGGAGAATTGCAGGCGGCGCGAATAGAATCCGGCGGTGCTGGAGTTGGCCAGGTTGTTGGCGATGTTATCGAGGTTGAGTTGCTGGGCCGACATTCCGCTGGCTGCTGTATAGAGTGCACGAAGCATTGTCCGCTCCTACTTAGAGATTGTTAGAAACTTTTGGTATTTCCTGCGTCGCTACCTGATTCATTTCGGTGTGGAACATGGTCAGGGCCCGCTGCATGAGTTCGGCGTAGCGCTGGACCGTAATCAATTCGATGGAACTGGCAACCGCATTTACGTTGGAGCCTTCGAGCATTCCCTGCTGGATGCTGGACTGGGCGGCCGGGATGGCGGTCTTGTCGGGGGCGGAGTAATAGGTCTTGCCCACGCTTTCGATCGGTGTTCCGGCGGGGAAATCGACAACCTTCAACTGACCTGCCAAGGCTCCGTTCACGGAGATGGTTCCATCGGCGCTGACCGTGACAGGCGCTCCTACGATTGGGATGGGACGGTCGTCGGAGCCGAGGACTTTGTCGCCGGAGGCGGTGACGAGTTCTCCCTGGGGAGAGACGTGGAAATTGCCATCGCGGGTGAAGACGGGCCCGGCGGCGGTTTGGACCGAGAAAAAGCCGCTGCCTTCGATGCCGAGATCGAGGTCGTTGCCGGTTTTCTCCAGGTTGCCCTGAGAGAGATCGAGCTGGCCGCCACCGAGGACGGAGTAATCGTTAACGGCTTGATTCAATCCGGAGAGGGTGGCGTTGGAGGAGGACGCCAGCATGGAGCGGAACGAGTCGTGCTGGGCGCGGTATCCGGGCGTGCTGACGTTGGCGAGGTTGTTGGCAACCAGATCCAGCGTTTGACTGCGCGCCAATAATGCGGTGCACGCCGCGTAGAAACCGCTATCCATGAGAGACTCCCGCAACAGAGGAAGCACGGGTAGGGCCACATGGGGCGCGGGGGAAGGGCTGCAAGTGATTGAAGATTCGTGGGGAGTGGGGTGCGGGAATGAGAGGCGGATTAAAGGGCGGGGAGGCCGAGCGCGGGACAGGGTGGCTGCATTGGGATCTCTAACCGATCGAGAGCATTACTTGGAGCGCATGGCGTCACGGACGGCCAGGTACTCGAGCTGGCGGGCCCAATTGTCAGAGGCCTCGGCTATCTCTAGCAGGGCACGCGATTCCGGAGTGGGGCCGACTTCGCCGTAGGCGCCGATCACGTCGGCGAGGACACCGGGAAGCTCCCAAGCCTTGGCCATGTCATAGCCGATTTGACGGGGATCCTTGGGATCGGAACCAGCTTTTGTCCATCGCAGCAACGAGGGCAGCTCGCCCAAATGGCAGAGCAGTCCGGCCAAGTAGGCTTCTTCGGGGTTGACGTCGGAGGTCTGTTCGGCGAGTTCGACGGCGACCAGAGCGGTTAAGCGGGAATGGGTCCAGAAGCGCTCACAGGCGCTGAGTCCGGCGCGGCTTCTGAGATGTTCAGGGAGAGGCTTGGTATGGGCCGCGAGGGCTCCCAAACTACCGGTTCCGAACTGGATGGCGATCTCGCTGACCGGGGGGATCTTGCCGGGCGAGGGCTCCGTCTTGCGGGCGGCAAGGCGCAATACCTGCACCGCGAGGCCGATGTCGCTCTTGATGATATTGGTCGTATCCTGCAGGTCGACGACGGGCGCGGAGAGACACAATTGCAACCGGAGCAGGGCGCTGGGCATGGCGGGAGGGCCTTGGAATTGCGCTTCGCCGGGCAGAGGAAAGTCGGGCACGAGCGGGGAGTCTGGCGGAGTTTGTTCGGTGGTGAGATGCAGGCGAAGCTTCGGATTTGTGTGATCGGTCACCATGGAGCCATTCCTGTCAAGTGTTTATCGGCAGGGGATGGTCGAAGCTTTAACGCTCTGGGGATGACGCTGATTCCACGCGGGGCAGGAAGGATTTACCACGGGGTACACGGTGGTGTACGGAGGAAGTTGGGGAGTTATTCGACTTCTAATGATCCACTAATCGTTGATCGGCTAATCGTTTACAGGTTAGTCGTTGCGTATGCGGAAGAGGAGGTCCATTTCCTGTTTTGGGCCCCAGATGCGCACCCAGAGGTAATCGCGGCAGATGCCGAGACGCACGCGGTCGGCGGCGAGCTGGACGGCGTAGTTGGTGGTGACGCGCGCCATCTCGGCGGTTTCGACGAGCTGATCGAAGACCAGTTCGTTATCGCGGAGCAAGGACACGGAGGGGGAGTTGAGGTGCAACTGGTATTCGCGGGCGGTGATGAAACAGGGGGCGACGGTGCAGGAGGTTATGTGTCCGATCGTATAAAGAAGCTGGGGCTGCACACTGCGGACAAAGCCGACTAGAAGGTTGCGTTCCTTCTCGGCGTAGTGGACGGGGAGCATGCCGTAGAGATCGAGGAACTTCCGGGGAATGCGGATTTGCACGCTCAGGGGGCGATCTCCGACGGGGAAAACGGGACAAGCCCATTGCGCGGCGACGGCGGCGGTGACGTGTTCTTGAGTTGCGAAACCGAGATGTTGCACGGTCTCGCCGAAGTCGAGGCCGGATAATTTCTGATGGTCGAGCGCGGCCTTGAGTTGTTCTGACGTAAGGATGCCGCGCTGGAGGAGCAACAATCCGAGGGGGACGCGCGAGGTGCGCGCCTTGGCGGGTTTGCCCTGGGAGTTGATCAAGTCCTCAATCTTGCGCTTGGTGACCTGCTGAAAACATTCGGTGGTGCAATACCAGAGGTTCTCGATCTTCAATCCGCGCTGGCGGCGAGTGAAGGCTTGCAGGAAGGTCTTGGTCGCGCAGGCGGGATTGGCACACTGCGGCGCCCAGTTGGCCCAGATGGACGAAGCTTTCGGATTGGTGGTCTGCTTCACAAGCATTTCTCTCTTCTCTTCTTTCTTCTCTACTTCTCTCTTCGCTACTTCGTTCTTCCCGCTGGCCTCTTTTTCTTCTTAGAGCAAGGCCTCGTCAAGCGCGGGGTGCTGGAAAGCGGCGCGCAGCTTGGCGATGGCAAGGCTATGAATCTGCGAGATGCGGGATTCTCCGACCTGCATGACGGCGGCGATTTCTTTCATGGTCAATTCTTCTTTGTAATACAGCGAGACGACCATCTGCTCTTTTTCGGAGAGGGTGCCGATGGCCTTGGCGAGCTTCTCCTTGATTTCGGTTCTCATGCACAGGTCGAAGGGATTCTCGTCGGGGCTGGGGGCGGACTCGATGAGATCGTGTTTACCGGAGCGGTCGAAGGACGAATTCACCTGCTGGCCGACTAGGATTGCGCCGTCGATGCGATGCGCGGTGGCATAGAGTTCGTCGAGGGAGATGCCCATTTCGGCGGCGACTTCCTGCTCCTCGGGCTGGCGGCCGAGCTTTTTGGACAAGGCGGCGACGGCTTCATCGAGCTGGCGGCCTTTGTGGCGGAGGCGCCGCGATCCCCAGTCGAGCTCGCGAATGCTGTCTAACATAGCGCCGCGAATGCGGAACTTGGCATAGGACTTGAGCGGGACCGACTTAGTCGGGTCGTAACTCCGCACGGCTTCGATCAAGCCGATGACGCCGGCGTGCACCAAGTCCTCGAACGGGACCTGTTGCGGCAAGCGCTCATGAATCCGCCGGGCGATATAATGCACCTGCGGCAAGTTACTCATGATGAGCTGGTCGCGATCTTCTTTTGCGTCCGCCTGTTGTTCTTTATATGCGATTTGTGCCTGCAACATGTTTTCCTCGACGCATCTATGTGCGACTAACGTGACTTACCGTAGAGCTCCTATCGATTGAACTGGGGTAAAGGGCGGAATCTCCGCCGGCGCAAGGACAATTACCTTGGGCAAAAAAGGTTCCAGCAGCCGGCGCAGCTGGAAGCGAGCCGGCGACTGGCAGAGGAGAATGGGCGGCGCAGAAATCACCTGGTCGCCAAAGAGCGCTTTCAGGCCATCGCACACGCGTCTTGCCGTGTTGGGCTGCAGTTGGCCCTGGCTGGCGGTAGCGGGCTGAGGACTCAGGCTGCGGGCGCATTCTTCCTCAATGGTGCGATCCACGGTGACTACCTTGAGATCGCCGCGTTCATCCAATAACGGTTGCACGAGCGCGCGGCCCAGCGTCTGGCGGACGGCTTCGACCAGGACGACCGGGTTCTTGTTGATGGCCGCGTTTTCGACCATGGTTTCGAGAATCGATCCCAGATCGCGGATGGAAACCTGCTCGCGCAGTAACTGCTGGAGCACTTTCTGGACTTCGCCGAGCGTCATCAGTTTGGGAACCAACTCTTCCACCAGTTTGGGATGGGAGTCGCTCATGCGGTCGACCAGGCGCTTCGTCTCCTGACGGGTGAGGAGCAGGTGCGCATTTTGCTTGACTACCTCGCTTAAGTGCGTGGCCAGTGCTGAGGTGTGATCGACTACGACATATCCGGCGGCCACGGCTTGAGGTTGTAACTCGGGACTAATCCACTTGGCGGCGGCGTTGAAGGCCGGCTCACGGGTGTCTTGTCCGGGCAACGGGGGCGGGGACGATTGCGAACTGATGGCGAGCAGACAATCGCGGCGCATTTCCCAGCGCGCGATTTCTACTCCGCGAAGATAGATGACATACTCGCGCTCCTTCAACGTGAGGTTGTCGGTGATGTGGATGGAGGGCACGAGGAATCCGAGCTGCTGGGCGAGTTGTTTGCGCAGGGAGCGGACTTTGCCTAGTAACAGGCCTCCTTGTTTGCTGTCGACCAGGGGCACTAATCCGAGGCCAACTTCGAGCATTAACTCGTCGAGTTTGAGAACGGAATCGAGAGGCTCGATGGCTGGCGCAGTTTTGGGCTTGGTGGCGTCGGTTCCGGCTGCGACTGCATCGGCGGCGGTCTCGGGGCCTACGCGGCGCGCGAGGAAGATGAGCAGGCTGGACATTAACAGGAACGAAAGCTTGGGCAGGCCGGGGATGATGGCGAGTCCGCCCATGACGCCAGCGGCGATCCAGAGCGGGCGGCTCTTGCGGAACAGTTGCCGGCCGAGATCGGTTCCCAGGGTGCTGTCGGAAGAGGCGCGAGTTAGAACGATGGCTCCGGCGACCGAGACCAGCAGGGACGGGATCATGGTGACGAGGCCGTCGCCTACGGTCAGGACGGTGTAAGTCTTCAGAGCTTCGACGAAAGGAATGCCGTGCTGGAACACGCCGATGAGGAATCCGGCGATGATGTTGATGGCGGTGATCAGGATGGTGGCGAGTGAGTCGCGCTGACTGAAGCGGGCTGCGCCATCCATTGCGCCGTAGAACTCGGCTTCGCGGGCAATCAGTTCGCGGCGGGCACGAGCTTGTTTTTCGTCGATCAACCCGGCGTTCATGTCGGCGTCGATAGCCATCTGCTTGCCGGGCATGGCGTCCAAGGTGAAGCGGGCAGTGACTTCGGCGGTGCGCACGGCACCGTGGCTGACGACCATGTACTGGATGGCGATCAAGGCCAGAAAGAGGACGAAGCCGACTACGTAGTTGCCGCCGACCACGAATTGGCCGAAGGACTCGATGACGCGTCCGGCGGCAGATGCGCCTTCATTGCCGTGGAGCAGGATGCGGCGGCTGCTGGCCAGGCCTAGCGACAAGCGGAACAGAGTTAGTAAGAGCAACAAACTGGGAAACACGGAGAACTGCACCGGCTTCAGAATCTGAATGGCGACCAACATCACCAAAACGGCGGCGGTGATGCTCAGGGCGAGCAGAAGATCGACGGCCAAGGCGGAGAGCGGGATGAGCATGACGAAGACCATGCTCACGGTCAGCGCCGGTACGATCCAATCGCCGGCGCCGCCAGCGATGGAACCTTTGAGTTGGGGCTTAGTTGGCATGAATCGTCAACCACCTTGTCGTTAGGGTCATAGTGCCGGTCGTTATCGTCATAATGCCGGTCCTTGTGATTGAGCTTGCCTTGCCTGCTGGCGAGCTTGGGCTTGCGCACGGAATACGAACGCGAGAATTTCGGCTACGGCAGCATAGAGTGCTCCGGGAATCGGTTGTCCGACTTCCACGGTTTTGAAGAGCGCCTGGGCTAGAGGGGGATTCTCCAGTATCGGGACGTCATGCCAGCGGGCTACTTCCTTGATTTCCTGGGCGAGGAAGTCGCGGCCTTTGGCGACTACGATGGGAGCCTCCATTGCCATTTCGTAGCGTAGGGCCACGGCGAAGTGCGTGGGGTTAGTGATCACCACGCTGGCTTTTTCGGTATCGCGAAGCATCTGACGGCGGCGGAGGGCGCGCTGGATGCGGCGAATGCGACCCTTGGTGGCAGGGTTGCCTTCGGTCTGCTTCATTTCGTCTTTGAGATCCTGGCGGCTCATTTTGAGGTCGCCTTCGAGCTTTTGCCGGATGAGGAGGTAGTCGACACCGGACCATGCCAGCAGGACCAGTCCGGACTTCCAGATGAGCTCGGCCATGACGCTGACGAGGAAGGTGGCGTAGGCACGGACTCCGAGCTCGGAGGCGTGCACCACACTCAGCCAATGTTTGCTGACGGTGGAGATGCCGATCCAGATAATGGCGCTGAAGGGGATCAGCGATTTCAGGATTCCGCTGAGGCCGGCCAGGGAAAACATCTGCTTGAGTTTGTTCGCCGGACTCATTCTTTCGGGCTTGAGGGCCAAAGCTTCGGGGGCGAATACGAGTCCGCCCTGGGCCAGACCGGCTGCCAGCGAAAGCACCCAGGCGGTGGCGGCTACGGGAACGATCCAGCGCAAAACGCCGCCGGCAACCCAGAACAAAACGGGGCCGTTGGCGCGGATCGGTTCGCGGAAAGAGAGCTCCAAGGTATTCCGCAGCAGGCCTTGCCATTGCCGCCCCACATCGGGAACCTGCCACGCCACCACGGCGAGCGCACCGCCCCAGGCGAGCGTGCTGGAAAGTTCGCGAGAGCGCGCAACTTGGCCTTGTTCGCGGGCTTTCTTTCGCCTTTGCGGTGTAGCTTTCTCGGATTTACTTGCGTCCGCCATGTTTTAGTGCGCCAGGTGCAACATATGTTCTGAATAGGCAATCGAGTTGGCAAAATACCGTTCAAACAAGTGCGGCCAGAAACGCATGGTGACCGACAGGATCATTACGCCCATCATGCTTTTTACGGCGGGGCCGAGCAGCATGAGAGGCATTTGGGGCGATGATTTGCCCATGAGGCCGAGGACGATATCCGCCAGCAGTGTGGCCGACAACACGGGCGCGGCGATCTGGATGCCGAGATCCAGGACGACCGCGCCTTCATGCAACAACGCCTGAATAAATAATGGGTTCAGCGTGGCCGTGCCGGGAGGCAGATAGTCGAAACTGTTGGCGACTGCGCGCAGGATCCAGTGATGAACGTCGAGGGCTAGAAAAATGAGCAGGGCAATACTCTGGTGAAGGAAAGCGATGACGGTGCTCTCGACCTGGGTGCTGGGATCGAGGATGTTGACGAGCGAATATCCCATCTGGATGCTTAACGCCTGACCGGCAACCTGCACGGCCTCAAACACGATGTTGGTGGTAATCCCCATGGCGATGCCGATGACGGTTTCACTGGCCACGAGCAAAGGCCAATTGGAGATGGACACGGCTTGCAGATGAGGGCCATAGACGGGATAGAGAACCGCAGTAATGGCGATGATCAGGACAGCCTTGATCCGCGGGGGAACGGTGGCATTGCCGAAGAACGGCGCGAAGAGCATGAGCCCCGAGACGCGGAGTCCGATGATCAGGACCGAACTAATCAGTTGTTGTAGCGATATCTCCATGTCGTTTAACGCAAGTACGGGTGAAAGTCAGACAAAAGTTGCAACGTAAACTGGCATGCTTGGCGCCACATCCATGGCATCAGGAAAAAGACGCCGCCGGCGACGGCCAACAGGCGCGGCACGGCGGAGATCGTAGGCTCCTGCAGGGAAGTCAGGACCTGGACGATGTTGATGGTCAAGCTCACCAGGACCGCGATGGCCAGGATGGGGCTGGCGAGCAGAAAAACCTCTCGCATGGTTAAGCGGCCGAGATCGATTACCTGTTCGACGGGCATTAGTGAAAACTCCTCATCAGCGATCCGATAACCAAGTTCCAGCCATCCACCATGACGAACAGCAAGAGCTTTAAAGGCGTCGAAATAACGACGGGCGGCAACTGCAACATTCCGACCGAGGTGGAAATGGAGGCTACGACCATGTCGATGGCCAGGAAGGGCAGGAATAAGACGGTGCCGATCTGGAATCCCATGCGCAGCTCGGAGAGTATGTAGGCCGGGGCGACGACACGGAGGGAGAGATCCTCCGGGTCGCGGGGACGCGGTTCTTTGGATAACTCGACAAAGAGAGCGACATCTTTTTCGCGAACGTATTGAAGCATGAACTTACGCACGGGGACGGTGCCGCGGGCCAGCGCGTCCATGGCGGAGATGTTGCCTTGTTGCAAGGGGAGCACCGAGGTCTGATAGATGGTCGCGCCGACGGGTTGCATGAGAAAGAAAGTGAGGACGAGGGCGAGACCGATGAGGGTCTGATTGCTGGGCGTGGTTTGCAGTCCGAGGGCCTGACGCAGGAAGTGGAAGACGACGAGCAGGCGGGCGAACGGGGTCATGCACAGCAACAGCGACGGGATCAGGGTGAGGAGCGTGAGAAGAACGACGATCGACCATTGGGTCGAGCCTTTGCCGACTCCGGTGATGCGAATTTCGTTGGGATCGGTGGGGGTGGACGGAATGGGCTGCGCGGCGGGCACGGCGGCGGGCGGCGCGGGCGACGACGCGACGGTGTTGGCCGCGGGCTGATAGGCATGGGCGATCCCCAGCCCGGGGCCGGTCGTCATGATCATTGCGAGCAGGAACAGCGCCAGAAACCTGGCTAGAACCCTCGCTAGAATACTCGCGCGCCGAAATGTAAATGGAATTGTCTTCATGCCTGCACTGGATCCTGAGACCAGCGGCGCTGCAATACTTCAGAGAATTCTGGTGACTTTTCGAGACGAGCGAGCGTGGCCACGGAACCGGCGGCGCCGCCGACCAGGAACTGTTCTCCATCGATCTCGACTACGGCAACGAAGCGCTTTTCGCCGAGGGAGACGGTCTCGCATACGCGGAGGCGCTTTTTGGTCTGGTGAGATTTCAACTGCTGACTTGCCCAGTTGTACACGGCTGTCAGGCAATCCAGAATCGTTCCCAGACTCAGGCCGACGGGGCGTGGCACAACGAGGCGAATTGAACAGGATGGTTTTTGTTTCTCGCGTTCTTCTTTCTTGCGGCCTTCGAGGACGGTTTGGAGTGCAAGGCCGGGCTGGGGAAGGGCGTCGGCGATCGCAGACACGGTGTTCGCGGGTTCCGGTTGCGGCGCGGGTTGAGCTTCGGGCGTGCATTTTGCGCTCAGAATCGCGGTGCAGGCGGCGATGATTTCCTCGGTTGAGGGATAGTTCTGAGCCAGCGGTTTTTGTCGTAACAACCGGGCGCTCATGGATGGGGCGGTCATGGAAAATCTGGGCGATCGCTTGGGTCCACGCCGTGCCGGGAGGTTTCTGCGGCGCAGGAATTCTGGCCGCGGCGTTGGGTTGCCGGCGGCGGCTTCCGAGTTGTGGTCCCTGATTTGTTCACTCATCTGTTTAGTTAGGCCAGTTCCGTGATGCGTACCGCCAATCGCTTTCCGGTAATTTCGAATTCGGTCCACCCGACGAGCAAGCCGTTGATGCGGAGTGGAATGTCACTGCTGGAGGGACGATCGGTCTTGATGATCGAGCCTTTGTCGAGGCGGAGTAAATTGCCGACCGCGACCTTGACCATGGGAATCTCGATGGACAATTGGCAAGGGAGCCAGCCGAATTGTTCGACTGAATCTTTCGGGGCATCCACGGAAAGGGTGGATGGCGTGTCGTTGTCGTTTTCCTTGGCCATTTGTACGGCTGCATCCATGGGTTGACTGCCATCGAACAGAGATGGACTCAGCTCCACAGGTGCAAGTGGCGTACCATGCAGGCGCGTGGCGGCGGGTGTGCCGCTCCGAAGTGCGAGGCGGGAAAGAGCGTGCGTTGACAACAACTTGGGGGCCGCGGTGACGGGGGTACATGTACGTCCACGGCGCGAACCAATTAGAGATGGAGTAGAAGAAAAGGGAGCGCGGCGCGGCTTATGCAGCCGCGCCGGCGAATCCTCTAATTACCGGCTAATTCCCGGGGCTCGCTTGCAGGTTGATGGTATCGCTGCTGACGGAATCGAACGTGGTGACCACGCGGGAATCCGCTTCGAAGCCGCGCTGCACGACGATCAGGTCGGTGAACTCGGTGGAGATGTCGACGTTCGACAATTCCACGGCGCCACCGGTGATGGTTCCGCGTCCGCCGTTGCCGGCGGTTCCGATCACGGCCGCGCCCGAGGACAAGGTGCTCTGGTAGCTGTTGCCTCCGGTCAATTGCAGGCCCTGGTCGTTGGAGAAACTAGCGATCGCCAACTGACCTATGGCGAGGCTCTCGCCATTGGTGAACTGGCCTTCGACGGTGCCGTTGCTGGTGATGCTGTAACTCTGAAGAGTACCGCTGACGTAGCCGTTCTGGTTGCTGGTGGAAGTGGTGCTCTCCGATGCCACCTGGGTGATGAGGGAGTTCCCGCTGGAATCGGTAAGATTCCACGCGAGATTCATGTTGGAGGCGCCATCGGCCAGGCCGGTGACTTTGATGGTCACGGGGCTGGGCGGAGTGACCAGGTTGCCGTTGCCGTCGAAGGTCAAGGTGCCAGTGCCGAGGACGGTGGGAGCGCCGGTGCCGCCGGTATCGGCGGCGGGCATGGTGACCTGGTAAGTCCAGTTGCCGGCGGAGTTCATGGTGTAGTTGTAGGTCAGGACGTGCGACTGGCCGAGGGAATCGTACACCGCCTGCGACGTGGTATAGGTGGTGCCCGGAGTGGCGGAAGCGTTCAAATTGGTGGTCTGCTGCATCGTTGTGGTGGCGGAGGGAGGACTGATTTGTCCGTAACTGACATTGATCGGGGACAAGGTTCCGCCTTGATTTACGACGCCGTTGGTTGCCGGGAAGCCCATGACCAACTGGCCGCCTGAGGTCAGCAAGTCTCCGGCAGAGTTAACGGTGAAATCGCCGGCGCGGGTGTACTCGACCATGCCGTTGGCCTGCTCGGTGACAAAGAAGCCATTGCCGTTGAGGGCGGCGTTGGAGCTGACGCCCGTGTCCTGGGTGGTTCCGGCGTTGAAGTTGGTGGCTACGGAGCCGATGGAGGTTCCGCCGCCGACCTGGATGGGATCGCCAGCGCCGTCGGCGCCGAAGTTTTGATAGAAGAGATCCTGAAAGCTTGCCGACTGGTCCTTATAGCCGACCGTATTCATGTTGGCAAGGTTGTTGGAGATGATGTCCAGCGCCTGCTGACTCGCGGCCAGACCGGATAGTGGAATCGAAAAAGATGCCATTAGTGAGCTCCTGTCAGAAGTTGCTGGGCGTAGGAGGCCGCAGCGTTAGAGGGCAACATCGCCGACTGCAATAGTGAAGCGCCCAGCGTGAGTGGATTTGCCGTGGCCGAAGAAGCGGAAGTGTGCGGTGACGTCGCAGCGGTCGGGCTCAGGGCAGTGGAGAGCGTCTGATTGATGTCGATCAGTTGTTGCAGTTGATTCATCTGGAACATCTGACCGACCATGGTCGTGGGATCCATGGGTGAGGTGGGATCCTGGGACTGGAGTTCGGTCACGAGTAACTGGATGAAAGTCTGTTCCGCGCTATTGGCGGCGGAAGTGGCGCTGGAGTTGGTTGAGCTGGTCGCGGCCCTGGCGCTGTTGGCGCTGGTGGCGGCGGCGGGCGCTAATGCGGTCCCGATGCTCGGTATGCCTTGAATGTTCATGGTTTGTTTCTCCTTCTGTTGTTGCTATCTCGCTTCCATCCACCGAACCTTACATATGAATATCGAGGCGGGACGCGGGCGTGGTTCCTTCCAAGGCAACCACGGCGGGCATCGGGCCTTCGTTTTGACTGCTTGTTGAATTCGTTGCCGCGTAGAGGGGTTGTCCGTCACGCGGCCTTTGTTGCTCGGAAGCCGAAGACTGGCTGCCGGTGTGATTCTGAAGGGTGATGTTGGCGAAGGGCACGCGTTGCTCGCTGAGGCGGTTCTGCAGGCCTGGAAGTTCGGCGGCCATGACGCGTCCAAGTTCGCCGCGCTCGACGGAAATCTCAGCCGTAAATTGATTGCGCACCATCGAGGTGCGGATATCGACGCTGCCGAATTCTCCGGCGCGGATTCCGAGGCGGAGTTCGGATTCTCCCATGCGCTCGACCAGCCTGGCGGAGTTGACGGCAGATGTGGGATAGGCGGCCTGCGCGTCGGCCATGGTTTGACCTGGGGCGACGCTGGCCGACTCCGCGTCGTGGTGACCGGTGGGCTGGTCGTTTGACTGATCGGGCGCTTTCGCCGGGGAGTTGGCGGTTGCGGTCTTGCTGTCTCCGGTGGATGCGGGTTGGCTTGCCACGGAAAAAGATGCCGACGCATCGCTGGCTTTAGCGGGCGCGGCGGCGTTGGCCGGGTCGGCTGCTTGGGAATTCGTGGAGGAGGTCGAATCGTCTTTGCGGGGCTGGGCTTTGGCCCCGCTGGCGGCTTCGACGGTCTTTGGGTTTGCAGCCGTTCCTGAAGTTTCCGGCGTGGCGCTGATCGCGCTGGCTTGGGATTGAGCTGGTGACGACTTTGCCGCAGTTGTCTGGACGGGGCTTGGATCCACGATCTGGGGAGTGGATACAGCGGGCGCGGGCATGGACGTTGCAAGGTCGAACGGAATCGCGGATTGGTCGGCTGCGGACTTTTCCGTTGTGGTCCGCGCGTTGTCGTCGGCGGTCTCGCTGTGCGCGTGGGCAACATCGCGGAGGGAGTTGGTCCCGTTATCGGGCTGCGCTTTTGGATCGGTGGCCGGAGTTTTTGACGGACCGGCGACGAAGGTAGCCGCGGGTTCGGTTGGCTTGGTGGCCGGGGCGGCATCTTTCACGGACGCGGTCACGGATGTTTTCACGGTTGCTGGCAGCAATGTCGAGTCAACGGTTGCGGGCGGCGTGACTGGCGAGTTGGATCCGGTAGCGGACGGGGAAGTTTGCTTGGCGTTCTGATCCGCAGCGGTAGCTGCGAAATCGCTGGTGGCCATTCTCCAATTGAAGGTCGGCGTCGGCGTCGAAGGATCGACGGCGAAAAGATCGGCGGCGAGCGGAGCTGGCTGCGACGGGGAATCGGATGTCGATGCGAGAGTTTGGGTTGCGGTATTACTGGTCGCTGCGGCGGCGCTGGGCTGGGCATCGGACGAACGGGTGGCCGCCGACTTTGCGTTCGCCAGCTTTGCGTCCGTCAGCTGGGCGTCCGTCAGCTGGGTATCCTGCGTCCGGGCATTGAGTTTGCCGGTGTTGAAAATTGTGTCTGAAGTTAGCGATACGGCTTCGTCGTGTTGCACCGGACTGGGAGCCGTCGGGCCGGTATTGGATGTGGAATCCTTGGTTCCGGTGCTGGTTCCCGAGTTCGCGCCTACGCTGGTCCCGGTGGTCGTTACTGCGGTCATGCCTGATGCCCAGGGAAGAGGTCGCGACAGCGCCGGCTGGACGGCGGATGCGGAGACGGCGTCGTTCGCTGCGTAATCGTGGGCCGCGTAATCGTTGGATGCGTAGCGGATGGATGCGGAGAGTTGGTTCAGGGCATTGCCGCGGGCGGGGGAATCGGCTGGCTTGGCATCGTCCAGCTTGGGTTCCGGGGCGCTTGGGTCGATCTTGCTGGAGGTTGAATCTTCTGACGCGCGCGATGGCGCCGCTTCGCTGCTCTTCTCCGGAATCGGGGCCGTGCCGGTGGTGACGACAGCGGGCGTGAAATCCTTGATGGCTGCGGTCGTTGCTGTGGTCGTTGTTGTATCCCAGGGAAGAGTTTGCGGCAGCACCGGTTGCGCTACGGGGGCTGGAACTGTCTCGCTCGCTGTGCTGTGGGTTGATGTGGAAGTCTGGGTTAAGGCGTTGCCACGCGCCGGGGAATCGGCTGTCTTGGTTTCGAACGACTTGGCGTCAGACGACTTAGTATCGGCGATCAGCTTTGTGCCTGAATCTGGGATCGAGGTGGTTTCGCCGGTCAGGACGGTATTGCTGGGGAGCACGAGTGTCGAGAGCGTGAAGTTCTTGCTGGCCGCGGTTCCGGAAAGAGCTTGCGACAGCGCCGATTGCACGGTGGTTGCGGGAGGCGCCGGGGCTGGTTTGTCCGAAGTGGCGCGGCTGGGCGCATCGCTGGTGTTGAGAGCTGTGGTCTTCAGGTCGGCGTTCTTGAGATCAGGATTCTTCTGATCAGTACTCTTAAGATCGGTGCCCTTAAGATCTGCGGTCTTGGAATCCGTGGTCTTGGCTTCGGAAAGACTGGCGTCGCTCTGGGGCGAAGCAGGAATCACGGAGTTGTTTTCCAGTGCCGAGAGTTGGCTTTGGGTCGGGGTTGCGCTGGCCGGGATTCCTGGGGTTCCGCTGAGGGGCAATTCGGCTTGCGCGAGCAGGCTCGAGAAGGATGCGATTGCTGCGCCGGTCGCCGTAGAGGTTAGCGAGGACGAGAGCGTCGCGGGTATCGAATCTGTTCCGAGCGTAGGCACGATTGCGAGCACCATGGTGATCCAGCCGGTACATTGCAAGCGCTAGGCCAAAAATTCCGGATTAGAAATTCTTCCCGATGTGGAGCTGGTGTTGAGTCGAATTAAAGGTTTGGGTGGATTGTGCCGATTAGAAATTGGCGACTGGTGTTGGCGCACGGTCCGACTAGGCAAGCTTTGCCTAGGCTGGGGGCGGCAAAGTGTGCCTAGTGGTTTCTTCTTCGGCTTTGATTTGGTGTCCGCAGAAGGGCTTGAACCACGGGGAGACTAGGCAGGAGTGTCACCTCAGCGGCTAAAGCCGTCCTCAAAACAAGGCAGTTACCGCAGCGCTGAAGCGCTGCGCCACCCAAGATCGAGTCTTAAATCGAGTATTTCCGCAACCTCTCAGTGGTGCCCTTCCCGAAACGCGATCTGAGCGGAGTTTTTCGGTTGACGGTAAGACCGGAAGATTGCTGCTAGAGGTTGCGGATGCGTCTTGCCAGGAAGAGGTCGTCGATTACGGCTTGCTGGCGTTTGGTCTGTTCGCGGGTGTAGGTTTCGAGCTGCTGGTCGCGGAGTTCTTCGAGGGTTTCGCGGTTGCGGCGGGCGTGTTCGTAGACGGAGAGCTGCTGGCGCCATTTGATTTTCAGGTCCTGCAATAGGGCTCTCAAGGTCTGGATCTGCTGCTCGAGAGCTTTCTGGTATTCGTAGGCGGATTGCACGACGGCGGCGCGGGTGCCGTGGGCCAGGTCCGCCATGCGATTATGCGTGGCGGCGGATGCGTCTTCTTCCAGCTGGGAAATTCTCTGTTCGACGCGGACTATGTTTTGCTGAATCTGTTCGAGCGCGAGATGCTCGCGCTGTTCGATGCTTTCGCGGTAGCGCAGGACGGCTTCTAAGGGAAAATGGAAGGCCATAACTAGCCGGGGAGAGCCAGGAGTTGTTCGAGGTTGGAAGCGAGGGGCGCGGGCTCATCGGGCTTCTGCTGGAGAAATTTGTCGATCTGCGGCAAAGCGGCCAGGGCTTTGTCGAGAGTGGGATCGGTGCCGCGCTGATAGGCGCCGATGCGGACGAGATCTTCGGCGCGGGCGTAGGCGGCCAGCAACATGCGCAGGGCTCCGGCTTTTTGCATGTGCTCGGGGGAGCAGACGCTGGGCATCAGACGGCTGAGGCTGTCTAACACGGAGATGGGCGGATAGTGATTGCGCAGGGCCATGCGGCGGTCGAGAACGATGTGACCATCTAGTAAGGAGCGAACGGTATCGACAATGGGATCCTGTTGATCGTCGCCTTCCATGAGGACGGTATAGAAGGCGGTGATGCTGCCTCCGGAGAAGCGACCGGCTCTTTCCACCAGCCTGGCGAGCATGGACAGGACGGAGGGCGTGTAGCCCTTGGCGGTGGGGGGTTCTCCGGCAGCGAGGCCAATTTCTCTTTGCGCCATGGCGAAGCGGGTCAGGGAATCGACTACCAGGAGGACGTTTTTCCCACGGTCGCAGAAATATTCGGCTACGGCGGTGGCGGCCAAGGCGGCGCGGATTCTTAGCAAGGGCGACTGGTCGGAGGTGGAGACGACTACTACGGAACGGCGGCGGCCTTCGGGGCCGAGGGTTTCGAGAAATTCGCCTACTTCGCGGCCGCGTTCTCCGATTAGGGCTAGCACGGTCATATCGGCGGCAGTGTTGCGGGCCATCATGCCGATCAGAGTGCTTTTGCCTACACCGCTGCCGCCGAAAATTCCCATGCGCTGGCCGCGTCCGCAGGTCAGGAAGCCATCAACGGCGCGAACGCCGCAACCGATGGGCTCGGTGATCAGGGTACGATCGAGCGCCTGCGGGGCGGCTCCATCGATGAGACGTGATCTTGCGGCGCGATATTCGCCTTGGGAATCGAGGGGCTGGCCGGTGGCGTCGATGACTCGTCCCAGCATTTCGGGACCGACGCGAAGGGACGGGCGGGCTCCCCAGGTGACGATTTGATCGCCGAAGCGGATGCCCTGGGGCGTATCGAGGGCCATGGAGAGCACTTTGGCGCCGCGGAATCCTACGATTTCTCCGGGAAAGCGGGAGCCGGTGGAATCGAGAATTTCGCAGGACTCTCCGACGGAGCAGAATGGGCCGGCGGATTCGACGAGATTGCCGACGACCTCGGTGACGCGGCCTTTCCAGCGGATGGTGGAACTGGTCCGCAGCCAATTGACGTAGGGATCGAGAGGGCCGGGAGTCATTTTGCGTCGGGTCTTATTGGGTCAGGTCTCTGCGCGAGGAGGTCGAAGAAGCCCTGTTCGACTTCCTTGAGCTGCGCGTCGAGAGCCATGTTGGCTACGCCTAGCTCGGTTTCGAGGAGGCAGGCTTTGGGCTCCAGGGTTGCGTCGGCCACGATTTGCAGATTGGCATTGTCGCGGAAATAGTGGGTCCAATCCTTGGCGTCTTCGGGGCGGACACGCACGACTACTTTGGTGTTTTGCTGGAGTCTTTCGAGCATGACCTTGACGAGTCCGGCGACCACCATGCGGTCGATCTGCGATTCGCGGTGGAGGATTTTGGCGACGACTGCCAGCGCGAGGTGGACCAGTTCGATCTCAACCTTGGAGTAGTACTCGGCGCGCTGGCGCTGAAATTCGAGAATGGAATCGGTGACGCGTTTGCGTTCCTGCGCCAGGTCTTCCTCGTAACGGGCCGCGGCCTGTTGTAGTCCCTGGGCCAGCCCTTCGGCGCGCGCCTCGTGGACAAGGCGAGAAGTCTCTTCCTGGGAGCGCGAGGCCTTGTTGGAATTGGCGGTCTTCGCTTCTCCGGGTTGCGCTACACCCAGTCCCGACAGATCGGCAGTCCCTCGCGGCAGGGTGTCGTGGTAGAGGAAGGCTTCGACAATCGGGGTCAGCTCTTCGGCAGCGTCGTTAGACAACGAATTCATCTTCTCCCTCGGCTTTCAAGGTCACTTTACCGTCGGATTCGAGCTTGCGTAACAAGGCGACCGATTCCTGTTGGGCCTTGGCGACATCCTTGGCGCGCACCGGGCCCAGGGCTTCCATATCTTCCTTGAGCATCTCGACGGCGCGCGAAGACATGGCGCGGAAGATGTGGTCTTTGAGGTCGGCGCTGGCGCCTTTCATGGCAAGAGCCAGCGTCTTTTTGTCGGTGGCGCCGACGAACTCACGAACGGAGGCATCGGCGACGCCGAGAAGATCTTCGAAGGTGAACATCAGATTGCGGATGCTGATGGCGGCCTGGGGATCATCCTGCTCGATGGTCTCGAGAATGGCCTTGGCGGCCAGGGGTTCGAGGCGGTTCATGACGTCGGCAACGCCCTTGAAGCCGGCATAGGTTTTGCGGTTCTGCGAGCCCAGCGACTGCAAGCGCTTGTTCAGAACGGTGGAGACCTTCTCGGCCATTTCCGGAGAGAACTGCTTCAGCTGCGCCAGGCGCTTGACGGCCTCGGCGCGAATCTGTTG
>CAVZUP010000007.1:0-38424 GCA_963778255.1 uncultured Acidobacteriaceae bacterium
CTACATTTAGAAGCGCAATCGTCGCCTGCACGATTTCTGGGGCAAGGAGAATTGCAGCGAAGTCCTGGTGCTGAGCCGTCCCGATATTATTCGCGACATTCACGCCGACTTTTTCCGCGTGGGCTGCGACATCGTGGAGACGAATACGTTCGGCGGGACCGGCTTGGTTCTAGGCGAGTTCGACCTGCGCGACAAAGTTCGAGAGATCAATCTGAAAGCCGCGCAACTCGCCCGGGAAGTGGCGCAGCAATTCTCCACAAAAGACAAACCAAGGTTCGTGGCCGGATCGATGGGCCCAACCACAAAATTGCCCTCGCTGGGACACATCGGCTGGGACGCAATGAAAGCGTCCTACGAAGAGCAGTCGCTGGCACTGATCGAAGGCGGCGTCGATGTGATGCTGATTGAAACCTGCCAGGATCTGTTGCAGGCAAAGATCGCTACCGTCGCGGTGATCGAAGCCATGCGCAAAGCAGGGAAGCGTCTGCCCGTGCAGGTGCAGGTCACGCTGCAGGAATCGGGAACAATGCTGCTCGGGACTGAAATCGGCGCGGCGCTGACCGCGCTCGAGCCCTACGATATCGACATCATTGGTCTGAACTGCGCCACCGGTCCGGCGGAGATGAACGAGGCGGTCCGCTATCTGGGACTGAACTCCACCAAGCTGATTTCCGTTCTGCCGAACGCCGGACTGCCGCAAAACGTCGGCGGACACGCGGTCTACAAGCTAGCGCCAAAAGACCTGGCCGACTACCACAAACACTTCGTGCAGGATTACGGCGTGCGCATCGTCGGCGGCTGTTGCGGCACTACTCCAGAACACCTGAAAGCCGTAGTGGACGCGGTGTCCGGAGTAGAGCCGGCAAAGCGCGATGTGAAGCCCGTAGGCGCAGCCTCGAGCGCCTACACCTCGGTCCCGTTAGATCTCGAGCCCAAGCCCCTGATCGTAGCCGAGGAAATGAACACGACGACGCGCGTCGATCATTTCCGCAAGCTGGTGCAGGCGAAAAAGTATGACGACATTCTGACGCTGGCGAAGAAGCTGGCGGCCGCAGGCTCGCACATGCTCGACCTCTGCTGCGCCATCGTCGGCGAGGACGAGAAGGGATACATCTCCGCGATCCTCGAAAAAATCGCCACTCGCGTTCCCGCCCCGATCCTGATCGACAGCACCGAGGCCGATGTCGTGGAAGAGGCGCTGAAGCGCATCCCCGGCAAAGCCATCATCAATTCGATCAACCTGGAAGATGGCGAGAAACGCACATCAAAAGTTTTGCCCATGGCGAAGCGCTACGGCGCCGGAGTGATCGCACTCACGATTGACGAAGAAGGCATGGCGCTGACCGCCGACAAAAAAGTAGCGATCGCGCATCGTATCTTCGATCTGGCCACAAAAAAATACGGCATTCGTCCGGTAGACTTGCTCTTCGACACCCTGACCCTGCCGATTTCCACCGGGCAGGAAGAATATCGTTCGGCGGGCATTGAGACGCTGAAGGCCGTGAAGCGCATCCACGACGAACTGCCGGAAGTAAAGACCGTGCTGGGCGTCAGCAACATCAGCTTCGGCCTCGACGCGTATCCGAGGCGCGTGCTGAACTCGGTGTTTCTGCATGAAGCGGTAGAGAACGGCCTCGATGTAGCCATCGTCAACTACACCAAGATTTATCCGCTCTACAAAATTCCGGCCGAAGAAGTCGAACTGGCGCGCAAGCTGATTTATCAGGACCGCTCCAATGGCGATCCGCTGCAAGTTTACATGCAGCATTTCGCCGGCATGAAAGGCAAAGCGCAAGCGCAGACCACAGCGCACGTCGATGCACTTTCCATCGAAGACAAGCTGAAATACGCGATTATCAATGGCGAAAAATCCGTAGGCGACGGCGCCACCAAGCGCAGCCTGGAAGAGTTACTGGAAGAAGCGCTCGGAGCGCATAACTACACGCCCCTAGACCTCATCAACACCGTCCTGCTAGACGGCATGAAGACTGTAGGCGACCTCTTCGGAGCCCGCAAGATGCAGCTTCCCTCGGTGCTCGATTCCGCCGGGGTCATGAAAGCCGCCGTAGCCTATCTCGAACCGAAGATGGAGAAGAAAACCGGCTCGCAGCAGAAAGGCACCATCGTGCTTGCTACGGTGAAAGGCGACGTCCACGATATAGGAAAGAACCTGGTCGACATCATTCTCTCGAACAACGGATTCAAGGTAGTGAACCTGGGCATCAAGCAGCCCGGCGACACCATCATTCACTCTGCGCAGGAGCACCACGCCGATGCCATCGGCCTGAGCGGCCTGCTGGTGAAGTCGACGCTCGAGATGAAGTACGTGATCCAGGAACTAGAACGCCAGAAGCTGGCCTATCCCGTGATCTGCGGAGGCGCAGCCCTGACCCGCAAATATGTGGAGGACGATCTGCGTCGCGAGTACTCCAACGCCGTCTTCTACGGAGAAGACGCCTTCGCCGGCCTGCACGTAATGGAAGACCTGGCCTCCGAGGACGGCAAGCGCGAAGCGCGTCTGCAGGATGGCAAAACAGTAAAAGAATATGCGAAAGCCGCCGCCGTGGATGAAGAGATCGGCCCCGTCTTCTCCGAGCGCAGCGCCGTAGTGACCGATGCGCCGAATATTCCCGAGCCGCCATTCTGGGGAGTGCGCGTGGTAAAGAGCTACCACCTGCCAGAGATTTTCCAGTACATCAACGACACCGCGCTCTTCAAGAACCAATGGCAGCTAAAGACCGCGTCGCAGGAAGATTACAAAAGGCTGGTAGAAGAGAAGTATCGTCCCATCAAGAAGAAGCTGGAAGAAGAAGTCTTGGCGGCAGGCTGGTTCGAGCCGAAAGTAGTCTACGGATATTTCCCCGCCCAAGGCGACGGCAATGACGTAGTAGTTTTCGACCCCAGCCAGTGGAGCGACGGGCGTCCTCGCCCGTCCAGTACAGATCAACCCAAGGAGTTGCTACGCTTCACCTTCCCTCGCCAGAAGGAAGGCCGCCGCCTCTGCATCTCCGACTTTTTCGCCGCGCCATCTTCCGGCAAAACGGACGTGATCGGCCTGTCGCTAGTCACGATTGGTTCGAAGGCGTCGGTAGAAACGCAGCGCCTCTTCGAAGGCGGAGAATACACTCGCTACCTCTATCTCCACGGCCTAAGTGTGGAGACCGCCGAAGCCCTCGCCGAATTCCATCATAAGAAGATGCGCGAAGAGCTAGGCATAGCCAACGAAGACTCGCCGCACATCCGCGATCTCTTCCATCAAAAGTATCGCGGCTCGCGCTATTCCTTCGGCTATCCCGCCTGTCCGCACCTGGAGGATCAGACCAAACTCTTCGCCCTGCTCAAGCCGGAAGAAAACATAGGCGTGCGCCTGACGTCAGCCTTCTTACTGGAACCCGAGCAGAGCACCTCGGCGATCGTGGTGCATCATCCGGGGGCGAAGTATTTCGTGGTGTGAGACGGAGCAGGCGGCGCTACACCAGTAACAGCGCGGGCGAACCGATTATCGGATTGGCTCGGAACGAGCTTTCATCTAGATTGCATGAGTCCGCCCTGCATCGTGGATCCCAAGCGCAGGCCGTTGCATCCAATCTCGGAGTGGAGGTATCTATGTACGTCGTTCTTGGAGCAAGCGGTAACACTGGTCACATAGTAGCGAAGACTCTTCTCGCCCGCGGCCAGAAAGTCCGTGTCGTCGGCAGAAGCGCGGCTCGTTTGCAGCCTCTCGCAGCGGAAGGCGCGGAGATATTCATCGGCGATGTGGCGAACGCAGCTTCTCTGACCCAGGCCTTTCACAAAGCGGACGCGGCCTACGTCCTGATTCCACCCAACCCAACCAGCAACGACTTTCGCAGTTATCAGGAGAGCGTCAGCGATGCCATCGCCACGGCGCTGAAAAGCACGGGAGTCGCAAATATTGTTTCACTCAGCAGTTTCGGAGCCGACAAGACAACCGGTACCGGCCCCGTGGTCGGCCTTCACAGCCTCGAACAAAAACTCAATCAGATCGATGGCGTGAATGTGCTTCACCTGCGCGCCGGCTACTTCATGGAAAACATTCTGCCGCAGGCAGGTGCTATTCGCATGACCGGTTCCGCCATCGGGCCGGTTCGTCTGGATCTCAAGCTTCCCATGATCGCCACCCGCGACATTGGGGCGGCAGCCGCCGAAGCCTTGTTGCGACTGGATTTTCCCGGCAAGCAGACCCGCGAATTGCAGGGCCAGCGCGACCTCGACTACATCGAGGCGGCCGCCGTTATCGGCAAGGCCATCGGCAAACCCGACCTCGCCTACATCCAGGCGCCCAACGATCAGATTCGAGCCGCGATGGTGCAGATGGGAATGTCCGACAACCTCGCCGGACTCATCCTCGAGATGGCGGGCGCTCTCAACCAAGGGCACATGAAGGCCCTCGAACCTCGCACCTCCCGCAACACCACGCCAACCCCGTTTGAAACCTTCGTGGCCGATGCCTTCGTCCCAGCCTATCAACAACAAGCAGCAGCCTAATCCGAGCGCTGTCCCACACATTCGCGTCTTCGCGAGTGTGTGGGATTGCTCATCATTGGAATGGGGAATGGCGTAACGGGAACGGTTATGAACTTTCTTCGGCGTACACCGGCTGCACGCCGGGTGCCCACCCTAACGTCGCGCTTTTCGACCTTAGAGTGGGATTCCGCTGCCGCGTACAGTTCCGGATTTTCCTGGAAATACAGACAGAAGGACCGACTGTTCCGACCGCGCGTGGGTGCATCCGTGGATCTCACCTAGCCCGCGCGCCGCGCGATTTCCCGCGCCCGCCCCGCTTATTAATTCCGCTCCCCAACGCCGCACGCACCATATACCCCGACCGCGTAAGCCCCTCCGCCTCCGCCAGCGCGTCGATCTTTTCAATCTGGCTTTCCCGCGCCGTGATGTTAACCCGCACCGTGGCATCGGGAGCGTCCACGCTCACCATGAAAGCGATCGCGCCGTTCTTCGCCGCGTCCTTTGCGATGTCGTCGAGCTTCGATGGCTCCGGCACTGCGTCTCCATCCTCAATCATGCCCTGGATATGGAGCGCCAGCGCATCCGCCGCCATCCGGCTCGCTTCATCGAGCGTTTTTCCGGCCGTGATGCAGCCCGGAAAATCGGGAAAGCTCACGCCGTAATCCGAATCCCGGTCCTTGTGAAGATACGCGATATATTCCATGACTCGCTCCCTGATTCGCGAGGGGAATCACCTCAGTTTGATTCCCGCCTGCCTTTCGATACTCTTCAGAGTGCCGATCGGTATGTCCCGGTTCGGGTGTGGCACCGTCACCCTCCCCTTTTTCGTCGGATGTTTGAATTGCGTGTGGCTTCCGACCTGATTCACCTCATACCAGCCGTCTTTCTGTAACTCCTTGATGACGTCCCGGCTGTGCATGTTTCCGCGGTCTCGCTATAACAATATAATACACACTTTATACACACATATTCAAATGAAAAAACACGCATCCGCTACACACCAAGAACGTCCAAGTGGGTGCTGACAGTGCCTTGAATTTCTGGAGAAAAGTACTCCGGCCTAAGAGGATGCTTACTACCCTTCTTCTGCGTACTCCGGCTGTAAGCGGGCATCCGCGAGCGAGTGCGCGCGGACGATCAGCAGGCCCACCAGCACCGCGCTGACCAACATGACCACCCTTATATAAAGACCGGCGTGAAACGCCTGGTCGCCGGCGGCGGTTCGGAGCAGCCCTGAGCTAGCGCTAATCGTGCAGAAGGCGAAATAGAACTTCTCCATCCATCCCCGGGAAATAACCAGCAGCCACAACAGAATGGAGGAGACGATGGCAAAGATTCCGCAGAGAATCCAAGTGCCCCGCGACACCGTGGAGGGGATCCAGATGCCCGCGGCGGGATTGGCAGCCACCATCTGTCGCACCGCAATCAACAGAAACACGACGGAGTGCACCAGCGCCACCACGGCGCGCTTGCGGTTAGTCAGAATGGAGTATCCGCCCATGCCTCTTTTAATCTACCGGAAGCGCCGGACATCGGGCTGTGATCTACGTCACGCCCGAAGCGAAGATCGTGCCCGAGCCCGAAGAACCTGTCGTTACAATAGGATGCGGCGGTTTCCTTTTGACAGCAGATTAGCGGTCGGTGACAATTCCAATATTCGCGCGTGCCGGGAAAACTTGATCCACCAAATAGAGAGGAAACTATGAAGAAGACGATTGCCGTTGCCGTTCTGTCCATGTGTCTGTCGTTCGTTGCTGGAATCGCGGTCGCTGATCGGGTGCGCGACTGGCACGATCTGGAAGCGGTCCACAAACATGTGCAGGAAGCGATCCATGAGTTGGATCATGCCCGCGAAGCCAACCACTACGATATGGCTGGGCATGGCGCAAGAGCGGAAGAACATCTGCGGGCAGCCGAGCATGAGCTGCACGACGCCATCGAAGCGATTCGCGCAGAGCGGTAAGAGCTGCAGAAAATCGGCCATCAGCCGTCAGCCAGCGGTCATCAGGGGAGTTTTTCCTGATGGCTCATCGTTGACGGCTGATGGCTTTTTACGCGTCAAACGAGAGAGGCGGCTGCGCGGAGAGGGCTCCGCCGCCGAGCGCGAACTGTTGCAGTTCCTGTTGCAGGCTGCCGTAGGCCTGTTGCGCGCCAGCCAAATTGCTGGACGTCAGACTTTGGCCAATTTGGCTGAGATCCTGGAGCAGGGAACTCTGGCTGCTTGAGCTGTCGCCTCCGCCTTCCACAGGGTGGTGATGGTGGAAGTGGCTGCCCGAAACCGTGCCCTGGCTCTTGAGATCCTGTTGCACGGTGGAAAAATCCTTCTGCGCGGCCGACAGGTTCCCCGACTGGAGATCGGAAGCGAGCTGGCTAAAGGCCTGATTGACGGGACTGGCAGTCGTGGAGGAAGTGCTGGTAGTGGCGCTTCCGGACGTGCTAGCGGGTTGCGAAAAGGCTGCTTGCAGTGAGGCGAAATCGGATTGCGCGGCGGAGAGATTGCCGGACTGAAGAGCCTGGCCCAACTGCTGCAGCTGTTGCGTCAGCGGATTGCTGGCGGCGCCGAGCTGGTAAGGATTGGAGGTGCTGCTCTGAATCCCGGAAATGGACATGGATGTACCTCGATGTAAAAGTTGACCAAGCGTTACACGGGGAACTCGTCGGCGGAAGATGATTGTCGAATGCAGGCCGCCGGCAAGGTTCCGAGTGGACCCGCCGAAGTGGAAGCACGCCCGATTCCATTCGCACGGCCAGGGTTCGTCATGATGTTGCTGGGCGAGGGATGAGCGTTTTGTAGCGATTGCGAGCAACAGCGCCCGGCGAGATATGTCGCGCGGGGCTGCCGTGGGCAAACGGTGCAGGTGTGATAGAGGCACGAATTGCCGGGCATCCAGCGCAGTTCTTGCCACCGATCTTGCAACCGAATCGAGAATCGGTAAACTTGTCCGCATGGCACGAAACTTCAGAGACTTATCGGAGCGCGAAATTCTGGCGCTGGCGATTGCGCTGGAAGAAGAAGATGGCCGCGTCTATGCGGATTTCGCTGACGGCCTGCGCGAGACCTATCCGGCGACAGCCAAGCTGTTCGACAATATGGGTGCCGAAGAGTCGGGACATCGCGCCTCGCTCATCGCCACCTATCGCGAACGCTTTGGCGAACATATTCCGCTGATCCGGCGGCAGGACGTGAAGGGTTTTGTCCAGCGGCACCCGATGTGGCTGAAGCGTCCCTTGAAAATTGCGGACGTACGCAAGCAGGCGGAGATCATGGAACTGGAAACCCGCCAGTTCTACCAGAAGGCGATGGGTCACGTGACCGATGCCGGCATCCGCAAGTTGCTCGGCGATCTGGAGGAGGTCGAACGCAAGCACCAGGCGGCGGCGGAAGCGATGGAAGAGAGCATCCCTCAGTCAGTGAAAAAGACCGAGGAGGAAGCGCAGCGCCGTCTATTCGTGTTGCAGATTGTGCAGCCCGGCCTCGCGGGGCTGATGGATGGTTCGGTCTCGACGCTGGCTCCCGTGTTCGCGGCGGCGTTTGCCACCCAGAAGAGCCATGACGCGTTTCTGGTGGGCCTCGCGGCCTCGATCGGAGCGGGAATTTCGATGGCGTTCGCCGAGGCGCTTTCCGATGACGGATCGATGACGGGTCGCGGCCGTCCCGTGCTGCGCGGTGCGGTGACAGGATTGATGACGGCAGCGGGCGGGATTGGCCATACTCTGCCTTTTCTCATCAAGGATTTTCATGTCGCATTCATCGCCGCAGTGATTATCGTGGCGGCGGAACTGGGAACGATTGCGTGGGTTCGAAATCGCTACATGGATACTCCGCTGCTATCGGCGGCCTTTCAGGTAGTAGTCGGCGGAGTGCTGGTGTTTGCCGTGGGGATCTGGATTGGCAGTTCGTGAAGGAATTCATAATTCGCAAATTGAATAGTCTCAAGGCGAAAAACTCTGCGTCCCCGCAGCCCATCCGGTGATCTATTTCTCATGGGAGCAACGGTTCGTCCTCCAGCATGGAAGACTCTGGTGGCATTCGCCATCATTTATTTCGTCTGGGGCTCAACTTTTCTGGGGATCCGCGTGGGTGTGCGTGAGATCCCGCCCCTGGTTTTTGCCAGTATGCGCTTCTTCGTCGCTGGAGCCGTGCTCTTCGGCTGGATGCGCCTGAAAGGCACGCCGTCTCCGACGCGCCGCGAGTGGCTGGCGGTTTCGCTTCTCGCGGTTTGCATCTTTGTGGTCGATTACGGCCTATTGTTCTGGGCTGAGCAACGCGTGCCTTCCGGAATCGCCGCCGTCATGCTGGCGACGATTCCGGTCTTCATGGCGCTTTCAGAAATCATTTTTCTGCGCACGCAACGGCTCACGTTCCGGCTGGCTCTGGCTCTTCTGGTCGGGATCGGCGGCGTGTCGGTTCTAGTGAGCCGCTCGGTAGACATCGGCGAAGCGCCCATCGATCGTGCCGGAGCGCTGGCACTTGTGATTGCCGCCATCAGCTGGTCGATCGCTTCGGCGCTGACCCGCAAGCTTCCGCTGCCCGCGTCCAAGGTCATGAGCTCCGGCGCGCAAATGCTGGCGGGAGGAATCATGCTCGCCGTCGCCGCCGCAATCTTCGGCGAATTTCAAGGATTTAACATCCATGCGGTCTCCCGCGGTGCCTGGTACGCACTGGTGTACCTGATCGTGGCGGGGTCCATCGTCGGCTTTACCGCCTACGTCTGGCTTATTCATCATGAATCGCCGACCAAAGTTGGCACCTACGCTTACGTCAATCCGGTGGTGGCCGTGATCTTGGGCTATTTTCTGGGGGGTGAGACTGTCGGCCCGAGAACTCTGTTCGGAACGCTTCTGGTGCTGGTCAGCGTGATCGTGATTACCACCACTCGCGCGAAGAAGCCCGCAGCGGCGCCTTTGCCGAATGCGCTTCAGGAAGAACTGGCGGAGCCGTAGCTCGCCGGCAGACTTCGCAAACCAGATTCGCAAACCAGATTTCCAATTACCGGAAGAGATTCACAATACCGGCTCGAACTCGCTGCCAGAAGCTTTTGCGCCCACTGGAAAACGCCGACGCGAGCGCGTTGCGTTCGATGTGATCCACCTGCCTGAACCCTGGAGGAATCTCGAAGAGCGCGGAGTCGAGAGGGCCTTCTTCGAGTGCGATCACTTTCGTCTCAAACTTTGAATTGGACTGTTTTTCGGATCCGTCCGGCGTGTGCACGTTTTTCGACTTGATTGTAGATTGCAAAGTAAAGCCAGTCTCCGGTTCGCCGATGTTGACGAATTCCGGTTTGTCCGCAGGACGATTCCCACCGGCCAGATGCCCATAAGCATCTTTATGCCCGGTGTTTCGGCAGCTTGCAGCAACGGGATGCCAACGAGAAGGACCCAGACGGATGGGAGATTCATGGCGCTTCCTCCACTGGCAGATGGGAGATGATCGCTGGAAAAAGGCTAGTCTTGCCGCTTGGGTGGAGTCAAGGTTCTATGGCCGCGGTCTTTTAATCTGCTGTTCACACTTCCTTAACCTTGGCGAGACGCGGCTGGCGAATACTTGAGCTCAAGTTGTATTCCAGGAGGCAAGAATGTCCGATCGTCGTTTTCTCCCCCTCGGGCTGGTTGCTTTGGCGGTGGCGAGCCTGTTTTCGGTAACGGCCGCTGCGCAAACTAACAGCAAGATTCAACACGTATTACTCATCAGCGTTGACGGCATGCACGCGCTCGATTTCGCCAACTGCGCTAAGGGTGTTCCTGTTTATGGGAATCAAACCTACTGTCCGCATCTGGCGTCGCTTTCTTCCACCGGAGTGCATTACCTGCAAGCGCTGACTCCAAAGCCTTCCGATTCGTTCCCTGGGCTGGTAGCTCAGATCACCGGCGGGACGCCGCGTTCGGCGGGAATGTACTACGACGTCAGCTACGACCGCGCGCTCTCTCCTCCGGCGAAGACTACGCCCTACGGAATTGTCGGCGGGGCCAAGCTTTGCCCCAGCGTGGTTGGCACGCAAGTGGGGTTCGACGAAGAAATCGACTACAACTATCTGAAGCTCGATTCCGGTAAGCCCGATGGCAGCTCGGGGATCAACGGCATCAATCCTGACTACCTGCCGCGCGACCCGAAAAATAGCTGCGCGCCGGTGTATCCGCATAGCTTCATCCGCGCGAACACCATTTTCAACGTCGTGAAGAATGCGGGTGGTTACACGGCCTGGTCGGATAAGCATCCGTCCTATGACTTTACCAATGGACCGAGTGGCGATGGCGTCAGCGATCTGTGGTCGCCCGAAATCAACTCGATTCCGGTGCCGATTCCTACCGTCCAGGGTTGCAATCCGCTTCCCGATCCCGGTGCTGCCACATCGTCGAACGCCTGGACGGACAGCTTCCAGAACATCCGCTGCTATGACCAGTACAAGGTGCAGGCGGTGCTGAACTGGATCGATGGCAAGACCCACGACGGCAGCGCGACCGCGCCGGTGCCGAACGTTTTCGGCATGAACTTCCAATCGGTAAGCGTGGGCGAGAAGCTGGTGGAAAAATCGCTCAGCCTGACCGGCGGTTACGTGGATGCCCTCGGAACGCCGAGCGACTCACTGTTCGCCGAAATCCAGTACGTGGATGGCGCCATCGGTCAGTTCGTTGCGGAACTGAAAAAGCAAGGACTGTTCGACTCGACGCTGATCATCGTGTCGGCAAAGCACGGACAGTCGCCGATCGATATCAACCGCGTGCTGCGCATTCCAGGCGATGTCGCGACGGATGAACCGCCATCGCAGATCCTCTCGCCCGCCGGCGTTGGACCCGGCTTGCCGGTGGCGCAAGCCGACGAGGACGATATCTCCATGCTCTGGCTGACCGACCAAAGCCAGACGGAGACTTCGGTGGCGACCCTGGCCGCGAATGAAAGCCTGTTCGGACAGGGCGAAATTTTCTCCGGTCCATCACTCACGCTGCAATTCAACGATCCGCTGACCGATTCAAGAACCCCGGATATCATCGTCGCTCCGAACGTTGGAGTGATCTACACGGGCGGAACGGGCAAAGTGGCCGAGCATGGCGGTTTTGCTTACGACGACCGCAACGTGCTGCTGATTGTCTCGAACCCAAGCTACAAGCCTGCAACGTTTAACGATCAGGTCGAGACGCGGCAGATCGCGCCAACGATCCTGAAGGCGCTGGGACTCGATCCGAATCTGCTGAGCGCGGTGAAGTCCGAGCATACGGAGACGCTGCCGGGTCTGCCGTTTACACAGAAGTAGTATTTACGCGGAAGTAGTTGGTTGGCGGTGAATGCGGGGAGTTTATCGCTCCCCGCATTTTTATTTGTGGCCGCTATTTCGTGGCTACCTGGTCGTGATCGTAATACTCATAGGCCGACATCGGTTTCGCGCCGCCCTTTTTCCAGATGCGGCTTTCGGCGGGGAGCTTGCCTAATACCCGCGCCATCTCTCTCACATGCATGGCGACCGATCCGCAGCAGGAGCCAATGTAGTTGATGCCGATTTCTTTGGCCTGCAAGGCATAGTCTCCCATCTGTTTGCGAGTAAGCTGGAGCGGATCAAGCGCGTACGGAAACGCCGGAAGACTGGTAAAGTCTGGCTTGTCTTTCGGTGTGTTATAAGCGACGGGCTGGCACGCCAGATAGCCATCGACGGCTTTGCGCATCTGTTCCATGGGGCCAAGGATGTGCTGCGGCGGGCGGAGACAATTCATGCCCACGATATCGGCGCCGGCGTCCAGCAGGGTCTTGGCGGCGGTAGCGGCGTTCGTGCCTTCGGCAGTTTCATCTCGGTTTTCAAAACAGACAGTGACCATGACGGGCAGCCCGGTCTTCCTGGCCCGCTCCACGCACAGCAGCGCTTCCCCTAACCACGAGAAAGTTTCGCCGATGATGAAATCGACGCCTTCTTCGCACTGGACCTTAAGCTGTTCGTCGAAAGTCTGACGAACCCGATCGGCGGCGGAAGCGCTGTTCGGTTCGTACATCCAAGTTAAGCTCAGATTGCCCGCGACCAGGCACTGCTCGCCTGCAACTTCTTTCGCTACCCGAACGGCACTGCGGTTGATATCTTCGACGCGGTCTTCGAGGCCGACTGTAGCCAGCTTGTCGCGGCTGGCGTAAAAAGTCAGGGCCTGGAGCACTTCTGCTCCGGCCTCGCGGAATTCAATGTGAAGCTCGCGCAGAGCTTCGGGATAAACGATAGCGACTTCCGGAGTAAACGGACCGGGACGAACCCAGCCGCGCTTTTCCAGTTCGAGTAGGTAGCCGCCGTCGCCGAGGACGGGGCCGTTCTTCAGGCGTTCGAGAATACCTTGCTTGGGCATAAGTCTCCTGTGTGCGATGCGATCACTTTGTTGGTTTCAGGATGCGTTCGATCTGGTGGATATGGTTAATGTCGTGTCCGGCGACCATGCGAACGATGTGCTCGATAGACTCCTGCCCGCGTTCGGCATGTTGCCCGAAGTGCTTCCACTGGTCGGGAGAAAGCGACTTTAGAAGCGCGAGATTAGCCTCGCGCACAGCCCTATGCAGTTCGATCGATTTGCGCGGATCGCGTTTGTCGTAGTGCCCCGAGATCGCCCAGGCGTTCTGATCGTAGGCCTGGACGGGCGTTCCCGGCGCTCCGAGGATGGAGCGCATGCGCCAGCCGATGACGATCTCGACGTCGGCAAGGTGCGCAAGAATTTCAGTAACGGACCATTTCTCAGGCGTGGGCCGCTTACGAAGTTTGGCGGCCGGGACGCCTGCAATGAGGCGAGTTAATTTCTTGTTAGTAGCAGATTGCACCTTGATTGGATCTTGTCCTTGGGCATTCGCCAGGATGCGCTGGGTATACTGCTGAGCGGTTTCGGACATTGTCGAACTCCTTTCCTGAACGATTTCTAAAGAGGCGCGGCTAGTCATCCTTGTACTCGAAGTCGGCTTTGATGGGCTGGCCCTCGGCAAAGCGCGAGGGGCGGAACGGAGTTATGGTCACCGTTTTAGCCTTGCCGTCCAGAATTAGCTCCGACATCACCAAGCCGACGGCGGGCGAGATTTTGAACCCCATCCCGGAAAAACCGGCGCATAGGTATAAGCCTTCGACGCCCGGAACTTGGCCCAAGAGTGGTCGCGAGTCGGGAGTCACGTCATAGACGCCTGTTACTCCCCGCATGACTTCCGCGTTAGCAAGCGCGGGGACGCGGCGAGCAGTCCGGTCGATGATCTCTTCCAAGTCGTTGTCGGAGGGCCGCTGCGGGAAGTTATCGGGGTCGATGGGTCGCTTTCCGTAGAAATCCCCGACAAGAAATTTATCGCTGCCATCGGAGCGGAAATAAGTCGCAGTCACGGAATCAATGCATGCCGCGCCGGGCCTCATGGCGGGCGCGTTCCGTAGAATCGCCACTTGGTGATATTCGGTTTCGATCGGCGGATCGTAGCCGGTGGACTGGAACAAAGGCCTCGTCCAAGGCCCGGTAGCAGCGATGACTGTCGGAGCATGAATTTCACCGTGTTCGGTCTGTACGCCGCGGATCCGTCCCGATTCGATCAGAAAATTGGTGACGCGCGTTTTGGAAAGATAAGTCGCGCCGGACTCTCTCGCGCGGCTCAAGAAGTCGTTGGCGACGACATTGCCGTCGCCGTATCCCGAGTCAGGTTCATAGGCGGCCAACTCGACATCATCGACTTGCCAGCCGGGTTCAAGCTCCTGGAGTTGACGCCGATCGATGAGTTCGACGTTCGCGCCCAGACTCTTTTGCATGGCCACATTGTGTTTCAGCGCGTCAGACTCCCCGGCGTGAACGATGCGGACGAATCCGGTCTTGCGAAATTCCCCCGCCTCGCCCACGATCTCGCGCCAGTGCTGAAAGATTTTCAGGCTGATGAGCACGAGTTGAACCTCTGGAGGGAAGCTGTAATGCATGCGGACCAAAGCTGAAGACCGTCCGCTGCCACCGCTTCCAGCATGGTCTTTGTCGATGACGACTATACGTCCGGCGTTGCGGCGGGCAAGATGGAACGCGATGGATGCCCCCATGACGCCGGCGCCGAGGATGATGAAGTCGGCGGTTTTCGACAGGCCGTTTGCGCTCATGCCACGGCCTCCTTGAACTTTCCTTTTTTCAAATCGCGCAGCACTTGGTGAGCGGCGTTGTGCCCAGGGGCTCCAGTGACGCCGCCGCCCGGATGGGCACCTGCTCCGCACAAGTAAAGGCCGGCGATCGGTGTGCGGTACTGCGACCATCCGGCAGCGGGACGATTGAAGAATAGTTGTTCCAGATTCAGGTCGCCGTGAAAAATGTTGCCTTCGGTAAGTCCGTAGGTTCGTTCCAGATCGAGCGGCGTAAGAACTTGTCGCGCGACAATCGCCCCGGGAACATTCGGCGCGTATTCGGCAATCTTCTTCACCACGCGGTCGCCCAGCAGGTCGCGATTTTCATCCCACGTGCCCTGCCGGAGCTTATACGGGACGTACTGCACGAAGCAGGTCATGACGTGCTTTCCGGCAGGCGCAAGCGATGGGTCGGCATTCGAAGCGACGACGCAATCGACCCAGAGCTGTTCGGGAATCTCTCCAAACTTGGCGATGTCATAACATCGCTCGGCAAATTCGAGCGACGGAACCAGCGTGAAAAGCGAGCGCTGCTGTGGGTCGTGGCTCGCGGGCGTGCCGGTGAATCGCGGTTCTTCGGCCAGCACCATGTTGACCTTCGCGCAAGGCCCATCCATCTTGATGCCGCGAATCGCATGGACAAAATCGGCGGGCAAGTCACGCTCCGGAACCATACCCAGGAAAGTGCGCTTGGGGTCGGCGTTTGAGAGCACGACGCGGGCGCGAATCTCGGTTCCGTCTTTAAGTGCGACGGAGCGTACTCTACCATCGCGCGTCTCGATCTGTTGAACCGGGCTGCTGGTGCGAATTTCCGCTCCGAAGCCTCGCGCCGCTTTCGCCATGGCGTTGGTAATGGAACCCATGCCGCCGATGACGTGCCCGTAGAACCCTTGCTGCTCGTGCTCGCCGCCGCTAAGCAAGTGGAAGAGCAGGCCCAGCGCGGTGCCCGGCTGGTAAGGCCCTCCATGTTTGCCGTAAACGTTATTAGCCAGAAACAGCGTTTTTACCTTTTCGGATTCATAGTTGCGGTCGAGGAAGTCGCCAAGGCTGCCGGTGAGGAATGAGACCAGCTGCGAGATTTCAGTAGTCGAAATTCCGCGAAAGCGCTTGCCCGCGCGAAACAAGTCAGACCACCCATCGAAAGATTGCGTGCCGGGTTCGGGCGGAGGCTCGAGAAAAAAAGGCTGTAGATAGCGTGCCAATTTCTTGAGGCGATCGTCGACGCGGACGAAAGTTAGCGCGTCTTTCGGGGAAATCTTGCGCAGTTCCTCAACCACTCGATCGCGATTCGACCACCATGAAACGAGATGGCCGTCGGGAAAGGGAACCTGCAGGGCGGGATCGCACGGAACCATGCAGAGTCCGTGATCGGCCAGACGGAGATCGCGGATGACCTCAGGCCGCAGCATGCTGGCGATGTACGAAGTAGTGGAGGCACGGCAGCCGGGGGCGATTTGTTCCGTGACGCAGCATCCGCCAACAATGTCGCGGCGTTCGAGAACGACAGTCGAGTATCCGGCGCGAGCAAGATACGCGGCAGCCGTCAGGCCGTTGTGGCCAGCGCCGATGACGATGGCGTCGTAAATGAATTTTGCGCTGCTAGACATGTCGTTGACCCATGGTCAAAACAAGGCCGAACCCCGGTTGAAAGAAGCTAACCAAATCCCAAGTAAAAAGCCATTGAAAAATGGTTTCAGCGTGCTATATCCTTCGTTGACCACGGGTCAAAGAACCGTGGAGGAGTTGGGCCATGGAAGGAATTACCAGCAGTCTGGCGAAACCGACGCAAATGAGGCGGGACGGGAAGCCGCGTCCGCGCTCGGAAGCGAAGCGGGCGCAGATTGTGGACATTGCCATCCGGCATTTCGCCGAGCGGGGGTACAGTGCGGCGCGGGTGGAAGACATTGCAGCGCAGTTAGGCATTGCCAAGGGGTCGGTGTTTCAGCACTTCAAAAGCAAAGACGGACTGTTTTTCGAGGCATATAAGAAAGCCGTGCTGTCATTCCCGAAATACATGCAGGCACCGGCGGTCGTGCAGGATCGTGGCTTTTTTGAGGTCCTCCGGTACTGGCTCGGGCGTACGGAGAACATGGTGCGGGATAACTGGTCGTCTTACCGTATCTATCTGGTGGGCAACTATGGAACCGATCTGGCGCTGCGGAGAGAGATCAACCGCTTTCTGGTGGCGGAAGATCCGTATGGATGGCGTGAATTTGTCGGATTCGGAGCGAAGCGGGGCGAACTCCGTACGGATCTGGATGTGGACATGATCGGATCGATTCTGGAGTGGACCATGGACCGCTTTCAGGATGCACTGCTGACAGAAGAGTTGGATCCGGGATTATTCCGCAAGTCAGGGGCCGTCCCGGAGGAAAAAGAACGACGGATTGAACAGTTCGTCGAACTTTTGCGGCGAGCGATCGGGTCGGACAAAGTGCAAGTTACGGGGAAGAAAGCATGAAGAACGGGCTGACCGTGGAGCAGATTGTTGCGAGTTATGACGTGGCGGCGCCGCTGGTGGAAGCCTCGACGATCCCGGCGCCGTGGTATGTGGATGCGCGCATTGCGGAACTGGAACGGCAAACCGTCTTCTCGCGGACGTGGCAGGTGATGGGGCGAGTGGGTCAGGTCGAGAAGCCGGGGCAGTTCGTAACCGCAACGGTTGCCGGAGAGCCGCTGGTCGCCGTGCGCGGCAATGACGGCGTGCTGCGGGCGTTTTACAACGTGTGCCGGCATCATGCAGCGGCGGTGGTGACGGAACCGTGCGGAAATGCGTCGATTCTGCATTGTCCGTATCACGGATGGAATTACGGCCTGGATGGCGCGCTCAAGGGAATGCCGGAGTTCGATGGCGTGAAGAACTTCGAACGCAAAGACAATGGACTGGTTCCGGTGAAGGTGGAAACCTGGGAACAGTTTGTGTTCGTAAATCTGGACTCGTCCGCTGCTCCGCTGGCGGAGTTTCTCGGTGGAATCATAAAACGCGTCGCTCCGCTTGGGCTGAGTAAACTGCACTACTTCACCAGCAAGACATATGATATCCACTGTAACTGGAAAGTATTCGTCGATAACTATCTGGATGGTGGATATCACGTGCCGCATCTGCACAAAGGCCTTAACTCGGTGCTCGATTACAAGCAATACACAATCGAGAACGAGGACCGTTACTGCTTGCAGTCGAGTCCGATGGTGAGCTCGGCTGAAGACGCCGCCACGGGCACGACGCGCCGCGGCGACCGTGCCTGGTATTTCTGGCTCCATCCAAATTTCATGTTCAATTGCTACGAAGGCTATCTGGATACGAATCTGGTCATTCCAATTGATGTGGATCATTGCCGGGTTGTCTTCGATTTCTATTTCAGCGACATTAGCGAGGCCGCGCGCGCCTACAACGAGCAAAGTGTCGCGGTGGGAAATCGCGTACAGGACGAAGACCTGGGAATCTGCGAAGCCGTGCAGCGCGGCCTGAAATCCCGTGCTTATGGAGCGGGGAGGCTTTCCGTGCGCCGCGAGGCGGGCGAGCAACACTTCCATCAGTTGCTGGCAGCGGATTTGAAGAGTGGGCTGGTGGCGGTTTGAAAAAAAGTCTTCTAATGGCGATGGCGCTAGCGTTCACTCAGTTAGCCACGGGGCAAATTACGGCCGTTCGAGCGGGACGATTGGTCGATCCAGATTCGGGTACGGTGCTGGCGAATCAAGTCATCCTCGTTAAAGACGGCAAGATTCAGGCGGTGGGCGCAGCGCTCGCAATTCCGAAAGGTGCGGCAGTTATTGATCTTTCGGATAAGACAGTATTGCCGGGACTGATTGATTGTCATACTCATATAGCCGATGGGCATGGGGATGGGGACCCTTTCAATGTGCTGCGAAAAACGGCGTCGCAGATAGCGCTGGAATCAGTTACAAACGCGCGGGCAATGCTGCTTTCGGGATTCACGACCGTTCGTGACGTGGGCACTTATCGGGCTTTGAACGACGTCGCGTTGCGCGATGCCATCGCCCGGGGAGACATAATCGGTCCGCGGATGTTCGTGGCCGGGGCTTACATCACGATCACCGGAGGCGCGGGGGCGATGACGGGTCAGGCACCGGATATTCAGCTGCCCTGGGATCTGCATTATGGAGAAGCAAATAGTCCGTGGGAGGTACGGCAGAAGGTGCGCCTGCTCGCCCACGACGGAGTGGATGTGATCAAAATGCTGTCGACCGGCGCGGTGCTCACGCACGGCAGTAGTCCAACGTCGATTGAGTTCACCGAAGAAGAGTTACAAGCGGGTGTGGATGAAGCCAGCCACTTCGGCCTGCGCGTAGCAGTGCACGCTCACGCGGCGCAGGGGATAAAGAATGCAATCTTGGCGGGTGCAGCTTCTGTGGAACACGCCGAGATGCTGGACGACGAACTCGTTGCGCTGGCAAAGCAGCATGGCACTTATCTCGATATGGATATCTATGACGAAGAATGTATCCAGGCCGGAGCGCAGACCGGCCAAACGCCGGCGGATTTTCTCCAGCACGATGCGGACCTGGGGCGAATCCAGCGCGAAAACTTCGGGAAGGCCGTGCGTGCGGGCGTGAAGATGGCGTTTGGCACGGACGCAGGCGTTTGCGCTTATGGCACGAGTGGCAAGCAGTTCGCGTTCATGGTGAAGTATGGAATGACTCCGATGCAGGCGATTCAGGCGGCGACTTCGAATGCGGCGGATTTACTGGGGCATTCCAACGAACTCGGTTCCATCAAAGCCGGAAAGTATGCCGACATGGTCGCAGTCAGCGGCGATCCTTTAAAGGACATCAGTTCGCTCGAGCGGGTGGAGTTTGTGATGAAGGATGGTAAGTTGTATAAGTCCTCCGGCGTGGCCGCTTGCTCGCAGTAAGACTCTGAGTCTGATTCGCGGCCGCTACTGATGGTCTCTAGGAATCGTTTCCTGCCAGGTCTTCTCCCTGATCTGCTGGCCGTCCTTGAGTAACTGCCGGGTGTATTTGTAGTAAAAGTTCTTCGTATCGCTGGTCAGGGTCAGATGGCCTCGCCAGGAGAGCGTTTGCTGCTTTAGGGCCATAACGATTTCGGCATCGCCCTGGACAGAGCTGAGTTCGGGATGGTTGTCGTCGGCGATGTAAGTGATGCCTTCAAAGTCAGATTCTTTGCCCCAAGGGTAAGTTTCCTCGGACTTCCCGCTCCAAGTCACTTTTGTTCTGGCGTTGACTTCGTCACGTTCGGTTTTCCAATCGCCGGGCCAGGGGTAGCCTGCCGACGAAATATCGCTGCGCTGGGCGCTCGGTTCGGGAAGCGTGAATTGCGGCGGAGCGTACATGGAAGGCGGGACCAGCGGCAGAGTCAGTCGCGATCCGGAGTCACCTCCTAATTGCAGAGTGGTCGTCATCGCATAAGGAGTCGGCCAAACCATGGGCCAGAGCGCGTTCGATACCGCGAGACGAATGCGATGACCCTTGGGAAAAGTCCAAGTAGTTAGGTGCATTTCTATATCGAGCGAGTAAGTTTGATTGGGAACTAAGTCCTTCGGATCGGACGGGTTGTCGCGCTGCGCGCCATTTTGGCCGGCCCCGGCTACCATGGTCACGGTGCCATCAGGAGCCACGTCGGAGAGGCGCGCGAACCAGTCGGCTTGCGGGGCCGAAGAACTCACCTGCAACAGAGCGTGTGGACGTCCTAAGACGGTTAAGTCTTGTTTCAGCTCAACCGAGTCATAAATCAGGCTGAAGGCATCGATGGGCCGCTGGTCGGTGAGCAACTCTCCCCACCAGAATCCAGCCTCCACGCCTATGCTCGGAACGTAGCGCAGTTGATGGACGGCAGGCTTGGCGGGTTCGGTCGAGAGCGCGTGGGCATCATAGAGATAAAGAGTTGTGACGGCAACGTTCCTTGGAGGCCAGCCAATTTCCGCGCGCCATTTTCCCGGCACGTTCTTCAGGTGGGGATCGGGAGCATGCCAATCTTGCATGTAAATAGATAGCGGAGGCTCTCCCATGATTCCAGTGTTGCGGTTCTTGAGCCAGTAATCCCACCAGCGGAGTGCCTGATCTCGCCACTCAATCTGTGGGCCAGGCTCAGCTTCGTTGGGGAAAGTGTGATTCCAGGGGCCGATAATGGCTTTCAACGGCGCTTTGACTTGCTCGAACATGCGCGGGATGGAATCGCGATAGCCGTCCAGCAGGCCACCGATTAGGAAGCAGGGAATCTTGATCTCGCTCAGCGGGTGCTCCGGCGCATGCCAGAACTCGCCGTCCCGTTGATGCTTGAAATACATGAGCGACCAGGGTGCGGATTCGAAGCGCGGGCCGAGGACTTTTTCGTCGAGCGTGTAATCGGGAGCACCGGTCATCGCCGGCGCTAGATCCATGTTGAGCTCAAACTCGTCGAAGTGCATCATGCCGTCGATGTAGTGCACGTCGTCGTGAAACAGTTGTTCGGTGGCATCGACGGCGAGAATGGCCTTGAGCGCGGGTGGATGCCGCATCGCCATCTGTATGGAGTTGAAGCCTCCCCATGAGATGCCGAACATCCCCACCTTGCCGTTCGACCAGAGTTGTGAGGCTAGCCAGGCAATCACTTGTTCGCCGTCGAGTTGCTCCTGCTCGGAGTATTCGCGGTCGGTGGGCACGCCTTCGCTGGTTCCGAAGCCGCGGATATCGACGCGGACGCTGACGTATCCGTGGGCGGCGAACCAGGCGTGGATGGGATAATCGCGCTCGGCGGTGGCATCGTCTTTGCGATAGGGAAGATATTCCAGCAGTGCAGGGAATTTCTCTTCCGGCTTAGCCTCGTCGGGCATGTAAAGCGTAGCCGAGAGGTGGACGCCGTCGGACATCGGAATCGATTGCCGCACCATGTGGACCGGCCGCGTCTTTGGTGCCGCACTCGCGCCTAGGCTGGGGCACAAAACAAGAAAGACCAGCAACGCGAGCGCCAGCCGCGTGTGCGCTCTTCTCTCTAAAGGCAACCAATTCGAAAGCAAAAACATAGCCGCCGCAAATCATAGCAGGAGTTGCAAGCGGCGGTTAAGTGAGGTTACGTGAGGCGCTTGACAGGGCGCGGCGATCTCCCTAAGGTTGCTAACCATCTATGAATATTGTCAAAGCTACAAAGAAGTATGAGGAATGGCTGGGGCTTCACATGCGAATCGTTGAGCCCGATTTACAGTTCAAACACGAGCAAATGGCGGCGGCGTTATTTCCGTTCTTTCGCGCGACCTTCTATCGCTGGTTGCAGGTGTGGGCGGAAGTATGTCCGGAGATGGATCGCGTGCCCCACATTTTGTCGGTGGGCGATCTGCATGTGGAGAACTTCGGCACCTGGCGCGACACCGATGGGCGGCTGGTGTGGGGAGTGAACGATTTTGATGAAGCCTGTTTGTTCCCCTACACCATGGATCTGGTGCGGCTGGCGACGAGCGCGCTACTGGCCACTCGCGAAGAGCACTTGACGATGAAGCCAAAAGAATCGGCAGCCGCGATTCTGGAGGGATACGAGCAAGGCATGGAGGAGGGCGGTCGTCCGTTTGTCCTGGGCGAGAGCCATGAGTGGTTGCGCGCCATCGCGGAGAGCAAACTGCGCGACCCAGTCGTGTTTTGGAAAAAAATAGATGTCCTTCCGCCGGTGAAGGAAGAAATCCCCGAGAGCGCGCGTGAGGCGATCGAGCATCTGCTGCCCGAGCGAGGCATCCGCTACCGGCTGGCCCGGCGCAGGGCGGGGATGGGAAGTCTGGGCCGGGTGCGGCTGGTGGCGATTGCCGAGTGGAAAGGCGGGCGCGTGGCGCGGGAAGCGAAGGCGCTGACGGCATCGGCTCTGCAGTGGTTGTATCCGAAACGCGCACCGTCGGAGATTTTGTACGCGGCCATTCTGCAGCGCTCGGTGCGCTGCCCCGATCCGTATGTGCAGCTGCGCGGTCACTGGATCGTGCGCCGGCTGTCTCCGCATTGCTCGCGCATCGAACTGGAGGCCCTCGGAAATAGCCGGGGCGAGTGTCGCCTGCTGGAAGCAATGGGAAGAGAGACGGCGAACATCCATGTGGGAACCGAAGAAAAGCGGCGGGCAATCCTCAAGGACTTGCGCAGACGAAAGTCGAACTGGCTGGCCGGGGCGGCGCAGGCGATGGCCGCCGCGATGGAAAAGGATTGGCGGGTGTGGCGGGAGCGCTGGCAGAGCTAAGCTCCGCTAGCGCCTTATTGGAGCGAGAGTCCGTGAGAGGGATGCGGTGAGTCGAAGACGTGAAACTCCAGGGCGTGAGGTTTATTGGCATCTCCGATGGTGATCAGGGCGTCGAGAATGTATTCGAGTGTGGCGGGCGAACCCGACCACACGCGGGAAAAAGACTCGCGATGCACCGCTAATTCGCCGACCAGCCGGCCCACCGAATCGGGGCCAAGATCGAGATCGGCTAGGGCCGGGTCGCTGGCGATAGGCATTGGAGGATCGAGCCCCGGCGGCAGCCGGAGACTGGCCTGCGTCAGCCAGTGTCCAATCAGCGTTTTGAGATGCTGCCTACAGCAGACGCTCTTCATGTCTTTTTGCGTAGCGAGTGAGGCATGCCAGGAGAGGATCTTGAGCCGATCCAGCCATCGGTTCTCGACCACCAGGAACCATCCTTTGTGGCGAAAGGTGTCCACGCCGCACACGGCGCAGGCCGAGCGTCTTGTGGTTGGATAATTCATCGTTGGATAGTCCATTGGCGTCCTTTTTTGTGACAATTTTGGCAACGGATCAGGCGCTAGCCGCGGCGCGGGTAAGGAAACCTGGTCTCGGGCGCTCACTGAGAGGGACCGTCAGCATCCCGAGGGTGTGGTCGAAACGGAGTGTGAAGTGACAAGAGCAGGTGTCGCAGAGCCAGAAGTGCTCGCGCCGGCGGAGCTTCCGCGTGCCTTCGAAAGCGGCGCCCGGATCGGTAGGGAAAGTTTCCGCCAGGAATAGCTTGCCTTCGCGCAGGGAACGAAAGGGTACGGTGCAGGTGGGGTTGGCGCACTTATGTAGCATGGGCTGGTCCATTCTTCTCTTCTGTGGATACGCGGCCAGAGAGCCCTACCGTTAGTGCACGAGAGAGGCCGAACCGTTGGCAGCCCGGTTAGAAAATATTAATGAGTAGTTGCAGTGAGTTATGCGGCGAGATAACGCTCAACCCCGCGCCCCGCTTATGCAAGCTGACGGAACGCGGTCACGGCCCGACGGACAGTCGTCATTGCGCACGGACAGTCCGGTTGTGATGTGGATCACCGGTCTGTAGGTCGCTAACAGGCGCGGCCGAAGCGCCCCCTGTTAGCGGCTGTGGTGAGGCTACGACATGCAGCATCCTCCCTCAGCCTGCTAATGCACCATCCAGGTCGATGCGGCGACCAGAACTCCCGCGGCCGCCATCAGCAGGCCAAGGTGCCAGTAGATGCGGCGGCCCGAGAGCAGGGTGATCGAGGAGACGACCAGGGCGATCTCCAGGAAAACCTCGCCAAGATCGAAGCGGTCCGCCTTGTGGTTCGTGAGCACGAATTCCTGCTCGAGTTCGTGGCCTTTGGCCTCAAGTTCCTTCTTGTCGTCTTTGTAGTGCTCGGCTTCGGCGCGAACTTTCTCCTGAAACTTGGCTGCGCCCTCGGCGTCCTTCGATGGGACCACGCCGGCCAGATCGGCGAACAGCTCGTCGGTGTGAAGCCGGATGTTCTTGGCCTGGTAGTAGCCCCACGTGTCGGTGACCTTATTCTGCAGAATGATTTCTTCGGTGTGGGTACGATGGCCAAGCAGCGACACGGTTGCCACCAGAACTGCCAGCACCGCCATGGTCAGCGTCACCGGCGCAAGATCGGGATGCTCGCGGGCATGTTCGGCGTGCTCGTGCAGTTCGTTGAGTTCTTCGCTCATGTTGTCAGGCTCCTGTCTGAACGTTTTTGGGAGTTTGGGTCGCTCGATTACATGACTCGCCGCGCGAGCGACAGACTAAGAGGATAACCCAAGTCGCCTATTCTCCCATGACTTTTATGAGGACACGTTTGTCGCGCTGGCCGTCGAATTCGGCGTAGAAAATCTGCTGCCAGGGGCCGAAGTCGAGCTTGCCGTTGGTGACCGGAACGATCACTTCGTGATGGATGATCAGCGATTTCAGGTGCGCGTCTCCGTTGTCTTCGCCGGTCTGGTGATGCTGGTAATTCTGGCGGAAGGGAGCAAGCGTCTCCAGCCACTGGTCGATGTCTTTGATCAGGCCGCTCTCGTTGTCGTTGACGTAAACCCCAGCAGTGATGTGCATGGCGGAAACTAGAATCATGCCGTCTTTGATTCCGGACTTCTTTAGCGCAGCTTCAACCTGCGGCGTTAGGTGGACGTAGGCGCGCTTGGTTTTCGTGTGCAGCGTCAGGTATTCGGTGTGGAATTTCATGCTTCCACATTTATCACGGAGAGGGGTTTGCCCGGCGTCAAATCTTAGCTGCCTTTGTGTAGGGCGGACACTCTTGTCAGCCGCCTTTGCTCTTGGGGTCGATCAATCCGTCACGCTTCTGTGGACAAGAGATAAGGGCCTGCGCCAAAGCCGCAGAGGATCTCGGCATTCACGACAGTCTGCCTTAGAGAGTCTGAAGAAACAGTCGGGCGCGTTCTGTTTGTCCCAGCAGGCTTGACCGCTTCCTAAGGTCGGGGGCGGGACGACTTCTTGCTCTTCACCTTCGAGGCCGAAATCTTATTATCCTTCCTGGCATCTATCAAGACAATTGAATCATCATCCTCAAGTTTCGCGTCTTTCAAAATGCCCCGCACCCTGTTGCGTTGACTAGCAGTGAAGTAAATGATTGCTTTCACGGATTTCTTTGTACGATTCGCCTTTTCATAGATCTTAACCTGATTCTTTAAGTTTTCCCGTAGTTTCGTGTTGCTTGCCAGCTTGAATTCAACTAGGGAGCTGTCCTTGGACCCATCCGAAATCTTGTAGTCAACAGGCCCCCTTCCGTTATTGACTTCGCTATCCACTGAAAATCGCGTGCCGAACCAGGTCAATCGGTAAATCAACTGTAAGTCTCTTTCTCGCTCGATGGGTTCGCCCTTGATCCAGAAGAATCTATATCCGTCGTTATCCTCTATTGCCTTCTTCAAGAACTGGACCCTTTGGAAAGCCGCCTCGTAACTGTCTCCCTCGATTTTGTAAAACGAGCTGTCTTGCAGCAACTCGATTAGAGCTTGGACCTGCTCGATAAACAATCCTTTGGTCTTCTCAACCTTCACCAGACTGTTCTTGACCGCCCTATTTCCGTTCTTTTCTCTTTCCGCGATAAAGTAGTCAAAGATTTCAGGGAACCGCGCCAACACTTTTGCGATTGCCCCACGCGTCTCCTTGGCGGTCGGTTCCTCATCTTCCTTCTTCCTTTTTCGCAGCGCAGATTGGAAATAGTTGTCGATTTGGGCGCGGAGTTGATCGTTGGGTATCGACTCTACAATATGCTCATAATTGTGTAACAGGTCGCCGCGGTTGATCCATATTTCGTCCTTCGTCAGGATGTCTTCGGGAGTGAGCAGAACATAGTCGCCCGCATGTTTTGGAAGGGTGAACGTCCGCGATTCCCAGGCCAGCGTGTGGTAGTTGAAGGCGACTTTCTTCACTGCAAATCGGCCTCTCAACGAACGAGCAATGTGTTGCTTCGTAAAGGCCTCGGTGTATTCGAGGAGGTATTTCTTAGCGAGATTCGTGGTGAAGTCGCTTATATTGTCTCGACCGACCCCGCTGTTAATAAGGCAGACCTTCTCGATGTGGGCACTGACATCCACCTGCTCATTTCCGAAGTTTGCGAATACCTTGTTCAGGTTCTTGTGGAGCGACCGGGCAAATTTCAGGCCCAACCCTCTGCCGTCGTTACCCTCAATCGACCAACCCAGCCAATTCTGCTTGACTTCTGGGAATGTGTACCAGAGCTTTAGCAGAGGTTCAGAGATGGGTCCCTCGCAGGCTCTCTCTTTCAAAAAGGCGACGTATTCGATCATCTGGTCATGTATCTCTTGATATTCCGGCTTCTTGCTGTGGAAGAGGAGAAATGGGTCGATGAATAAAGGGAGGTCAGCAACTAGCGACACGTTCAATGCGCCGTAGCGTTCCAAGTCATCACGGCCACAACCGAATACGTCTGAAAAGTAGACCTTCATTTAGAAATGGCGAAGAAGCCATCTTGAAGGGAAGTATAACGCCGGGTGCGCCACTTCTCTTGCTTTTCGAGAAGCGAACTGCCGAACAGCCGACCGTTCCACTCCCCTTCACGCGGCGGAGAGGTTGCGTAGAACTTCACGGCGCGGCTGAAGCTGCCCTTTCCAAGCTATCGTGAGCCGACTTAATCAGAGGCACTTTACCGCATCGACTCTTCAATCTCCGAGATCCAGTCCGGACGCTTCAGCACTTCGCGAGGTTTGGGCCCGTCGGCGGCTCCGACGATGCCGTCGCGTTCCATGAGGTCGATGAGGTGGGCGGCGCGGCCGTAACCGATGCGCAGGCGGCGCTGCAAGAGGGAAGTGGAGGCCTTGCCGAACTCGATCACCAGGCGCACTGCATCGTTGAAGAGCGGATCGTTGTCGTCCGCGGAAAGTTCGCCGGAGCCGTCGTCGCTCGATGGCTCGCGATCTTCTTTCGGTGTATCGAGGAACTTTTCCTGATACTGCGCCTGTCCCTGTGCTTTCCAGAATTCCACCACTGCAGCGATTTCTTTTTCGGTGACGTACGGAGCATGGAGCCGATGCACGCGCGCCGAGCCTGAAGGCAAGTAGAGCATGTCGCCGCGGCCCAGAAGCGATTCAGCGCCGTTGGCATCGAGAATGGTGCGCGAGTCGACCTTAGTCGCCACGCGGAACGAGACGCGCGCGGGGAAGTTGGCCTTGATCAATCCGGTGATCACGTCGACCGAAGGCCGTTGCGTGGCGAGCACAAGGTGAATGCCGACGGCGCGGGCCATCTGCGCCAGGCGCGTAATGGACTCTTCCACGTTATGACCGTCGAGCATCATCAAGTCAGCCAACTCGTCGATGATGATGACGATCTTTGGAATCGGTCCTTCGTCAGAGCCGTTTTGCTCACTGAACAGGCTCGGTGTGTCGTCAAATAGCCGGTTATAGCTGTCGATGTTGCGAACACCTTTGGCGGCCAGCAATTTGAGGCGGCGTTCCATTTCGCGGACGGCGTTGCGGAGCGCGTTGGCGGCGAGTTTGGGCTCGGTAATGATCGGCGTGTAAAGATGTGGAACGCCTTCGTAGTTGCCGAGTTCGAGCCGCTTCGGGTCCACGAGCACGAGCCGCACTTCGGCGGGCGTCGACTTGTACAAAATCGACATGATCATCGAATTGACGGCCACGCTCTTGCCCGTCCCGGTCGAGCCGGCAATGAGCAGGTGCGGCATACTCGCCAGGTCGGCGGCGGCGATGCGTCCGTTGATGTCCTTGCCCATGGCGATGGTGAGCTTCGATTTCGAGCCCAGGAATTCCTGCGACTCGATGTTCTCGCGCAGCCAGATGATCTCGCGCTCGCGGTTCGGTACCTGAATGCCGACCGTGCTTTTGCCGGGCATGCGCTCGACCAGGATGCTTTCCGCGCGCAGCGCTAAGCAGAGATCGTCCGTGAGTCCAACGATGCGGCTGTACTTGATACCGGCTTCGGGTTTGAATTCGAACGTGGTCACGACCGGTCCGGGATTGATCTGCGTAACCTGGCCGTGGACCTCGAACTCTTCATACTTCGCGGTCAGAACCTGGGCGACGAGTTTGAGTTCCTCTTCGTGGACCGCTTGCTGCTCGTCGGGACGGTGCAGCAGGCTAGACGGCGGCAGTTTGTAGCTGCCGGCAATCTTCGGTAGAGTCGTTTTCGGCTTGTGCTCAGAATCGGCGCGAGCAGTGACTTCGACTCCGGCTTCGGCGGCGTGCGAGTCCTGCGGCGGAGGAGCGGGGATGGATTCCAAGCCTTCCTCGGCCATCATGCGCTCGATGCCCGTGCGCGGGACCGGAGGCGCGGCCTGCGCACCGGGAATTTCCTGATCTGGTTGCGAGACTTGTCGGAGCGCGGCTTCCGAGCGTGGAACTTCCGAACGTGCGGCTTCACGCGGAGGAGCGGGGCGTGCGACCAGTTGGGCGGTGACGACCGGTTTCTCCGCGCGGCGCTTTTCCAGTTCCTTCTGTTGACGCTTGCGCTCGCGCTCATCCTGCCAATCCTGGTAGCGATCCCGCAACGCCAGTACGAAGGCAAAGCGCGTGGGCGCCCATAGTTCAATCGCCGAGAACGAGAAAGCCGTCGTGAGATAGAGCGCAACCGCCAAAACCGTAGTGCAGACAATGTATGCGCCGGCAACGTTAAGGTAACGGATTAGCACGTCGCCAACGATGCGTCCAACCAGTCCCTCGATCGGGATCGAGCCCATCCAGCGAACATGCCCCGGCAGGATGGCGAGCAGCGCGGGCACGAACAGCAACAGCCAGATGCCTCCGAGAGTCTTGGCAATCGGAGCCTGCACCGCTCGTGACCGGAACCAGCGCACGCCCAGCATGGACATCAAGATGGGCAGCAGAAACGCCCCCACACCCCAGAATTGCAGGATGAGGTCGGAAAGATAGGCTCCAAGGATGCCGATCCAGTTGCGAGCGGCGTGCGAACGGGTGAGGATCGAGGCGCTGTTCAGCGACGGATCGAGCGGCGAATACGACGCCAGCGCAAGGAAAAGGAGGAGCGCGGAGACGCACAACAGGAACCCGACGAGCTCATTCAGACGCCGGTTCTTGGTGGGCGTAAAAATCTTCGAGAAAAATGTCATGTGGCAGCGACGGCGTTGCTGGGGTGCGATTCACCCGACAGCACCGTTACATGGCCAGAGCTTGATAATTATGACAAGAAGCCGAGGTTCGGGCAATGCAGGAAAAGGGGCGGGGTGGCGAGTTGGGTACGGGGCTGAACCGTCGTACGGGCTGCTTCCCGATTCTGCGAGAGCAGCCAGCTCTTGAGATGCGCCACGCTGAGAAGAGCACCACTAACGGCGTCACTCCGGGCTTGTTGGGAGGAACTTTCGCGCCTTTGGTTCGGCAGATATGCCATCGGAAGAGATGCCATCGGAAGATAGGCCAGCTGAGCGCTCGGTCCTCTTGCCGGGAGCCACATCTACTACGACCAGTTCTGCCTCACGGTCCTGGAACATCATCTTGTAGGCCTTGATACCTACTTTTATGATCTTGCCTTTCTTGGTGATGTGTCTGCGAAGGGCACCGCCGGGGTCATGGAAGTGCGGATAGAGGACATTTCGGATGGTCCCGGGAACGTCCTCGGCCGGTCGGATGTCGAGCATGGTCATCTTGAGGAACTCTTCCCGCGAGAACTCGTAGCAGCCCACAGCGGCGGAGTTCACCGCAACAAATTCGAGTGTCTTCCGATCGTGGATCCACATCGGAGCCGGATTAGTGTCGAAGTCAAGCCCGCACAACTTTTGAATGTCGCGAGCGAGTTGCACATCGATCGTCTTGGCGATTCGATCCATAGCGCCCGAAGCCTGAGTGCCATACCTATCGGCAATTCGATGAGAAAACATGAATGGAATCCGCGGGGCAACGCCCTATCGTTCTGTTATCAATAGTTTAGCATCGCCGCCGACGGGATGGCGATGGGCGGACAGGGTTGCGTCCGCTGCGCCGCGTAGGCCCGTGGATCAAGCTCAGCGATGGCACAGCGGACGACCTGTCTTTTCCCCGAAGCCTGGCTACTCCAGTCCCCGGAACTTCAGCATCGCCTTCGTGTTCGGAGGCGCGCCGCGCCACTTCTCATACATTTTGGCGAGGTCTTCGGTGTTGCCGCGCGAAATGACCATCTGGCGGAAGCGATCGCCGTTGGCGCGGGTCAACTCGCCGTTTTCGTCGAACCACTGGTAAGCGTCGTCGGCGAGCATCTGTGTCCAGAGGTAGGCGTAATAGCCGGCGCTGTATCCCGTGTCCCAGATGTGGCTGAAGTAGCTGGAGCGATAGCGAGACGGCACGTAGCTCACGTTGAGGTGTGTCTTCTCGAGCGCCTGCTTCTCGAACTCGTCGGGCTTTTGCAGCGGAGCAGTTGGCGGCAGGAAGTGCCACTGCATGTCGAGTTCGGCGGCAGCCAGCAGTTCGGTCATGGCATAGCCCTTGTTAAAGGCTTCGGCTTTCTTGATCTTCGCGGCGAGCTCTTCCGGCATGGGCGCGCCGGTTTTGTAGTGTTTGGCGTAGTGGGAAAAGACCCCGGGATAGCTGGCCCAGTGTTCGTTGAACTGCGAAGGGAACTCTACGAAATCGCGAGCGGTCGCGGTTCCGGAGAGCGACGGATACTTGGTGTCGGCGAACATGCCGTGCAGAGCGTGTCCGAACTCGTGAAACATGGTCACGACGTCAGTGAAGGTGATCAGTGCGGGTTCGCCCGCGGGCGGCTTGGAGAAATTGGCCACGTTGTACACCACGGGAGACGTGCCGATCAGGTGCGACTGGTTGACGAAGTTTGACATCCAGGCTCCGCCATTCTTGTTGTCGCGCTTGAAGTAGTCGCAATAGAAGAGAGCCAGATGTTTGCCGTCGGCGTCGAAGACCTCGAAGACGCGGACATCGGGCTGGTAGACGGGGATGTCGTGGCGCTCCTTGAAAGTGATGCCATAGAGCTGAGTGGCGGCGTAGAAGACGCCGTTCTGCAAAACGTTGTTGAGCTCAAAGTAAGGCTTTACCTGCGCATCGTCGATATCGTAGCGAGCCTTGCGGACCTGTTCGGAGTAGAAGTTCCAATCGTAGGCCTGGACCTGGAAGCCGCCCTTCTGGGCGTCGATGACGGACTGAATGTCACGGGCTTCGCTGGCGGCCTTGGAGGTCGCGGCCGGAACGATGGCATCCATGAACTGCAACGCGGCTTCCGGTGTCTTGGCCATTTGATCTTCCAGCTTCCACGCGGCGAAGCTGGGGAAGCCGAGGAGCTTGGCCTTCTGCGCGCGAAGCTGCGCAAGACGGGCGATGGTGTCGCGAGTGTCGTTGGTGTCGCCGCGCTCGGCGCGGTTCCAGGAATGTTCGAACAGGGCTTGACGCGCGTTGCGATTGCTCAACGAGGCCAGGTCGGGCTGCTGCGTGGTGTTCTGCAGCGGGAGTACGTAGCCTTCCACCTTGCGGTCTTTGGCGGTTTGCGCGGCGGCCTCAATCTGCGCTTCGGAGAGTCCGGCGAGAGCGGCCTTGTCGGTGGTGACGTAGGCGCCATTTTTTGTCGCGGCGAGGAGCTTGGTGTTGAAGGCATCCTCGAGCGAGGAGATTTCTTCGTTGAGTTTCTTGAGCTCGGTCTTGTCGGCTTCGGAGAGATTGGCTCCGGCATGGACGAACTGATCGTAGGTGTACTGCAACAGGCGGAGCGACTCGGAGTCGAGATGCAGCGCTTCACGCTGCTTGTAGATGGCTGCCACGCGCGCAAAAAGCTTTGTGTTGAGGTAGATGAAGTCCTGGTGCGCGGCGAGCTTGGGAGCCTCGATGGTCTTAATGTCCTGCAGCGTCGGGTTGGTGTTGGCGCCGGTGACTCCGAAGAAGGTGGAAGTGGCTCGATCGAGCAACTGTCCGCTTTTCTCCATGGCTACGATGGTGTTTTCGAAAGTCGGCGCCTCGGGATTATCGGCGATGGCCTTGATTTCGGCCTGTTGCTGCGCCATGCCGGCCTCGATCGCGGGCTGGTAGTCGGAGTCCTTGATCTTGTCGAAGGCCGGAGCGCGGAAGGGCAGCGTGCTGGGTGCGTAAAACGGATTGTCCGGGCCGAAGTCGGCAGCGGAAGCGGTCTTGACGGAGCCCAATACGACGGCTCCGGCAGGAATCAGAGTGGTGAAGAGAAAGAATAGAAACATAGCTTTGGCGATACGGATCTGAATGGAACGCATCATGGCGTTTTGGATTCCCTTTCGGAATGATTGTAAATGGGCGAGAGGCAAATAGGACACGCAGGAACGGTTTGCCCGCCTAAGAGACTAGCGTCCAATCATTCCCGCTGCCCACGCCAGCACGGCAATTCCCAACACGATGCGATACATGGCGAACGGCGCAAATCCGCGCTTGCGGACATAGCCCATGAACCAGGCGACCGCTCCGTAAGCGACGATGAAGGAAACGACGAAACCGATGGCGAGGACGACCCACTCGTGCGAGGTGATTTGGGCTACGCCGATGGGATTTTCATCTTTGCTGCCATGGATCGATTTGAAGAGCGTGTAGAGCGTCGCCACCGTCATGGTTGGAATGGAGAGGAAGAAGGAAAACTCGAGCGCGGCGGGGCGCGACATTCCCATTAATTGTCCGGCGGCGATGGTAGACATGGAACGCGAGGTGCCTGGAAATACGGCGGAGAATATCTGGCAAGCGCCGATCCAGATGGCTTGGCCGCCGTGGATGTCGTCCATTTTCCAGGTGTGAATCGGAGTCCCGGTCGCTTCCGGCCCTGCTTTTTCCCACGGAGCTTTCATAGCGTCTATGATCCACATGACGATACCGCCGATAAGCAGCGCGGCGCCCATCACGTAGAGACTCTCAAGATTCTTGCCGATGACTTTGGTCAGCAGAAAAGACGGAATCGCAGTCACCACAAACGCGATGATGACCAGGCTCAACGGGTGCGTCAGGTAGTTGCAGTCGCGCTTTTCGCCTTGGGGAAAAGTCGAGAAAAGCTTGGCGATATGGCTGCGGAAATAGATGGGCAGAACGAGGATTGCGCCCAGCTGAATCACGATGGAGTACATCTTCCAATAGCCGCTCGACAGCGGCACGTGCAGCAGGACCTCGGAAATACGGAGATGGGCGGTGGAACTCACGGGCAAGAATTCGGTAAGCCCTTCGACAATTCCCAACAGCACGGACAAAAGATAATCGTTCAAACATTTTCTCCAGTGAATCTATTCTTTAATTTTGACAGGCTGCGCATATCTGCGGAAGAAACTATCTGGCTTCCACTCGGGACGATGGCCGCCGTTGGCGATGTCGATGAGCAGGGCCCTAACGATCTCTTCGTATTTCGCAGCGGCGGCGAGGTCGACGGGCTGGTTCACATCGTCGGAGGGCGCGTGATAGCGCTGGGTCAGCCAGTCCTTGAAAATCTTCACTTCGGACGAACCGGGCTCGGGAGCGACGCTCATGATCACCGAAGGAATGCCGTGGCGTATGAAGTTGTACTGATCGCTGCGGACGAAAAGATTGCGCAGCGGCTCGGGATCGGGCTGCACTCTTACGCCGAGCGACTGCGCGATGTCGCGGACGCGATTGCCGAGATCGGAATCGTCGAGTCCGAGGACGGTGAGCAGCTTCAGGGGCACGATAGGCAAGAACATGTCGACGTTGACATCGGCGACGATGGACTCGGGTTTTACCGTGGGATGCGCGGCGAAATACTTCGATCCCAGCAGTCCTTTTTCTTCTCCGGTAACTAAGACCAGCAGAAGCGAGCGGCGCAATTTTTCCGGATTCTTCTGAAAGCTGGCGGCCATATCGAGCAGCAAGGCGCTGCCGGATCCGTTATCCATGGCGCCGTTGTAAATGCGGTCGCCGTTGATGGGCTCTCCGATGCCGATGTGGTCGAGGTGAGCAGAGAGCACGACGAACTCGTCTTTCAACGCGGGATCGCTGCCGGGAATTTTGGCGACCAGATTGGCAGACTCGATGCGGGTGAGTTCAACTTTCGTTTTCGCCGCGAGCGAGACGGCCAGCGGAAAGTGCGGCAGCGGCTTGCGGTCTTTGCCGAGCGCGGCAATCTCTTCGAAGGTGTGGCCGGAGCCGGCAAAGAACCTCTCTGCGGCGGCGGGGTTGACGGTGACGGCGATCTTCGCGCCCTCGGTTTCGTCGAACTCGGGATAGTCGAGATCCATGCTGGGATGAGCGCGGTTGAGCGCTATGCGCGACCACGGGATGTCCATGGAGGCAGGGTTCGGCAGCGAGACAATGCCTACCGCTCCGGCAGCGCGCAGCACCTTCCAGCGCTCGGCGGCGGTCTGGTAATGGGAGGCGAGCGCTCCGGGAATTTCGGAGGGCGATCCGGCGAGAATCACAATGATCTTGCCGCGAACGTCGATGTTGGCAAAGTCGTCATAATTTTTCTCGGGAACCTTGAGGCCATAGCCGGCGAAGACCAACGGCGCTTCGACTTCGGGCGCGGGCATGACGCGCGTGCTGATGATGGCGTCTTCTCCGAGAGTGAGCGTTTCGCGCTTGCTGTCACGAATGAGGGTCAGGCTGCAATCTCTCTCGACGATCTGGCGGGAGACGAACTTCACGGGCTGGTAGAAGCCGTTGATGCCCGCGGGCTCCGCGCCGGCGCTCTTGAGTTGCTCGACGGCGTATTTTTGCGCTTCGCGCTCGCCTCGGCTGCCAGTATCGCGGCCTTCGAGTTTATCGTCGGCTAGAAATTTGACGTGATACCACCAGGTCTGGCCGTCGAAATGAGCAGAAGAAAAGACCTGTGCGTGTGACGAGTTATGGAATGTTGAAGGTAGAGACTGATCGACGGGCAATACCTGGAGAGGGCCGTTAGGGTGTCCCATCTCGACTACCGTTCCGACGCCGTCCCATCGCAGCTTGACGAAGACCGGCTGATCGTCGCCCTCTTGCACTTTGAGGTGCTTGGTCTCCGTCAAGAAGTGAGGACTCGATGCAGAGAGCTGGTAGCTGCCCGGAGGCAGGTCCACACTGAGTCTGCCATCACCTCCAGTTTCCCATGTGCTCGCCGCTGTTGGTTCTGGAGAAAGCTTGATCTGCGCGTGAGGGATCACGGCTCCGGTCGGGTCTGTCACCACGATAGTCACGGACGCGGTGCTCTTTGTTTGTTGGGCCAAGAGCAAAGGGCAGATCGCGATGAGCGTGGCCACGAGCAGTAAAGTGGATGACTTGATTTTCATGACAGTCCCTCAGAGAGCGGAGGTTTCTAGGATAGCAGGAAGGTCGTGGAACAAGGTTTAGAGCGCGCGGAAGAGACTTTCGGTTTGACCGCAAGATGCGGATAGCGGCGTCCTCACGAAGGCCGATATGGTCAGTTCATGCACCGGACAATCGACCCAACCATCCTCTATTTCGGAACTCCCGTGGCGCTCATCAGCACCTTGAACCCGGACGGCTCGCCGAATCTGGCTCCGATGTCGTCGGCGTGGTGGTTGGGCTGGAGTTGCATGCTTGGCCTGGGCCAGATGGGACAGACCTCCGACAATCTTATTCGTACGCGCGAGTGCGTGATCAATCTACCGTCGGAAGCTCTGGTGTCGCACATCGACCGGCTCGCCCTTACCACCGCGAAGAATCCGGTGCCGGAGAAGAAGCGCCAGTGGGGCTATCGCTATGAATCGGGAAAATTTGGCCTCGCCGGACTCACTGCGGTGAAGTCGGAATCGGTGGCGCCGCCGCGGGTCGGCGAGTGCCCGGTGCAGATGGAAGGCATCGTGCACGATTTCCGTCCCTTCGGCAAGAATGTGAGCGCCAACGTGTTCGAGGTGCATATCGTGAAGCTGCACGTCGAGGAAAACTTGCTGGTGGGCAGCGTCGCGCGGCCGCATATCGATCCGGTGCGCTGGCGTCCGCTGATCATGAGTTTCTGCCGATTTTTCGGGCTGGGCGGCGAGGTGCATCCGTCGCGCCTTGCGGAATCGGACTTCATGAAATTTGCGACCCATGGGACCGCGGTGCAATCGGCGGATTCCCCTGGCAGGCGAGAGCAGAAATAATGCTCAGGCTGGCTCGAAAGCAGAGCGAACGCAGTTAGCCTTCCGCTTGTCCTTGTGGAAGCCAGCAACTGCGCACTCCACACGAAAAGCGGAAGGCTAACGGATGTTCTTAGAACTCGTAATGCACTCCAGCGGTTACGTTGTTGGCATGGAAGTTCCGAGGAGCGGTGAACCCGTAGGCCGGACCGCTCATCGCAGTATTTGGCAGCGAGCTGCATAGCACGACCGGAGCCGAGCCAGTCGGCGTCGGGAGCGTGCTGGAGGGATTGCAATACTGTGCTCCCGAAACACCACCTTCGCCGTAGCCGAAGTAGTTATACTCCCCCTTCCAGATCAGATTCTTTCGCATCGCATAGGAGAGATTCACAAATGGTGTCTGGTAGTTAGAGACCAGCGATCCGTTCACATCGCGCGGATCGTTGAAAAAGCGGCTGCCGTTGACCGAGCTTATTCGGTAGCCGATGTTGGCGCGGAACTTGTCGACCGGCGAAAGAGCCAAGGCCACGGACGCGTACTGCGTTGGAGCGTTCATGAAGTCCTTAGCCGGACCAAAAGTATATGGCCCCGATCCCCCGCGGGGAGGCGGAGACGGGCAAGCCACGCCGGCGGGCGTCGCGGCGCCCGGTAGGGTGGAGCTTGAGGCCGTGCCCAGGAAGCAGATGTTGGTCGCCGTGTACACGTCGCTGTAGGCGTAGCCGATGTCGAACCCGTAGTGCTCGTTCGGCATCAAGTCGGCGTTCAAACTCACGATGCGGCTATGATCGACGTGCTGGAGCGGGCCATCAACGGATGCCGTGCCTGTATTGTTCGTATTGTTGTGGCGCTCCAGGTCATTGTACGCGCCGGAGAACGTCGCCCAGGTCTTCGGCCGGTACGTGGTGTGAATTCTGTAATGCTGAAGCTCGCGGGGCGCGACCGGGGTGAGGACATTGTCGGCGTACAGAACTTCGACCGAACCGTTAATGTTCCAGTTGTTCGCCGGCCGCATAGCTACGCCGAAGGTACCGCCGTTCTCGTGGATGGTGAAGTTGGAGATTCCGGACAGGTATCCCGTGGTGTTCGCGGCACCTTCGCCGATGTTGTGCTGCTGGTGGTGATAGGTGAGCGTGAACGTGGTGCGATCCGTAAGGTCGTACGCCGCGGTGAGGTTGTTCGTGACGAACTTCTGGCCGAAGAAATCAAACAGCGGCGTAGCCACGCTCGGACTGCCTTCAAACGAAGAAGTTGGTTTGCCCGTGGCCAGGTTGATCGGAGTGTTAAACACCGTGGTGGTTAAGGTCGTGCTATTGATGTTCGGGGTTGCGGAAGCCACGGTGGTTAGACTCGCCATGTTGGCAACTCCCGGCTGGTGCACATTCGAGTAGTCGATCTGCTCGGAGATGCTGAGCTTTTTCAACGCCTGCCAAGTGACGCCGTAGTCGGAGGAGATCGCTTCCCGCTTGGCGCGGGCGTTGCCGACATACGTGGTTTCGCGGGTCGTTCCCGCCAGACCCTGGAAGTCGTCGTAGTAGTTCGGCAGACTCATGTTCGCGTGGGTGTAGCGAACGTTGCCATTCATCGTAACGTTCCTGATGCTGGAGCTTTGTAACCGGAAGATTTCGGTGGGAAAGATTTCGCGGGTGGGCTGGGAACGCGAATAGCTGGCAATCACATTACACGCCGGATCGACGATGGGTAGACCGTTCGGAGTCTGCGCCGGGGAAATTGGGGCGGCTCCAACGCCGGCGTTGCAGGTGATGCCGACCGGCTTGTTGATCGGATTGTCGTAGCTCTGGAGCACTGCGACCCTGAGTCCGTTCGCTTCCTGCAGGTTGAAATACTGAGGCGCCATGCCGAAAATGGAATCGCCCTTGTAGTGAGTGATCTGCTCTTCATAGGTCAACCGGGTCCGCGATACGGGCTTCCACTCGACCGATCCCGTCCAGTCATCCGTGCTGTTGCGCTGATTCTCCTGGAGCAGCACGTCGTAGGCGCCGGCAAACTGATAACCGCTGGGCGTCAGGCTCGGACCCTGGAAGACGTTCTGCGAGTAGCCGACGCGGAAGGTCACCTTCGACAGCGGAAGCAGTGTAAGTTTGGTGTCCGTCATGCGGCGCACCGAGTTGTTCAAAAACGGCGACTGCGTCACCTGCGGCCACGCGTAGGAACCCGTCGGCGCCAAGGTGGGACCGATTGGAATCGACTGGCCGGGCGG
>CAVZUP010000008.1:0-15773 GCA_963778255.1 uncultured Acidobacteriaceae bacterium
CTCCGAGCACAGTCACGGATTTCGTCCGCAGCGTTCGGCGCATCAGGCGGTGGCTAAGGCGCAGCAGTATATCGCTGCTGGCAAACGCTGGGTGGTGGACCTGGATCTGGAGAAGTTCTTTGATCGGGTCAACCACGACCGACTGATGGCGGCGATAGCGCGGCGGGTGAACGACCAGAGAATGCTCAAGCTGATTCGATCATTTCTGGAGTCGGGCGTGATGGAGAACGGGCTGGTGAGTGCGGTGGAGGAAGGAACTCCGCAAGGAGGACCGCTGTCTCCGCTGTTGTCGAACCTCGTGCTCGACGAACTGGACCGGGAGTTGGAGCGACGCCATCACCGCTTCGTGCGCTACGCGGATGATTGCAATATCTACGTGGCGAGCGAGCGGGCGGGGAAGCGAGTCATGCAGAGTGTGACTGGTTTCATCCAGCGCCGACTCAAGCTCAAGGTGAACCAGACGAAGAGCGCGGTGGCACGACCGCAGGAGCGAAAGTTTCTGGGCTTCAGCTTCACGGGAGGAGCCGGGGTCAAACGGCGTATTGCGCCGAAAGCTCTGCTCCGCTGTAAGCAAAGAGTGCGGGAACTGACGCGCCGGACACGAGGCATCAGTCTGGAGCAGATGACGAAGGAACTGGCCGTCTACTTACGTGGATGGAAAAGCTACTTCGGCTACTGCCAGACCCCCTCGGTGCTGCATGGTCTGGATCAATGGATACGACGCAGGTTGCGATCCGTGATCTGGAAGCAGAAGAAACGACGCAGCTCGTGGCGGTTGGCGAATAGCCCCGCCCTGAGCCTCCCGTTTCCCACTGCTTACTTTGACTCGCTGGGCCTTCCACGTTTGTTTGCCGGGTAACTTAACTCATCCGAACCGCCGTATGCGGACCCGCATGTACGGTGGTGTGGCAGGGGAGGAGAGGTGACTCTCCCCCCTATGCCGATCGTTGGAGGTATTGGCCGGTCAGCACGACAGCGGATTCCGGGTTTCCCTAGAAGAGGATCTTCAGGCCCAGCTGAACTAACCGCGGCGGGTTGGCGCTCACAACCTGGCCGAAGGTCGTGCCGAGATTGGCGATGTTGCCGTCGACGGATTGGGGTCCAAAGAATTGGGCGTGATTGAAAACGTTGAAACCTTCCACCCGGAATTGCAACGATTTCGCTTCGGTCAAACGCACGTTCTTAAGCAGCGCCATATCGTAGTTATCAAGCCCCGGTCCGTGGAAGAATCTTCGCTTGGCGGTGCCGGGCGTGCCCCAAGTGTTCTCGCTGAACTGGGACGCGTTGAAGTAAGCCCCATGGCGCGGATTGCGATTCAGATGGAGAGGACCGCCCGAGTAATCCGGCTCGTCAATGCCATAGTTGTTGATGCCGTTCGGTTCGGCCCCGAGCAGGGAATTGTCGCCGTAGTTGACGAGCGTCACCGGTAGACCGGAACTGAAATGCATGATCCCGGAGATTTCCCAGCCCTCCGTACAGCGCTTGGAAGCGTGCAAGAGACTCTCGATTGGAATCTTGTAGTTGTAACTCACCACAAAATTGTGTTTGACGTCAAAGGAGGACAGCGCATAACTGAGCGCAGGATTGATCGGATTCACCTCTTCGCCCAGATTGGAGGACTCATCGAGGGATTTGCCATAGGTGTATCCGGCTGTGAGTTCCAAACGTCTGCTGGAATGGCGCAGGTTGAGCTGCAGAGAGTTGTAATTCGATTTTCCGACGGTTGCCTGATTCGTGTCGCTACCGAAGTTGGCGCCAAGCGGTCCGCGTGTGCCATTGATCGTCTGGCCCGAAGCCGTGGTGAATATGTTGCTTTCTCCAAAAGGAGCGCAGGTGGGAGACCCTGGCGCCACCTCGCTCGACTGGCTCAGGCTCAGGCAGAGCGCGGGATTACCCGGGTTGGCTTCCTGTATCACCAGCAACCGATGCGACTGCGTCCCCACGTAGCTCGCGCTGAGCACCGTGTTCGCTCCCAATTGCCGCTCCAGCGAAAACAGGTATTCCTCGACGTATGGGATACGGTTAGTCGTGGCATAACCGGGGATGCCGCTGACCGGTTCGTAGTATTGCGGCCAATTGACATTTGCGTTCGGATGGCTGCTCGTTGCCATCTGTGTGACCAGTGGAACTGGGAACGGCTGCCCTAAGAACTGTCCGGTGGATGCGCTGATGAAGGGCTCGGCAAACAGCGGTGGTGCCGGGCTCGAATAGGTGATGCCAAAGGGCGCGTTGCCGGCCAGTATCCCCAAGGTAAGCGCCTCGATCGCTGTGTAGTACATTCCGAACCCGGCCCGCAAGCTGGTCTTGCCTGGTCCGCCGAGAATCTTGCCTAGGAGCGTGTTTTCGCCAGCTTCGGGCGCATAGGCCAAACCGCCGCGAGGAGCGAAGTCCCGGTTCCCTGGCGGTGCCAGCGTGCGCGGTACGCCCGGATCGGTGGGGAAGAGAATACCCAAGGGTGCGGTAGGAAAGACGACCGACTGCTTGCCGGCTTCAAATGTGGAGATGCCATCATTTTTCTCATACCAGGGCTCGATGCGATCCCAGCGCAGGCCGTAGTTCAGTGTCAGGTTGGAGCGCACATGCCAGCCGTCCTGCGCGTACAGGCCCCAATATCGATTGCGTCCGTAAAACGGTTGCAGTTGGCTCTGGTTGTACTGGCTTGGAAGCCCCAGCAGGAAGTCTTCGAAGTCAGAGACCGTCGTGCTTCCCGTGAACAAGAAGTTGCCATTGAATTGCGCGATTGCGTCGGTATTGACCTGATCGTAGTGAAATTCCAGTCCGAATTTCAGAGTATGACGGCCCACTACTTTGGAGAAATTATCCGTCCATTGAAAAGTGTTGTTGACCTGCCGCAGTTCATTGGCGTTGGTTCCGATGGAAAACGCATTGAACACGATATTCTCAACCCCTTCACCCCGGGGATTGAGCGGCACAATGCCGGCCGTTCCTGTGCCCGTAACAAATCCTTGCGACGCTAGGCTGACGCCTAGTCCGCCGGCTGGTTTCCCGAGATCGTTGTGATCGCGCATGTAGGTGAAGTGGAATTCATTGACTGCGGTCGATCCCAGCATCCTCGTGTCGCCCAGGCTCAGAAGCTGCGCCCGGCCCAGGTAGAGCGCGTTGAAGCCCGGCACGCTCGCCCCGCTCTGCGCCACCGGATAGGGATTGTTGAGCGAATAGTCGTCGAGAAAATAGTAGGCCGAGAGCGAGCCCCAATGACTGTTATGGTCCAGTCGATAGGCTCCCTTATCGTCGCGCAAGGTTTCGTTATAGGCTGAAGTCGCAAACGTGCCGTTGGGCTGATTTGGCAGCGGAATATATTGCAGCAGATTCTTTGCCGGGGCGGACCATGCGCTTTGCGGGATCACATCGCCATTCGGAAAAATGCCGTTGCGCTCGGTCAAAGAGGGAACTGGAATTTGGCCGGTGTCCATCCCTTGCGTCAATCGCGTGCCCTGATAATCGGCGAAGAAGAACGTTTTATTCGTCCGGATGGGGCCTCCGAAGGTTCCGCCAAACTGGTTTTGGTCGAATACGCCCCGCGCCGGAGAAAAGTAGTTGCGGGCATCGAGGCTGGTATTGCGGACGAACTCGAACCCATCGCCATGAAAAGCATTGCTGCCCGATTTCGTCACCACGTTGATTTGTCCGCCGCTGTGCCCTCCGTATTCGGCGTCAAAGTTGCTGGTGAGGATACGAAACTCGGCAATGGAGTCGAGATTCGGGATGATGGCCGTTCCCGAGTTCACGTCTTCCTCGGAGTCGCTTCCGTTCACCGTGAAAGCGTTCGAGAATTCGCGTTGTCCGTTGATCGAAATCGTGCCCGGGTTCAGCCCGCCCGACGGAGAAAGCGCGCTCACGCCCACATCCTGCTGCGTGTTCGAGGTAAGCGACGTTGCCGGAACCACTCCCGGTTGCAGCGCCAGCAGGTCGGTATAGCTGCGTCCGTTCAAGGGCACGGCGGACATCTTCCCGCTGCTGATTACGTCTCCCATTTGAGTGTCGGTCGTCTCGGCATGAACGGCAGTGTCGAGCACCGTGACCGCATCGAAGGTCTCACCCACCTCGAGGACCACGTCAACCGTCTCTGCGCTGTTGGTGTCGATGGAGATCCCTGTTCTCTGGTAGAGCTTGAATCCTGCCTTCTTGATCGCGATTTCGTAGCGCCCCACCGCGAGTTCGGGAAGGGAATAGAAGCCCCGGCCATTGGTCGCGGTTCGCTCGCGAACGCCGGTATCGAGATTGGTTACGCTCACGGCGGCCTCGGGAATCACTGCGCCACTCGCGTCCTTCACTGCGCCGGAAACGCGGCCGCCGGTTGCGGCCCGCGAGGCTATCGCGGCGAGCAGGACGATTGCCAACACCGGGAAGAGGTTAAGACGTTTTGGTCGGAAGATACTGCCAGCCATGATGCCGTTTTCTCTCCTGGAGATGCGACCTGGTCGCATGTTAATGGGCAAAAAATAAAACGTTGTAATCGGTGCCTAATCCCCGGTCTTTTGACAGCGTTTGCAAAATCCGCCCACTTCCAGGCGTACCACTCGAATCTCAAAACCGCTCTGCCTGACTATTTCTTCTTTCAGCTTATCGAGAGAGGGACTCGCGTACTCCATGATGGCACCGCACCGGAAGCACGCCATGTGGCAATGGTCGCGATTGGTCTTGGCCTCGTAGTAATGCTTCTCACCTTCGATGTGCATCAGATCCAGTTCATCGATTAAGCCTTGTCCCTTCAGCAGCGCAATGGTTCGGTAGACGGTGGCGCGGTCGATATCCCCATCTTCTTTTCTCGCAATTTCCAACAGCGTGGCCGCATCGAGGTGCCGGGGTGAGTCCTGAATAATGCCAACCAGTAGGCGCCGCTGGGCGGTCATGCGAATGCCGCGCGCCGCCAGTTCCTTCATCAGAGAGGGACGAGTAATGGCGCCGCTCTTCGATCTTCCGATGTGCGAATCGTTCGCAACGATGGCTTCCGTCATTCTCTCCCGCCTTTCTTGCTCTGCTAAGCAGTTGCGACTAAGTCGCATCTGTATCCTTGATTAGAATTCATTCGCCGAGCGCTGTCAAGAGCCGCTAGTCCAGATCGGTCGCGCTCCAGAGGTTGGGAGTGAACTGGCGGAATTTCAGTTTCCATTGCCCGCCGATTCTGGCCCAGGTGTCGGCCATGTGGCGATAGCGGGGATGCTCTCCGGGCAGAATCAGGTTGTAGGTGACGATGGCGGAATCGTCGTTCAGTTTGACCACGTGGAAATCGTAGGCGCGCGTGTCCTTGGGCAATCCTGTCTCCGCCGCTTCTACAAGTTCGCCTTTGTCGTAGAAGTCGCCGTTGGTTCCGATGCCCTGAAAATCGTCCGCAATCGCCCGCTCGACCGCAGCCGGATCTTTGGCCTGCGCCATCTGCAGGAACTGCTTCTGCTGATCGATCAATTGCCGGTCATAGGCGGGAAGCGGTTTGGACGAGGGAGATTGAGCAAGAGCCTGGGTCAGAGTCAGAGTCAGACTGAAAACAACCGTGCCGAGCAGCAGAAGAGCACTTCGCATGATCGCCTCCACGAGAACTAGATTTACTCCGTGCTCCGCTGTGGCTCCGTTTAAAAAAAACCTTTCACCACAGAGACACGGGGAAGCATGGGGGACATCAAAAGCCAACTACATTCGCAAAATTCGTTGCGCCAGTTCCGCGCGCGGGACCGTGACTTGTTCGCCCGAGGCCAGATGCTTGAGCGCGAAGGCGTCGGCCGCCACTTCGTTCTCACCGACGATGAGGATGTATCGCGCTCCCATCTTGTCGGCCGCCTCGAAAGATTTCTTCAGGCGAAACGAGTCGTCGCCCAAATCGACCACCAGATCGTGCCGCCGCAGTTCGCGGGCCAGACGAGCCGCGTCGCGATTCCGACCCGCGCCCAGCGGAGCGATGTAAACATCAGGCTTGCGAATTACCGACTCGGCCGAAGCGGCAAGCGAAAGCACCAGCCGGTCTTCTCCAATCGCGAAACCAATTCCGGGAGCCGCCGGTCCGCCCAGCGCTTCCGATAAGCCGTCGTACCTCCCACCGCCCAGGATCGCATTCTGCGCCCCCAGCCCGGCATGGGTGAATTCAAAAGCAGTGCGGGTGTAATAGTCCAGACCGCGCACCAGGCGCTGGTTTTCGACGTATTGGATTTGGACGGCATCCAGAATACCCTTCACTTCTTCAAAGTGGGCACGGCAATCTTCGTCCAGAAACTGGTTGATGGTGGGAAGAGTTTCGATGATCGGCTGGTCTTCGGGAACTTTGCAGTCGAAAACTCTCAGCGGATTGGTTACGGCGCGGCGCTGGCAGTCGACGCACATTTTATCGACCACGGGCGCGAGCGCCAGACGGAGAGCTTCGTTGAATTTTGCCCGGTCGGCGGGGCAGCCTACGGAGTTCAGTTCGAGCGTCCAGTTGGTGATGCCTACGCGGTCGAGCAGTGTGGCGAGGAGTTCGAGAATCTCGGCGTCTCTCACCGGAGACTGGCTGCCGGAAGCGGCGGGGCCGATGACTTCGGCTCCGATTTGATAGAACTGGCGGTAGCGGCCTTTTTGCGGACGCTCGCGGCGGAATTGCGGTCCGATGTAGAAGAGCTTGTTGAGGCCGCGGTCCCAGAGTTTGTGCTCGATGTAGGCGCGGACCACGCCAGCGGTGTTTTCGGGGCGCAGGGTCAGCGACTGGCCTTTGTCGCTTTCGGCGCGGCCGCGATCTTCCCAGGTGAACATCTCTTTCGACACGATGTCGGTCTCTTCGCCGACGCCTCGCGCGAAGAGTTCGGTCGACTCGAAGATCGGCGTGCGAATTTCGTGGAAGTTATAGGCGCGAAAGACGTCGCGGACGGCGGCTTCGACGAAGTTCCAGAGCGCGGTGTCGGGCGGAAGAAGGTCGCGGGTTCCTCGAGGGGATTTGATCATGGGTTGTTAACTGCTGGCTCGCACCTCGCATAGATCGTGGTACTTTTCTAGTTTAACGTCGAATCGGGATTTTGTTGGGAGAGAGCGTGGAAAAGATATGCCCCGTCCACGGAACGCGGGCGGGGCGCACTTGTGCTGTCGAATTTGCTGACGGCAGGGGCTAGGCCTTCTTGTAATGGGCGGCGTTCTTTTCCAGAAATTCTTTCTTGTCCTCGGGCAGTTCCTCGGCTACGAAGATCGCCTCCGAGCCGCAGGCGGGGACGCAGGCGCCGCAATCGATGCAGCCTTCGGGATCGACGTACATCTGGGTCGCGGCCTGAAACTCGGGCTCGTCTTTCTTGGGATGAATGCAGTCGGTAGGACAAACTTCCACGCAAAGTTCGTCTTTGATGCAGCTATCGGTGATTACATAAGCCATGAGCGCTTCTCCTGAAAAATTACTACGGTGAGTTCACTCTTACTCTAGCCAGTGATGTCCGCTGCGGCGGTGATGTTTGTCACAGCCCAATGTGTCCTGATCACGCAGAATGGTGATCGACGTCACATGCAGGGTCGGGTTGGCTGCGATATAAAATTAGCAATTGCAATCCTGGAAACACAGAATTGCCCGGCCTCACCCCACGACCCCACACAGCCGCCACCCAAGCGGCGGGCCGGGCAATCTTAAACAAATCCGCCTAAATTGGTCTTCTCTGTCGATTCAACCGGTGGTTACTTCCGTTTAGCTTCATCGCCGCCTCAAGACTTTGATTTTTCTCCCGATGGGCATGGAAGGGCTGCTGCACGCGGCCCATTCCCCGATGAAAATGCCCATGGCAATTCTGGCGCTGGCGGTGATGGCGGGCCCGGCGCGAGCGCAGAACGTGTACAGCTTTCTTACGGTGCATCCCTACGTAACGCGCGGAGATCTGGCTGCCTCGCGTTTCTGGTCGGCATCCACGATTGGGCTGATAGCACTCGACGGAGCGGCGAAAGCGGCAGACAGTTTTGCCACGCGCGAGAATATTGCCAGGGGCGGCGAAGAGCACGATCCGCTGGCACGTCCCTTTGTGCATACAACTGGGGTAGAGGTTGTGTCGATAGCGGCGCTGTACGGAGCCGAAATCGCCGCCGTTTATCTTTTGCACAGAAGACACCACGACAACATGGGGCGCTCCATCCTGATTGGAGGCGCGGTGATGAACGGCCTGGGCGCGGCTGCCAGCTTCAAGAATCGGGTGAAGGGTTGGTAGCGTGGCGACGACGGTTGATCTCTGGGCGCGCCGCTAAGAACTAGGACCCTTTTCGCTCCAGCAAATACGACTTCGTATATCCCACATAGTTCTCGGCGTAGCGGAGAATCATCGCCTGGTCGCTTTCGTCGAGGAAGCGGCGGAACTTTCCGGGCGAGCCCATCCAGAGTGAGTTCGGCTCCACGATTGTCTTCTCGGGAATCAACGTGCCAGCGGCGATGATGGAGCCGGTGCCGATCACGGCGCCGTTGAGGATGATCACGCCCATGCCGATCAGACAACGGGCTTCGATGGTGCATCCGTGGAGGATGACGCTGTGGCCAACCGTGACGTAATCGCCGAGGTAAACGCCATATTGCTCCTTCATGCCGTGGAGGACGCAGTTGTCCTGAATATTGGAGTAGTGGCCGACACGAATCTGGTGGACATCGCCGCGAAGGACGGAGTTCATCCAGACGCTGGAATGTTCGCCGACGGTGACATCGCCGATGAGCTGGGCGGAGTCGTCGATGTAGCAGGTATCGGGGAATTGCGGCGTGATGCCTTTGTAGGAGCGGATCATAAAGTTTGAGCCGAATCGCGGATCGAGCTGCGAACAAGAACATATCATGGAGCGCTGGCCGAAGTCAGGCCTGATCGGCGCAGAAATCCGAGACATAAATAAACAAGCGAGCGCGCGGGGAAACGCTATAATGTTGCGATTTTGCAGGCTTTCATTTGGCTGCATTGGAGGGTCTTTGTCCCTGTCGTTTGATACCCGCGAGGTTGGACGCGTCACCATCGTGCGCTGCAGCGGACGAATTGTTTCCGGCAACGCCAGCGAGTCGCTGCGGACGCACGTTACGTGGCTGCTGCGCGACCGCCGTTCGCTCGTCCTGCACCTGGGAGACGTGGGGTTCATCGACAGCAGCGGGCTGGGAACGATGGTCCGGGCGCTGACCAGCACGCGACAGGTGCGCGGCGACCTGAAGCTCTGCAATGTGCCGGATAATGTGCGCAAAATTCTGGAGATGACGCGCCTGACCTCAGTTTTCGAATCGCACGAATCGGAGGAGAAGGCGGTCGCTGCCTTCTACCGTCCGGGAGCGCGCACGGAGGCTCCGGTTGCGGCCGGGCACAGCGTTTTGTGCCTCGACTCCAATGCCGACGTGCTTGCCTACCTGCGCGAATTGCTGCGCGGCGCTGGATACGACGTCCAGACCAGCGGTCGCATCAGCGATGCTTTGATCCTGATGCGCGTTACGCGTTTCGACCTGGTGCTGGCGGGGCCGGGGCTGATGCCTTCTCCGGACTCGCCGCCGGTTTTTCGGGAGGCTTGCGCCAAGCTTCCGGTGATTGAACTGGGCAAGGAATTTTCCACTCGCGATGCCGGTGAGGCCGCTGCGGGATTGCTGGAAACGATTGCGGGGCGGCTCAACGCGAAGAGCGCCTGAGGCTGATTCGTTTTTCGTAAACCTTGCCCCGACGCTCTAGAGGTATTCGCTCTTGTACCCCCCCTACCCCCCCACCCCCCCATTTAAGCCTAATGTAATCAGTATGTTAGCGATGACCATCCGTAAAGTATTCCATAATAAAGACTTGTATGGAAAGTATTCCGGAATAAGGAGTTACGTTGTCAAAGAGCGCTGAAAATGGGTTTGGGGCAGTTTCGAGAGCCGTCCTGCAGGACGGACTTTGTCGCTGACCCAATCAGATATTTAATGCTTGCGCGGGACTGGGCTTAAGTCAATGGATTTCGATGGCGGCGACTGGAGGAGTTACGGCTATGATGGGGATCGCTGGACGTTGGTGATGAAAAGAAGTCAAGGGCCCCGCCCTTCGCTTCGCGAAAGGACGGGCCACCCGTCATTGATCCTATATTCTGCGTTGTTCCAATGACTCAGTAGGGTGCCGAGACAATGCTAGTAAGAAAACTCCGCGCAATTCTTCTGGTTCTCCCCTTCCTTTTTCCGGTGCCGCTCATGGGAACGCGATGAAGGCAGCAGACTTCCGCAGGATTGCTTTGAGCTTGGAAGGGGCGGTCGAGGGCTCGCACATGGGGGCGGCGGACTTCCGGGTTGGCGGCAGGATCTTTGCCACGCTGGCCTCGGAAGACAAGGGCTACGGCAACTTGATGCTCACGCCGGAGTTGCAAGAGGAGTTTGTGGCTGAGCTGCCGGAGGTTTTCCTGCCCATCCACGGGGGATGGGGGAAGATGGGGGCGACGCACATCCGGCTGGCGAAAGCGAGCGAGGATGTGCTGACCGGCGCTTTGCGCGCAGCCTGGAAGCTTCGAGTCGAGAAGAACGCGGGGACGAAAAAGAAACGGGCTCCGAAGCGCGGCTGAAGCGTCACTTACCTCTGGGCGCGCTTCATTTCGGTGGGGCGTAGAAGTAGTAGTCGGCGGTGTAGGTGCTCTTTGTTTCGGTGCCTGGGTGCGACTCGTCGCATCCTGCGGCTGGGGGCTTGCCGGCGTGGGTGTGAATGCGCTGGATGCTGGTCACGTTCGTTAGCAGGCCATTGCCGGTGTGTCCCACGGCTTTTACTAACAACCATGGAATGGAGTTGGGATCGTCGGACTCCACGTGAGCCAGGGCTTTGCCGGTGACTTCGCTGCCGTCTTTCAGTTTCCAGGTGGGACCGGCGAAGTGGCTTCCGATGACTTTTCCTTTTTCGTCTTTCAGCTCTGCATCGGGAGCTTTCAGGGTCCACGTGAACTTACCGCCTTCGCCGGGCTGGCAGGTGTAAATCTGCGATCCGGAGGCGTGCGCCAGCAGGACAACCTCTTCGTTGGCGGGCACGCGGATTGCATCGGGAACGTTGGGTGGAGAGATCTTCTGCGCGTTGGCCACGCGGAGGCTTAAGGATACGAGCATGACAAAGGCTAGGATGGACGCGGCGGTTCTGGCAGAGACTCGTAGCATGGCGCGATTGTAGCAGGGGGATGGGCGGAGAGGCGGGCTTGCCGGCCGTCTCTCCACCGAGTGCGGCACGACCGAGCAGTTTGCTGAGAAAGTGCTTTTCTCGGCGTGGCATTCCCCCAGCGGCTGGAAGCCGCTATTGGTTCTTCAGGGGTTGCGGCACGAGTGGAACTCGTGCCCTTCCGGTTCGTGCAGGAATCCAGAGTTTTTCAGTAAATACACCATTTCGCCGCGGGTATAGCGAGATATTGGGCGGGTGGTTGCGGGTCTTCGGCGCATTCACGATTTCGCGTGGCGGACTCCTGTACAATTTCTGCAAAATGAAGCGGCTGGTTCGAGTTACGGCAATCGTTTGGATTTTGCTGGGAGCGGCGGTGTGGATGGCTGCCGAGCCGATTGCGTCTCTGCATCCGACGAATTACGTCAACGATTTTGCCGGGGTGCTGGATGCGGCTACGCAGGCATCCTTGAACGATCTTTGTCAGCAGGTGGATCAGAAGGCGCACGCGCAGATTGCCGTGGTTACGGTGAAGTCGGTAGATGGGCAAGACGTTGTCAGCTATGCGGTGGATCTGTATCAGAAATGGGGGATCGGTGCGAAAGGGAAGGATCGCGGGGTGCTGATCCTGCTGGCCACGAACGACCACAAGTATTGGACGACGGTGGGATACGGGCTGGAGGCGATTCTTCCGGATGGGAAGGTGGGCGGCTTCGGGCGGGATATGGTTCCGGTGCTGCGCAGCGGAAATTATGGAGCGGCGGTGACGCTGATCACTTCGCGCGTCGCCTCGGTGATTGCGCAGGATGCGGGCGTCACGCTGGAGAATCAGCCGGAGCCGAGAATGAACATGACTCGGCGGCAGCCTGCGCCGGGCGCGGGGGCGGGGCTGGTTGTAATTCTCGTAATCATCATTTTTTTTGTGATTTCCATTTTGCGAACCATATTTCGCGGCGGCGGGCCTCGTGGAGGAGGATCGGGATTTTGGTCGGGGCTGCTGTGGGCTCTGCTGTTTAGCAACATGGGCGGCGGCCGCGGCGGAGGCGGGTTTGGAGGCTTTGGCGGCGGGGGTGGTGGCGGAGGATTCGGCGGCGGAGGATTTGGTGGGTTTGGCGGCGGCAGCACGGGTGGCGGCGGAGCGGGGGGAAGTTGGTAGTGGAGCGATCTTGCTAGTTCGTGACAGGAATCCGCACTTATGTCGAGCGAAGGGACTGCATTTCGCGGTAAACAGCAGGTCCTTCGCTTCGCTCAGGATGACAACCAAGACTTATGTTGCGATTTGAGGACACAACATAGAGGACTTGAGGACACAGCATAGAGAGTGAGAGGCGCGGAATGGTTCCGGAAAAACTGATTGGCGAATTTGTCGAGCGGGTCCGCGCGGCGGCGGGCGGGAATCTGGTGGCGGTGATTCTGTATGGGTCGGCGGCGGCGGGAGACTTTGTGGCCGAGCACTCGGACGTGAATCTGCTGTGCGTGCTGGGCGAGACTTCGTTTGCGGCGATTGCGACGCTGTCTCCGGCGATCGAATGGTGGGGGAAGCAGAAGCATCGCGAGCCGCTGCTGCTGAGCACGGAGGAGATGCGGCGGTCGGCAGACGTGTTCTCCATCGAATTTCTGGACATGCGGCGGCACTATCGCGTGCTGTGGGGAGAAGATGTGCTGAAGACGCTGGAGATTCCGATGCGCTGGCATAGGGCGCAGGTGGAGTATGAACTGCGGGAGAAGACGATCCTGCTGCGGCAACGGCTGTTGACGGTTTCGGGCAACGACGCGGCGAAGTGGGATTTGTTGGTGCGGTCGCTGCCGGCGTTTGGGACTTTGTTTCGTCATGCGCTGATCGCAATGGGCGATGCGGGGTCGGGATCGAAGCGGGACGCGGGGGCTGCGCTGGCGGGTAAGCTGGGGATTGATACGAGTGTATTTGGCGAGTTGCTGGACCTGCGGGAGCGGAAGAAGGAGCGGAAGTCGGCGAAGGTGGATGATATTTTTGCTCGATATTTGAAACTGGTGGAGCAGGTTACGGCGGCGGTGGACAAGATGCTGGATCCGGCGGCGTAGGAGAGCGAGGTGTGTGCCTGTTGCGGCAAGCAGCAGGTCCTTCGCTTCGCTCAGGATGACAACTTTTAAGAAGTATTTCGCAGATTTGATTACCTAATTAGGAGAGTGACATGGGCAAGTTTTTGATTGTTCTGGTAGTGCTGGTGGTGATTGTGCTGGCGGTGTTTGGACAGTACATCGGAGTGAAAAATACTTTGGTGGCTAAGGATCAGGCGGTGAAGGCTGCTTGGTCGCAGGTGGATATCGTGCTGCAGCGGCGCGCGGATTTGATTCCGAACCTGGTGGAGACGGTGAAGGGATACGCGCAGCAGGAAGTGACGGTGTTTGGCGACATCGCGAAGGCGCGGTCGGCGCTGCTTTCCGCGGGGACGCCGTCCGAGAAGATTGCCGCGAACGGGCAACTGGATGGCGCGATTGGACGGCTGCTGCTGGTGGTGGAGAATTATCCGCAGCTGAAGTCGAATGAGAATTTTCTGCGCTTGCAGGATGAACTGGCGGGCACGGAGAACCGGATTGCCGTGGAACGCAAGCGCTATAACGATACGCTGCAGGACTACAACACTTACGTGCTGCAATTCCCGGCCAGCATGTTTGCCGGGTTTGCGGGATTCAAGCAGAACCCGGCGTACTTCCAGGCTACGGAAGCATCGCGCGAAGCGCCGAAGGTGGACTTTGGGGCGAAGCCGGCGGCTCCGGCAGCAACTCCGGCTCCGGCGGCGGCTCCGGCACATTAAGCTGGAAGTCGTCGGTCGGTCGCTAGTCGTGCGCGGTTCGACTCAGGCCGCTGGCTTGAGGGAGTCGCCGTGCTGTTCTTGTTCGCCAACGACTAACGACCGCCGACCAACGACCTCCACAAAACTGAACATATTTCCCGTGCGTGCGTCACATTTTAGCGCGACGTACTTTGATATAGATGCTTAGGGTCTCTGGAATCCCCTCCGATTCCGAAGTCTCGGACACGAGGGGATGGGTATGTTCGACCAGTTTGCAGGTCTCAGGCGTCAGGTCTCAGGTCTCAGGAAAGCCTCTACTCATTGCAATTTGACTCCGGTGTTTGCCTCCCGGAGGTCTCCGCTTCCACTGATTGTCATTCTTGTTCTTATGCGCTGCCTGGCCTGGGGGCAGGATGCTTCCACGGGCGCGTTGCGGGGCGTGGTGCTCGACGCGCAGGGAGCGGTGATTACTGACGCCGATATTGTCGCTATTCGAGTGGAGACTGGGGTGCGTTATCACTCGGCCACGGATTCCGCGGGACGGTTTGTGGTGGACCTGCTGCCTCCGGGACAGTATTCGGCGCGGGCGGAGGCGGAAGCCATGTCGCCGCAGATTTCTCCGTTGATTCGGGTGGAGGTGGGAGCGGCTACGGAGTTGACGTTCAAGCTGAAGGTTGCGGGGCCGAGGGAATCGATCACGGTATCGGAGGCTCCGCGGGTGGAGACGAATCCTAGTGCGATTTCGGCGCTGGTGGATGACAAAGAGATTGCGAACTTGCCGCTGAATGGGCGGCGTTTCACGGATCTGCTGCTGCTGTCGCCGGGGGTGACGCAGGATCCGCGAGATTTGACTTCGGGATCGAACGGCGATCTTTCTTACGGCGGGATTCGGGGGTACAACAACAGTTTCCTCGTGGATGGCGGGGACAACAACAACGGGTTTTATGGGCAGGCGATGGGGAGGTATCGGTCTCCCTATCAGTTTTCGAACGAGGTAGTGCAGGAATTCCGGGTGCAGTCGAGCGGGTATGGAGCGGAGTCGGGGCGGGCGGGCGGCGCGGTGGTGAACGTCGTTACCAAGTCGGGCACGAACCAGTGGCATGGGAGCTCGTTTTATTACTTGCGGGATAGTTCGCTGGGAGGAGCTGCGCCTCCGTTCGTGGGCTTCGATCCGCACAATGAGCAGCATCAACTAGGAGCTACGCTGGGAGGGCCGATCGAGCGCAGCAAGACGTTCTTCTACGCGGGATACGATCAACACATTTTTAATGTGCCGTCGGTGGTGGAGTTCCTCAACGGTTCGACTACGGTGGTGCCGCAACCGGGGACTTACCCTAGCATTTTGGACTACGAGGTATGTCCTCCGAGTGTGGGTGGGTCGGCCTGCGATTCGACCCAGGTGCTGGCGGCGGCCGGGCTGCTTTCGCAGAACGGAGGGATGAAGCGTGCGCAATTGCTGGGAGAAACGGGATCTTTGAGACTGGACCACGTGCTGACCTCGCGTCAGTATGTTTCGTTGCGGGTGAGCGCGGCGCGGTCCTACGGGACGAACAACGTCACTTTTGATTCGGGGAGTCCGATTACGAATGATGCGCTGAGCGCGAATGGGGAAGAGGATGTGGCGACGGAGACCGCGGCGCTCAGTTTGTCCAGCGGCATTACGGCACGGCTGACGAGTCATCTGCGGGTGCAGTTTTCGCGCGACCGGGAGCAGTTGTTTCCGAATTCGACCGGAACCCAAGGGGACATCTATGGATGGATGGAGGACCTTGGGCAATCGTCGACCCTGCCGCGGCAGACGCGTGAACACCGGTTGCACGTGGCGGAAACTCTGAGCCTGAGTCGCGGCCGCAATGAGTGGAAGTTTGGGGCCGACGCGATGCGGACGTGGGACTACAACTACTTTCCCTCGATGTTCGGCGGGAAGTACCTCTTCGACGAT
>CAVZUP010000009.1:0-18063 GCA_963778255.1 uncultured Acidobacteriaceae bacterium
CGGAATGCCGTTCCACCGTGGCCAAGGCACCGTTCTGGGCGGCAGGAATCACGCGTGCGCCTGCGGCCACTTGGGCATCTTCTCCGGGCCTGCGTTCAAGCGTCAGTCCAACCGTGATCTCGCGTAGATCCCATTCCGTTCCGTTGAATACCCGGAGGTCGAGATTCTCATCCTGAATAGAACCAGGCCCGTCGATCTTCACCAGGTCGACGAGCGGCAGATCCTCAACCAGCACCGGCCTGACCAGCAGCGCACTAGCCTGCGCGTTGAAAGAAAGGCTGCAGGTTACATCCGGCGAAGACACTTTGAGCGTGTTGCCGGAAGGATCGATGGAAAACACGGTTTTGTCTTCCTTGACCGGCTTCGCCTTCTTGGCGTCCTCCATGACCTGCGCCAGATTGTCATTATCGATCACCACCGGCGCCGGCTGCGCCTGCGTCTGCTGTTGCTGCTGTACTTTGTTCTTGCGCAGATCGCGCGCGATGTCGCCTAGAGAAGGAGTTTCTTCTTGCGCCCAAGTCGCCAACGGCGAAAACAGAAGAATGAGCGCTACCAACCGCAAGCTGGGGAGTCGGGATGGCATGATTTCGGTCCGCTGCGGCGGCAAGGTCGCGCAGCAGCGGCTCACACACAAAGTTTAGGCGAGATGGAAGAGAAAAGAAGTTACCGAAGGGACACGAAGGTGCTAGCACTTCCGCGAATGATACGGTTAACGGCGTAAAGGGCGTGGACGCGCTCAGATCGAAGCAGCACGCAACGGGGCGCGCCCATGCCCTTTCACCGGTTATTTCTTACAGCAGGCCAGAGGTTCGAAAACGCGTGACCGGATCGGCGACCTGCATTGCTTGACGCTTAAAAACCCAGCGCGCCACCGCAATTCCCAATGCCGCATAGCACAGATGCCAGATTTTCATAAATCGCTCCCCACGCCGGACCTTAGATCAGGGAGAGACTACGAAGGTCCCGTCGTGTTTTACCGTAACCCTGCATTATCGGCAGGTCTAGGCCACGAACGTGCCATGGAACCCAGCAGAAAGTAATCCGAAGTAACAAGATGCACTAACCATCCGGCGGGTCGGACGGAGGGCATTACACCAGTAGCTGCTTTCTTACTTGGAGTCTTCGATCCAGCCGCCACCAACCACGATGTCGCCATCGTAGAAAACAGCAGCCTGGCCGGGAGTAATCGCGCGTTGCGCTTCGTCAAACGTGACTCGTACCCGCTCCGGCCCCGTGGATTCAATCACGGCTGGCGCGGGCTGGTGCTTATGCCGTATCTTCACCGCAACCCGCATCGGCTCGCGCAACTCGGATGTCGAAATCAGGTTCACGCGCCGCGCCAGCAGAGTGCGCGAGTAAAGTTCCTCGTCCTTTCCGACCACCACCTGACGCGTGTCGTTCTTGATCTGAATCACGTACAGCGGCGAGCCCGTGGCTACTCCAAGTCCTTTGCGCTGGCCGACGGTAAAGTTGTGCACGCCGGCATGTTCCCCGATCACGCGACCCTCGCTGGTCACCATCTCGCCCGATATCGCCGGGATGGAAATCGGCGTCGCGCCGTCTTCCTGCTCCGACAGATAGGCCTCAAGAAAACGCTTGTAGTCGCCGCCCGGGACAAAGCAGATTTCCTGCGAGTCGGGTTTTTCGGCAATCACGAGTCCGTGCTTGCGAGCCAGTTCGCGTACCTCCGGCTTGGTCATGCCGCCGAGCGGAAACAGCGTTCGGCTCAATTGCTCCTGCGTCAGCCCGAAAAGGAAGTAAGTCTGGTCTTTAGATCTGTCAGCCGGACGCTTCAGCAGCCAGCGCTGGCGCTGCTCGTCAAACGCAACCTGGGCGTAGTGGCCGGTGGCAATATGATCGGCGCCAATCTGCCGCGCCACGATCAGAAGCTGGTCAAACTTCAAGTGATTGTTGCAAAGGCTGCAAGGGATCGGCGTCCGCCCGGCCAGATACTCCTCCACGAACGGCCGCACCACATCGCGCTCAAAGCGCTCTTCGTGATTAACCACGTAGTAAGGAATGCCCAAGGTTTCAGCCACGCGCCGCGCGTCGTAGACATCGTCAATCGAGCAGCAGCGCCCCTGGACCGATTCCGGCATCCCTTCGTGCCCCGCCAGCCGCCGCTGATTCCAAAGCTGCATCGTCAGTCCGATGACGTTGCGCCCCTCGGCGCGCAGCATGGCCGCAACGGCCGAGGAGTCGACTCCTCCCGACATGGCTACGGCGATGGTTTCGGAATTCGACATTTGCCTAAAGGGTATGAGCTAACTGCTAATTGCTTTCTGCGGCCACACTGGCGATAACTCTCGTAGACGCCCCACCGTCTCAGGAATCAGCCCCAGTGCAAAATCTACATCTGCGATCATATTCTGTTTTCCCAGACTCAAGCGAATGCTGGCCTTCGCACGATCAGGACGCAGCCCCATGGCCATCAGAACGTGCGACGGTTCGATTGCCCCTGAAGAGCAAGCCGCGCCAGTCGAAACCGCCAGCCCTTTCAAATCGAGCGCGATGACCAGCGCTTCGCCATCGATGCCATCGAAATAAATATTAGTCGTATTCGGCACTCGCGGCGCTCGTTCGCCATTTAAACCAGCGCCGTTCAGGCCCGTGCCTTCGATCTGGAGCAGTTCCCTTTCCAGCCGGTCGCGCGCGGCAGCCATCTTCGTATCGTCGCCGCGTGCGAATCCAGCGACAGCCAACTCTGCCGCCTTGCCTAAGCCAACGATGCCCGGAACATTCTCCGTCCCGGCGCGGCGCGAGCGTTCATGACTCCCGCCATAAAGCATAGGCTCCAGCTGAGTTCCCTTGCGGACGTAGAGCGCTCCCACCCCCTGCGGCCCGTGAAACTTGTGGCCGGAGATGGTGAGCAGGTCGCACCTGATTCCGTCGACATCGATCGCGATCTTCCCTGCGGCTTGCACGGCGTCGCTGTGAAAATAAACGTCGGCCTCAGCTGCAATCTTGCCAATCTCGGCAACCGGCTGCACCACGCCGGTCTCATTGTTGGCGAACATGATGGAGATCAACTTCGTGGTCGGACGAATCGCACGCTTCACGTCTGCCGGATCGACCAAGCCGCGCCCATCGACAGGAACATACGTTATTTCACATCCCCGTCCTGCCAGATGCTTGCAAGCATTGAGTACGGCGTGATGTTCGATAGTCGAGGTGACGACATGATCGCCCGACGCAAACCCAAAATCCGCTACTCCGAAAATCGCCAGGTTATCCGCTTCCGTCCCGCCGCTAGTAAACACAATCTCGGACGCCCTGCATCCCAGCAGCGCCGCCACCGACCCGCGCGCACGCTCAACCGCCGCCCGCGTCTCCTGCCCATGATGGTGAATCGAGGACGCGTTGCCAAAATGCTCGCCAAAATAAGGCTGCATCGCCTCCAGCACCTCGGGGAGCACCGGAGTCGTAGCGTTATTGTCGAGATAGACCCGCCGCATCATGCCCTTTCCATTGTACCGATGTCGCAGGAATGGAAGCGGAGACGCGAAGAAAGACACGCCGAGCCGCGTCTCTAAAGGAAAGGATTAAGTCTCAGTGCCCTTGCGGCAACTGCGGCGTGCGTTCCCCAAGGGTGAAATTCACCTTCGTCGTTTCGCGCGGAGACACCGTTACCGGTTTGCTCCACAGGACCGGATCGGAGAAATCCGGCCGCTTCACCCGCACCTGCGTCGCCAGATCGTATACCGGGCTCTCGCCGACCACCCTCCAGCCTTCATGCCAGGCCACGAGTTCATAATCGCCCGGAGGCACCTGCGTCAGCTCAAAGTTACCATCCTCATCGGTTACCGCATAATACGGATGCCGCGCCACAATCATCTCGCCATTCATCCAGACATGCCCGGCGTTACAGCGCAAGCTGACCACGCCATCGCGGGTCATGGGCCGGCTAATCTCCTGCCCTTCGGCCGTAAACGGAAGGTTGTAATCCGCGCTTCCCGACATGTGCACGGTGTGCAGCAAGGGGTCACTGCTCTTCACCGTCAAGGTCGCCTGCACCGGCACCAACAGAATGTGCGGCTCGTAGCGGCAATTCTTTTGGTTGAGGAAGCGGCGTGGCGCGGGCAGGTCCATCGCTTTGCCCTGCGTGATGTTTCGGAGGAAGACAACCGTGTTGGCCACGCCACCATTCGGCCCGACCAGCAGGCGTTCCAGATCCCGATGCTTCTGCCCCTCGGGATCGCAAATCTCCGGATCTTTATTGATGGCGGACGCCACCAGATGAGGCATCGGTCCCTGCCACTTCACCGTGCCCCGAATGGTTCCGCCGTCCTGAACGGAGACGACATGGTAACCATCTTGTCCGGCCGACAGCGCCGGCGCGATCACGATCCCAAGCATTGCCAGCAGGCGGAAAACACGCTTCATGCGCACCACCTCGAAGTCGCATCGTCCCGTGGGTAGACGACTTCCCGCGCAGCACGCACGGAAAACGCCGCCCTGCCGGCAAGGCCAAGCAGCTTGCAACTTTTGGGAATTACGCGGGCTCCCCACGAGACCGCTGTTTCTCTACCGACGATAGGTCATATCCTAACGGCCAGGCAAATAACCAGAGAACAGCGACCATCGGGGACCGCGGTGACCAGCTAGCGCTTCTCCACCGCCACATACTTCTGCGGATACTCCGGCCCAACGTAGTCGGCCCGCGGCCTGATCAGCCGGTTGTCGTCGAGTTGCTCGATGACGTGCGCCGTCCAGCCGCCGATCCGCGACACCGCGAAAATCGGCGTGAACAGGTCCACATCGATCCCCAGCGTGCGGTAGGTGGAAGCCGAATAGAAGTCCACATTGGCGTTGAGCTTCTTGTCGGCCTTGACGAAGTCTTCGATCTTTTGCGAGTACTCGAACCACTTGGGATTACCGCTAGACTGACCAAGGTCGCGCGACATCTGCCGCAGATGCGTGGCCCGCGGATCTTCTGTGTGGTAGACGCGGTGTCCGAACCCCGGAATCTTCTTCTTCTGCGCCAGCAGACCTTTCACGTATTCGACCGGATCGGCGCCGTTAGCGTCGATTTCCTCGAGAATCTTAAAAACGGCTTCGTTGGCGCCACCATGCAGCGGCCCCTTTAGCGTGCCGATGGCCGACGTCACCGCCGAATGCATATCGGAAAGCGTGGCGGCGGTCACCCGGGCCGCAAACGTCGAAGCGTTCAGTTCATGATCGGCGTGCAGAATGAGCGCGATATCCAGCGCCCGCTCCGCCGTCTTCGAGGGCGCAACGCCATTCAACATGAGCAGGAAATTCGCCGCGTGCGAAAGCGACCGATCCGGCGACACCACCGGATTCTCTTTGCGAATGCGGTCGTAATTCGCCACCAGCATCGAAAGCTGCGACGTCAAACGAATGGCCTTGTTGATATTTGCATCATGATCGTTCTGGTTGTATTCCGGATCGTAATAGGAGAGCGCGGACACCAGCGTGCGCAGCACATCCATGGGAGGAACGTGCTTCGGCACCAATTGCAGCCGGTAGAAGATCGAGGCATCCAGCTTCCGCTCTTCCGCCATGCGCTGCTTGAGTTGCTTGAGCTCCAAAGGATTAGGCAGGTGTCCAAACCACAGCAGATAGCAGACTTCCTCAAACGTGGAGTGGTCGGCCAGATCGTGGATATCGTATCCGCGATAGGCAAGCACTCCCTGGTCACCGTCGATGTAGCAAATGCTGGAGGTGGTAGCGACCACTCCCTCCAGCCCCTTGGGGGCATGCAGATTCGTTACGCTGGCCATGGTTCCTCGCTTGCAGTGGGGATAAATCTAGGTCGCCTGTCCGCCAAGGAAGCGGCTCGGCAACCCTCTTTTATACGCCAAATCGGCGGCACTTTCCAAGCAATGCCCCCAGCCGGTAGTGGGCTGTTTTGAAATTTAGAGTCATGGATTCGGCGCGGCGAGTGTGGCATCATGAGGCATGGTTACCTGCCCCAACCCAAGGTCGGCGCCGAATGAAGCGCAGTCCTTACGCGAAAACGAAATTGAACACACTCCACGTTTTGTGACATGATCAATTGGTGGGGAGATGGGAGCGGCGTCGAGCGCAATCGATGAACCGCCACAAGCACGTTCACCAGGAGAACGGTGAACCGAAGTCGAAGCTGCAAAGTCTCCGTGTACCGATAGCTCTGTTCTTCATCTTCATATACGCAGCACAGTGGGCGTTCCGTTTCCCGAAGAGAAACCCAGTCAACTTGGCGGCGGGAATTATCTTTGCTGGAGCCGCAGCATTCCTCTGGATACTAAAGCCACGGAAAAATCGCCACAAGGGATGATTTCCGCATTTCAACGAAGGCACTTTATTCAAAACAGCCCACTACCCCCCAGCCGGTAGTGCCTCAGTTTGAAATTACGCTTTATCCCAGTACCAAAGGATAGCGATCATCGCTAACAGGAATACGAACCAGCCGATGAATATCCGACGATTTCGCCTATTTAGCTCTTGGAAGGTCTTCGCTGGGGGTTTGAACTTGAACATGGCCTAGACGGCTCTATTCTACGCCGCTGATTTCAAACTGAGGCACTACCCCCCAGCCCTACGCCATCCAGCCCGCCCGCCGGATTGTCCCGTGGAGATGGTAGAATTCCGCTGACCGGAGGACCCCAAAACCATGCCGAACCCGATCTGCCATTTTGAAATTGGCTGCCGCGACCGCGTCAAAACCAAGGAATTCTTCAGCCAACTGTTCGACTGGAAGATGGAAGAGGCCGGTCCCGCCACCATGATCGCAACCGGAAATGACCTCGGCGGACACATTACCGCTCTGGGCCACGAGCCGCACAACTACACGATCTTCTACGTCAAGGTGGAGGATGTGAAGGCCTATCTGGATAAGGCGACTTCCCTCGGCGGCAAAATGCTCGTGCCGCCAATCGCCATTCCAACCGGCACATTCGCGTGGTTCGCCGACCCCGAAGGCAACACCATCGGCCTTTGGCAGGATAAGAAATAAGAACCAAGGTTACGGCAGAAAGACCTGCCGCCATTCCTTTGCGCTGATTCCTCACTCCGGCCAAATCGCGGCAGCCGTCTTGCCCAAAATCTGCTCGCGCGTCGCTTCGCTCAAAGGCAGAGCCTTGAATTCCTCGAGATTCCGCTTCACATCGGGAACTCCCGGCCCCGGCCAGTCGGTGCCAAACAGCGTCTTGTGCGCGATCTCGTCAAGCCGCGGAAAATAGCTTAGCAGCGTCCGAGGCGGAATCCCGCTGATGTCGAGGTAGACGTTCGGGTGTCTTCGCAACAGAAAAAACGCGGTCTGCATCCACAGCGGACGTCCACCGTGCGCCAGCAGAATCTTGAGCTGCGGAAAATCGACCGCAACATCGTCCAGGTAAATCGGGTCGCCAAACTTGTTGCGCGCACCCGGAAAGATCGACGTCCCGGTATGAAACATGACCGGGATTCCATTCGCTTCCGCCGCCCGGTAGATGATTTCGAGTTCCTTCACGCCGTTCAGATAATCATTCGGAAACAGCAGCTGATGCGGCGGATGAATCTTGATCATCCGCAGCCCAAGCCGCAGGATGTGTTCGACATCCGCCAGGATGTTGCTGGTATGCCTCGGATGCAGGCTGCCACAAGAGATCAACCGCTTGGGATCGCACTTCGCGTAGTCGGCTACAAACTGATTGACCTCGCTGGTGAAGCCGATCACCTCCGGAGCAACGTAATTGATCAGTGCGGCCCGGTCCACGCCGCAACGGTCAAGATATCCAAGGAAGGCCTTCGGCGAGCGGCAATATTCGGCGATCTCCTCGAAATTTGCCCGCTTGCGCTTCATCAATTCGAGCGCATGGGGCTTGAACCGTTCGAGCGGGGAAATGTGGATGTGACAGTCGGTGATCATGATCGGTGGTCGGTGCTCAGTGGTCGGTGCTCAGTCGCCAGTTTTCGCTGCGTGCCGCCGATGCGAAGGTCTTGGTTTAGCTAAAAGCCAAAAGCTAAGAGCTGCCTTCAATACAACGGCACCTTCGGATCCACCGTCCGCGCCCAGCCGTCGATGCCGCCGCGCATGGATTGAACTTTTTCGTATCCCTGCTGGCGAAGCCAGTTGGTGACGGTCAACGAGCGCACGCCGTGATGGCAAAGAACCACGATGTGATCCTCGGGATCAAGTTCCTGGTGAGCACGGACAGGGATATCGCCCATCGGAATATGCTTAGCCCCCTCAATACGAGAGGCCTCGTATTCCCAGGGTTCGCGAACATCAAGCAGGATGAATGTATCCGCGTTCTTCTGGAGCGCCTTGACTTGGCTGGGAGAGATTTCGAAATCCATAATGCCTTAATGTAACTTCGCGCGATCGCCTAATGTTCCGCTGTTCTCGCGCCTCCCAGCGTGGCCAGACTCAGCACCGCAGCCAGCGCCCAGAGCGCCCCGGTGGCAATGCGAGCCGAGCGCACATCGGCAACCGGAACGTTGTACCACAAGGTCAACCCACAGCCGACCAAGAAATTGACCACGAGCACCCCGAAGAACAGCCGCTCGCGCAGGCAGCGCGTATCCAGCGCCAAACCGGCCAGCAGCAGAATCCACACGATGTAAGTCGCGGCCGTCCAATAGTCGTGCGGCCATTCATACTCGTTGCGCATGACGCGGCCAAAGGAAATCCACGTAAAGTAGGCGCAGCCGAGGAAGCCCGCCAAGCCCCACAACGGCGTGCGGCACATCAGATGTCCGGAACCATAGGCCAACTTCGCCCCGTTCGCCGATCCACCCTTCGCTTCGCTCTTCGATTCGCTCCTGGCGTTCACGTTTTCGATTGTCCTGTCCATTTCGGTCGTCGTTTGTCGAGGAAAGCAATGATACCCTCGCGCGCGTCTTCGGTCGAGATCAGTTCCTCGAGATAAATCTTTTCCGCCCGCGCCAGTCCCTTGTCAAAGTGTATCGAGTCCCAGGCATAGATAGCCTTTTTCGCGTGAGCGAGCGCCACTGGACTCAACTGGCGGAGTTCAGCCAGCGTCTGCTCGACAACGGATTCGAGCTCCGCTGCGGCTACCGACCGCGTTGCCAGTCCCATCGCCGCCGCTTCGTCTCCCGAAAACTCGCGCCCCGTAAGAATAAGCTCAGAAGCGCGCTTCTGTCCGATCAAGGCCGGCAGCGCCACAGCCACGACCGGCGGATAACAAGCCAGCTTGATTTCAGGAAATCCCCACCTGGCATCATGCGCCGTGTAAACCATATCGCAGACCGCCGCTAGTTCCGCGCCCCCGCCAAGACACTTCCCGCGGACGGCGGCAATCGTCACCTTGCGCGACGCCACAATCGCGCGGATCACGGCGTGAAAACTCGCAAGCATCTCGTGAATCTGTTCCGGAAGGTGAGCCTTGATGTCCACGCCAGCGGAGAACGCACGAGTGTCGCCTTCGAAGACGATGACGGAAACATCAGGACGCGATTCGAGCCGCGCCAGCGTCTCTTGCAGCTCTTGCGTCATTCGCGCGTCAATGACGTTCAGCGGAGGATTGTTCAGTCTGATTCGGGCTACGGGGTTGCCGCTCTCCACGTCGATGCGGTTTGTAGTGACAGGCGTCATCCTCGGCAATGGCTCTTTTACAAATCCCGAACAAATCCGGAGAAAATCGTTTCTATTGCGTCAGCCTACAAACTAAATGTTAATCGCCGACTTGCGCGGCTCGCCAATCGTGGCCAGCGGATCGCGCGCTCCTTCTTTCTCTTTGATCCATTTCTTTTCGTTGCGGATAATATCGAGCAGCAGCACTTTATCCTTCGCGGTCGGCAGATTCTCCTCGCAGTGCTGTTCGTAGCTGCGGTCATCCAGCGGTTCGCCGGTCTCGCAGTGATACTTCCCTCCTGCCCAGCGCCCGATGTTGCGATTGAAGTGGATGGCGGGCGTGTAGAACTTTTTCTCACCGGACTTCAAGAACGTGTTCAGCCGCTCGACCAGTCCTGCAACTTCCTGTCGATAGAGATGACGGCTGTAGTCGTTCAGGTCATCCAGATCGGCAGCTTTATCGTTCTGTAGTTCGTCGTAACGGCCCTTGATGCCCCACACGTAAGCCCAGTGCGCCGAGGAAGAATGATCGGTGCCAAAAAGATCGTAAGAACTCGAAATCCACTTATTGAGATATTTTTGCATCAGCCACTGCGGCACCACGCCCGCTTCAACAATGCGGCGCAGACCATCGTTGCCGGTCCCCATGTGGAAAGCTTCTTCGCGCAGCATGTAAGAAGTCGAACGTCCAAGCGGCGCGAACGACGAATACTTCAACATCTGAAGCTGAAACTTGCCATCGCGATCCACGAAGTCGGTATAGGTGAAGAAGTCGAGCCAGTTATCGACCTCAACATTGAAAGTGCCAAGCAAACGCTTGTTCTCAAACGCCCGGCGCTCCAGCATTTTCTGCGCTTCTACTTTGCCTGAAGACCCAAAGAAGTCGATCAGCAGAGCGCACATCTGCCAGCCATGACGCATCTCCTCGATCATCACCCGCGTCAGCGCCCGGCGATCCCATTCCGTGGGAGCGGTCTCGAATAGGTTGCGTTGCTGCTCCACGCTGGCAAACTCGGTATCGCCCTGGTAGATGATCATGTTCATGAGCGCGTCCCGCATCTGCTGCGTGGGAATTTGCCGCAGGTTCTCCCACTTCTTGCGCCCCTTGTAGGAGCCGAACTGAATCTCCTCGGTCTCGATCGAGCCATAAAGCGTATCGAAGTGGAAGGCTTCCACGTCATCTTTGTTGACGCCAACTTCCTTGCGCCACTCGTTGAAGAGACCCACCCAATCGCTGAAGCTTCCGATTTTCGCTACTTTTCCCGGCATGATCTTGATCCTATTCATCATCGTTGGTGCGCTACAGCAGCTAGCAGTTAGCCCACACGCTAAGCGCTATAAGCTAAGTGCTAAGGGTTAGCTCTATTTCGCCGTAAACACCGCCGGACGTTTCTCCACATACGCGGCCAGCCCTTCCTTGGCATCGTCGCTCTGAAACAGAATTTGCTGATTCTCGCGCTCAACCGCCAACGCCGACTCCATCGGAATTTCCCAGCCCGTCTGCACCGCACGCTTGATGCGCCCCACGGCCTTAGCGGCCTTGTTCGGAGGAGTAAACTGGCGCGCGTATTCCATGATGTTCTCCATGAAGCCATCGCGCTCGAAAATATCGTTGATGATGCCGAACTCCTGCGCTTCCTCGAACGAGAACGTGTTACCGGTGATCATCAGTTCGATGGCCTTGCTCTTCCCGACCAGGCGTGACAGGCGCTGCGTTCCGCCGGTCCCGGGGAGCACGCCAAGGTTGACTTCAGGCAGTCCGATCTTGCCCGCATCCTTGCGCGCGATGCGCAAGTCGGCCGCCATCGCGATCTCAAGCCCTCCGCCAACGCAGTGCCCGTTGATCGCGGCAATCACCAGCTTTGGCGTGTGCTCCAGCCGCAGCAGAGTTTCGTTCGCGTGCAGGCAGAAGTAGTACTTGAACGTAGGATCGACCGAGGCCAGCATCTTGATGTTCGCGCCCGCGGAGAAAAACTTGTCGCCCACGCCCGTAAGCACGATCACGTAGACATCGTTCGCCATGCGCGCCTTGAGGATCGCCTCGTCCAGCTGGCGGTTCATTTCGTAGGTGTAGGTATTGGCCGGAGGATCATTCATCTCGATCACGGCCACGCCGGCATCGGTGCGATAGTTGATGAGTTGCTTGGTGGTTTCGCCGGTGGCCGGCTGCGTCGTAATCGCCATGGAGTTGCTCCTTTTCGATTTCGTTGTAGTGCCAAGCGTTTAGTGCTTTCGGCGCGGTTTGCCGCCGTGCGCAATTCCGTTGAGAACGATGTCGCCCATTTGTTGCGCCAACGCCTCGGCGTTGCCGTCGACGCGCGGGTTATACCACGTGTAAATCCAGTTGATCATGCCGAACAAACTCATCACCGCGGTACGCGCGTTGAAATCCAGGCCGCGAGAGCGTCGCAGGTCCTCCATCAGTCCAAGGCAGATGCGGTAATACTCGCGCTTGATCCCCGCAATTTCCGCGCCCAGCCCGTTCTTCAGAGACTCATCTTCATGCGATAGCACTTTGAGCCCCTGCTGATTGCTCACGAAATATTCCAGGTGATTGAGGATGAAAACGCGAATCCGCTCTTCCGGGTCCGTGACACCATCCAGCCGCTCCTTGAGTCTTTCAACGATGGTGGTGAACGTGTGCTTCTGAATCAGAAACAGCAGCCGCTCCTTGGACTCGAAGTAGTAATAAAGTCCCGCCAGCGACATGCCCGTGGCACGCGAAAGATCGCGCATGGAAGCGCCCTCGTATCCCTTGCTGCAGAACACTTCCGTAGCATGATCAAGAATCTGACCAAGCCGCTGTTCGAAACGCGTCACAGGCGCGCGGCCATGTGTCCGGTTCGAAGATAGGCGGGAACGGCGCGACGCTCGGATTGCCGGAAGAGTGGCCATAGGTTCGAACGTTCGTTCTAACTATAAACAAGAGTGACGCAGATCACAAGGGTGTGTGAGGTCTCCCCAGTGATGGCTTTGGGCGTGACTACCGAAAACTGCGACTCTTTCTCTTCGTTTACGTCTATAAAGAAGACAGGCGACATGAAAGAACTGAAGCAAGACATCCTGCACTGTATCGGCAACACCTCCTTATTAGCATTGCGCCACGTCGTCCCCGCAAACGGCGCCCGCATCCTGCTCAAACTGGAAGACGAGAATCCCACTGGCAGCATGAAAGACCGGATGGCGCTGGCCATGATCGAAGCAGCCGAGGCCGATGGACGCCTGAAGGCAGATGGCTCCGTCGTCGAATATACCGGCGGCAGCACCGGCGTATCCCTGGCTCTGATCTGCGCCGTGAAGCGCTATCCCCTGCACATCGTGACTTCTGACGCTTTCGCCCGCGAAAAGCTAGCGCACATGAAGATTCTCGGTGCCAAGCTTGAAATCGTGTCCAGCGAAAGCGGCCGCATGACCGAGAAGCTAACTCGCGACATGGTCGAAGCCGCCCGCATCATCGCGGAAAAAACCGGTAGCTACTGGACCGATCAGCTGAAAAATACAGATCAGCTCGCGGCCTATCACAAATTGGCGGAGGAAATCTGGCTTCAGACCGGCGGCCAGATCGATGGCTTTGTCCAGAGCGTGGGCACCGCAGCCTCTCTTCGAGGCACCGCGGAAGGCCTGCGCCGACACAACCGACAGATCAGAATCGTAGCCGTGGAGCCCGCCGAATCCCCCGTTCTCTCCGGCGGCCAGACCGGCGCGCACAAGATTGATGGCATCGGAGCGGGTTTCGTTGTCCCGCTCTGGCGCCAAGACATCGCCGATCAAATTGAACTGGTTTCGACGGAAGAAGCCGTCGCCATGGTCCATCGGTTGGCTCGCGAAGAAGGTCTTATTGCCGGGACTTCCACCGGCTGCAATGTGATCGCCGCGTTGCGCGTGGCCGAACAACTGGGACCGGGCGCAACCATTGTCACCATCATGTGCGACACCGGAATGAAATATCTCAGTAAATAACTAACTCTTAATCCCCGCCATCAACTTCTCAATCTCAGCCTTCTGCTCGCCCGAGAGCGGCAGGAACGGCAGGCGCGATGGCCCTCCGTAGTAGCCGTTGAGATCCATCGCGTATTTCACACCAGGAACGCCAAGGTCGCCGACCACGCGCTGCACGGCCACCTTCACGCGCTCCTGCTTTTCGCGGGCAAGCGCGTTGTCGCCATCTTTGAGCGCAGCATAGATTTCATAGCACGCCATTGGCGCGGGGCAGGCGAAGGCGAGAATCGCGCCCACGGCGCCCAATCCAAGCGACGGTTCGAGTTGGTGAGCGGCACCAACCATCACCTGGAACCCGACTTCCTTCTGCCGCGTCTTCAATTTTCCGACCATTGTCACCGCTGAAGAAGAAGGTTTCGACCCGCCGTCTGCGGGGACAGCCGCCGTGCCCGCCAGCGAAGCTACGCTGACCAATTCCCTGCTTTGTTTCTCGCTCTCCGCAACCGCAGCCTTGATCATCCTCGGAGTCACAGCCTCGAACGTCTCTGTCACCGTGGCCCGCCGCTTCACATGCCGCGCGCGTTCGACCATCGTCTTCACCTTGTCAAGATTGCCACTCGATTCCTTGATGGCAATGACGTTGGGATGATCCGCAAGTTCGATCACGACCTCGGCGGGAATATCGTATCCCGTAGCTGGCGGGAAGTTGTAAATAATAATCGGCAGCGCGGACCGGTCGGCCACCGTGCGATAAAACGCCAGCATGTTCGCAGGCAACATCTGCTTCTTGTAGTAATGCGGAGTGCGCACCATGGCAGCGTCGTAGCCGAGTTTGGCGGCGTACTCGGTTAGCCGCAAAGTTTCCTGCGCCGACTCGATGCCCGTGCCTGCAATCATCACCTTATTCGGCGCTGCAGCGCCCAGCGCGGCTTTCAGCACATCGCGCCGTTCTTGATCGGAGAGCAGAATGGCTTCGCCGGTCGAGCCCTGCACCACAATGCCGGCAACCGGTGTGCGCGAGTAGCGCTCCACATTTGATTCGATCTTCTTGTAATAGACTTCGCCATCGGGATAAAACGGCGTGGTAATCGGGGGAAAGATTCCGGATAAAAGCATGACAACTCCAATCGTGATCTGACTACTACAGGGTACCGCCGCATCGAACCCAATGTCACCCTGACTTCGACAACCAGACAATCAACAGCAGCATGGCAATACAACCGTCAACGATGACGATGGTCGATCCAATCCAGAGCAGGGCAAACATCCGTGCTTTTTCCTGCGGAGGCGTTGTGATCCCAATCGTGTTGTGTAAATAGCCGAGCATGGTGCTGACGAGTGGCGTAGGAATCACGCGAAGACCTATGCCCAGCCCCAGAAGCACCATCCCGACATGAAACACAACGATGCCGATCATTCATCTCCCCGGCAAATCGCCCGATCGCGCCAAACCCAGCCAGGCCGGTGAAAGACAATGACAATGACCGCCGCGCTGGTCATCACTCGCAAGCGGGCCAATCCTTACCGGTAGGGTCAACGATGTGGCGATACTGGTCCTCGGTCCCCACGTAGAAGCGCACAAACGGCGTCGAAGAGCGCTCGTCGACCATGGTCTCAACCTGCCAGATCATGCCGCCCTTGCAAACGCCGGCATTCGAAAGCGGCGTCCGGCGGTCGCCGGAGTAATAGAAAAAATCATCCTTGCCATGCCCAGTCTGCGGATCGGACGAAGTTTGCAGCGCCCCGTGATCATCCACCTTGAGCAGAAGCCGCCCGTCTTCCATCGGCAATGCCGGTGCGCCTCTCTGCCGGAAATCGACGCGCACCCAGCCGTTATATCCGGCGGAAATCAGAAAACGTTCCGGCGGCCGCCGATGAAAAACAAGGTCAAAGGCCGCTGGCCCGAAGATCACAGCGGCGATGAAAATGGGAAGGCCGAGGACGGCGACGAGGACGAAAGCTTTGCTCATCGGAAATTATCGCGTAGCGATGCGCTCGGCGTGCAGCGCCTGCAAAGCCTGCACCCGTATCTCTCCGCGTTGCAGCGCCGAAATGCCTTCTGCCGCGGCGCGCGCGGCGGAAAGCGTGGTAATGGTCGTGATGCGTCCGCTGACCGCAGCCCGTCGGATCGCTTTCTCATCAAAGTAAGGATCGGGCCCGTGCGGAGTATTCACGATTAACTGAATGCGATCTGCCTTAATCAAATCCACCGCATTCGGACGGCCTTCCTTCACCTTATAGACGCGCTCGACCGCCAGCCCCGCTTCTTCCAGCACGTCCGCCGTGCCGTGCGTGGCCACTAGTTTGAATCCCATGTCGACAAAGCGCCGCGCCACTTCCACCACCTGCGGCTTGTCATGATCCGTAACGCTGATGAAGACCGTGCCTTGCGCCGGCAGTTTCTGCCCGGCCGCAATTTGCGCTTTGGCGAAGGCCTCGCCGAAATTATCGGCGACGCCCATCACCTCTCCGGTGGAGCGCATTTCCGGGCCAAGAACCGTATCGACGCCAGGAAATTTCGACCAGGGAAAGACCGGCGATTTCACGTAGAAGCAGCGGCCCGTATCCAGATCAGTGGCGCGCTCCACATACTCCGGAAGAAATTCGCGCAGTTTGCGTCCGGTCATCAGTCGAGCTGCAATCTTAGCCATGGGCACACCCGTAGCCTTGGAAACAAAAGGCACGGTGCGCGAGGCACGCGGGTTTACTTCGAGCACATAGACCTTAGATTCGTGATTACCGTTCCCCTCGCCGTTGCGCCGCGGAATCGCGAACTGCACATTCATCAGCCCAATCACCTTCAGCGCGCGCGCCAGATTGAAAGTGTACTCGCGCATGCGCTTCAGCAGCGCCTCCGGAATATCAACCGCGGGCAGCACGCAAGACGAATCGCCCGAGTGGATGCCCGCCTCCTCGATGTGCTGCATAATGCCGCCGATCACCACATCCTCGCCGTCGGAGAGCGCATCCACGTCAACTTCAATCGCGTCTTCCAGAAATTTATCGATGAGGACCGGCCGGTCCTGCGAATACTCCACCGCCTGCTTCATATACTGCTGAATCGTGTCTTCGTCGTAAGCGATGACCATCGCACGTCCGCCAAGTACGTATGACGGACGCACCAGCACCGGGAACCCAATCTTCTTCGCAGCCTCAACCGCCTCTTCGACCGAGGCGACCATCGCTCCGGGCGCTTGCGGAATGTCGAGTTCTTCCAACAACTTGCCAAAGCGTTTGCGGTCTTCGGCCAGATCAATCGATTCCGGAGTGGTGCCGATGATGTTCACGCCCGCAGCCTTGAGCGGCAGCGAAAGATTCAGCGGCGTCTGCCCGCCGAATTGCACAATCACTCCGACCGGCGCACCGCCCGAAGCTTCGTGCTCGCAAACGGCAAACACGTCTTCAAGCGTAAGCGGCTCGAAGTAAAGACGGTCGCTGGTGTCGTAATCGGTCGAAACCGTCTCCGGATTGCAGTTGATCATGATGGTTTCGAACCCATCTTCGCGCAGCGCGTAGCTGGCGTGGCAGCAGCAGTAATCGAATTCAATTCCCTGCCCAATGCGATTCGGACCAGAACCAAGAATGACCACTTTCTTTTTCGCCGTAGGCGCAGCTTCGTCTTCCTCTTCGTAGGTCGAATAGAGATAAGGCGTATAACTCTCGAACTCCGCCGCGCAGGTGTCGACGCGTTTGTAGACCGGCTTCAGCCCGTGCTTCTTGCGAAAGTGACGAACTTTTTCCTGCCCGCCTTTGCCGTCCAGACGCCACGTTCCGGCAAGCCGTCCATCGGAAAATCCCATGCGCTTGGCTTCCCGCAGCACCTCGGTAGGAACCGATTCCATCGGATGTTTTTCCAGTTCCAGCTGCATGTCGTTAATTTCTTTGAGCTGGTAAAGGAACCACGGATCGATAGAAGTCATCTTGGCGATCTGCTTGATCGTGTGCCCCTGGCGCAGCGCATAACGCACGTAACTCAGCCGCTCGGGATGGGGCGTCACCAGTCGCTGCGTCAGAATCTTCGGCTCGATCTTTTCCGAACCCACCTTCTTGCCCGTGTCGAGCGCGCGAATTCCCTTCTGCAAGGCTTCTTTGAACGTGCGGCCGATCGCCATGACTTCGCCAACCGACTTCATCTGCGGCCCCAGCGATTCGTCAGCGCCGGGGAACTTTTCAAACTGCCACTTCGGAATCTTGACGACAACATAATCGAGCGTAGGCTCGAAACACGCCGGAGTCTTGCGCGTGATGTCGTTCGGAATCTCGTCGAGCGTGTAGCCGACGGCCAGCTTGGCGGCAATCTTAGCAATGGGAAAGCCGGTAGCCTTCGACGCCAGCGCCGATGACCGCGACACCCGCGGATTCATCTCGATCACCACCATGCGCCCCGTCGAAGGATTGACGCCAAACTGAATATTCGATCCGCCGGTCTCCACGCCAATCTCGCGGATCACCGCAATCGACGCGTCGCGCATCATCTGATACTCGCGGTCGGTAAGCGTCTGCGCCGGGGCGACCGTGATCGAATCGCCGGTATGCACGCCCATGGGATCGAAATTTTCAATCGAGCAGATAGCAATACGTACTCGTAGTCAGTGGCAAGAAGA
>CAVZUP010000010.1:0-8615 GCA_963778255.1 uncultured Acidobacteriaceae bacterium
GAAGTCGAAGCTGATGGCCCCGATGGCGAAGAAGGCGCAGGCTATCTCTGGGATGCCGCGCTCAAGGCTCATCTCACAGTTCGCAACTACGGGTTCTACACCGATCTCGGCGCTTTGGATGTGCGCGAAGCCCTTGGCGAAATCAGTCCCACTCTCGCCTATCCTTGCTCCACGAAGCCTCCGACTCGGGTGGAGTGGCCGGCAAAGAAGGAACTGCTCAACCGCACCGATCCCTGCTTCTGGCCCTTCGATCAGAGCTACCCCGATTTCTTCCGCTACGCGGAATGGGCGCGGGAGTTCAACCAGCAGGTTAAGCACAACAACATGCCCAATCTCACCTTCCTGCGCTACGATCATGATCACTTCGGCAGCTTCGGCAGTGCGAGCTTCGGTGTGAACACGCCGGAACTTCAGATTGCCGACGACGACTACGCGGTCGGACTGACGGTCGATAAGATCGCCCACAGCCCCTACGCCAACAGCACCCTCATCTTCGTGATCGAAGACGATCCCCAGGATGGCGCCGACCACGTCAGCGGCGACCGCAGCCTTGCCTTCATCGTTGGACCTTATGTGAAGCAGGGTGCGGTTGTCTCCACCGCGTACTCGACGGTCAGCATTCTAAAGACGATCGAAGAAGTGCTCGGTCTGCCCCCGCTGAGCGTGCATGATGCGGGTGTTCCGCCCATGACGGACGCCTTCAACATCTCGCAAGCGGGCTGGACCTATTCCGCGATTCCGTCCAGCTACCTCTACGGCACCACGCTTCCGATTCTGAACAAGTATGTTCAGAACCCGAATGCAATTCCGCATCCCACGCACGATGCGGCATGGTGGGAAGCGCAAACCAAGGGCATGGACTTCAGCCAGGCAGACCGGATCCCAACCGAGAAATTCAACCGGATTCTCTGGAACGGCCTGAAGGGTGGCAAGCCCTATCCCGCGTTGAAGCCCGGCAAGACGGTCCCCGAACTGAAGGAAGCCAGCAAAGCCGGCTCGGAATAGTTACGGAGCTGCAGTTCAATCATCAACCCGGCTGTCCCTATTTGAATTGGGGACAGCCGGTTTTTTGTGCCTGGCTATCGATGATTCATACCGGTGGAGCGACCGGGCGTGACCGCACGTCTCGTTTGCGTCGCTAAGACCATCGTGGCCGGGCGAGAACGCAGGCTCTCCACCGCCGATTGATGGAAAGAATCTGACTCGTTCAGTGTTTGGGAAGGGCACGAGTTTTACTCGTGCCATAAGTCCCCCTAAATCAATGGCGGCTTTTAGCCGCTGAGGTCAGGGGGAGACGCCCTACGGCACAAGGATTTCCGTCAAGCGATGTGTGAGCGCCAGCGTCGCGCCGTAGTGGGTGCCAACGCCGGCGACCATGAGGAAGAGAACAAGAAGGGTCCAAGGCCAGATACGTCGGAGCCGCCGGCCCGTCTTACGCCACTCGAGCAGGCGCGCGACGCGCAGGCCAATCGAAGACGATCCACTGATCAGTCCGCTGGCCAGCGCCGGCTCGGACCAGCGTTTCGAGGATCGTGACAGTTTGATCAACGCCGCCGCCAGATCCAGCGCATCCCGGCGATTCGCTACGGCCGTATCATCCGCCGCCAGCTCAGCCGCTTCGCGCCAGGCATTTTCGAGGCCGCTCATCCCCGGGAACGGAGTCGCGCTAATGAAAACCTTTTTCAGGTTGTCCCAGGAGCGCTTATGCCCCAGCTCGTGCCGCACCGCCATTTGCAGTTCGTGGTCACTGAGCACAATTGCCGCCATGTCGGAGACCATCACCCTGGGCTTCCGGATGCCGACCAGCATCAGCGCGGGTGCGCCCTTCGAGGCGCTCATCAAAGCGCCCGGTGCCGGTGCGGCTGCCTCGCTCTTCGCTCCTCCCGACCACTGCTTCACTGCTTTCGTCGTTCTTGCCTGAGCCCTCACCACGCGAAACAAGCCAGCGCCCAGAATGACCAGCGAACACGCGGCGAGGACGAACGTTCCGGCATCCTCGTCGAGCGACGCCCTCTCCATCAGCCAGAATGACGGAAAAGTAAAAAACACGGCGACCACGCTGGAAGCCGCAAACGAAAAAATCCGCAGTCCAAACAAGAAATTGGCCGAGTCCACGAGGCCAGAGCCAAAGCCAGACGTTCGGCCCGCGCGCTTCATGCCCCACCATGCCAGCACAATCACCGAGGAGAGCGAGCAGTACACCGTAGCGAAAAACGCCAGAGAAACCAGCAGTCCCCGCGCTGCGAAGATCACTTCTGCTCTCCCTTCTTGAGCTGCAGTTCGGCGCGCTGCCTTTCTACCAGGGCCTGCAACTCATCAAGCAGTTTCTCGTCCAGCGTGCCGACCGCCTCCACGAAGTACGAGAGGTGAAGCGTCGCATACTCCGATCCGAGAAGCTGCCGAATCCCGTGCACCGCAGCCACGCGTTCCAGTTCTTCCGGGCTATATCGAGCCGAGTAGCGAAACGCCTTGCCTTCCAGAACGCGGTCGAGGAGCCCTTTCCGAAACAGCCGGTCCATCGTCGACATGATCGTGGTGTAGGTCTGCCAGATGGTGCCGTCCTCGAGCACCTCGCGGACCGTCGCGGTTCCCCGCATCCACACCGCGTTGTGGATGCGCCGCTCCAGCGGGCCCAGCCGGGCTGCGGGAATAGAGTCGAAGAGAGACTGAAGAGGTTCCATTTTCGATCGATAAAAGGGATCGGGATAATCCCGAATAGAGAAACTCTAAAGTCAGGCGTGCGGTGAGTCAATGCGGCAATCGCAGAATTCATCGCACCTCAACAATTAGCGTAAGTAGTAGATATGAAACATATTACCGATGATAGTAGGTTTTTCTTGAAGCATTCACGCTTGCGTGACTTACGATTAACAAGACGCGATTATTGTCCTATCTTTTGCGGCGTACCGGAATACACACGGGTTGGTTTGCGAAGGATAATCAAGTTATGAAGCTAGATGTATGCCCTCCCTCCCAGCTTTTCACCCTCACCATGAAGACCATCATTCGAGGCGCAGGAACGTTTTCTCTGGTTAATCGCGTGATGGTCGGAATAGCGCTAACCATGCTGTTCTTTGGCACGATGTCCATCGAATGTTATTCCCAGAGCCTGGTAACGACAGGAGTAGTTCGGGGCGTAGCGAGGGATAGCTCAGGCGCGGTGGTCCCGGGTGCCACGATTGTTCTTTCGGCGCACAACACCGGGCAGTCTTCAATGCAGACAACTAACGGTGTGGGGATCTTTGTTTTCCCCTCGCAGCCTGTCGGCGAGTACGTCCTGGAAGCGACCGCCACCGGATTCCGCAGCGAAATCGTGGAAGGCGTGCAGGTGCACGTTGGGCAGCCAACCTCTGTAAACATCAGTCTTCAGGCAGGAGCGGGCAGCGAATCGATCACGGTAAGCGGCGAATCCCCGCTGCTGCGGACGGAAGACTCGGACCAGAGCTCCGTGGTCAACCGCGAACTTCTCGATGGCCTGCCCCTGAATGGCCGCCGCTTCCTCGATCTCGCGCTGCTGGTCCCCAATGCGACGCCGGATGGCGATTCCGGACTGGTGAGCTTCGCCGGCGAACAAGGCGGCGAGGATACAGGCTATGCCAATGGCAATGGCGCCAACTCTTTTACGGTGGACGGCGCAAGCGCCACGAGCAACTATTTCGGCAACGCGCGCGGCGGCGAGAAAGTTCCGTACATCTTCGGCGAGAACGCGATTGAGGAGTTCCAGGTTGCCGTGACTCCTTATCGGGCCGACTACGGCGGAGCGGCAACTGGTTTTGTGAATGTGGTCACACGCTCCGGCAGCGACACAATCCACGGCGGCGGGTTCTACTACAACCGCAATTCGGGAACCGGCGCGAATGACGCCATCGACAAGGGAGACGGCTTCCCTCGTCCGGTCGACATACTGCAGCAGTTCGGCGGAAATGTCGGTGGCGCGATCGTCCCTCACCGCGCCTGGTACTTCGTCGATTACGAACAGCAGCGCCGTAAAGACCCCATCACCGCCATCAACCCCGGCTTCGTCAACCTGGGCCAGGACTTGGCGGACAACTTCGGCATCCCCGACGGCACTTCGCTTCCCGCGCCCAATACAACCCGGAATAGCCCGTTTCCCGTGCCCGGCACCTTATCGGCGGTGCCGACCGACCCCACCAGCCAGGACTACCAGGCCTACCTGCAGGATGTGTCTAACGCGCTCTATGCCATCCAGTCGAACACGGGAGTGCAATCGCGCTTTGGAAACGACTGGTCGCTGTTTTCCAAGATCGATTACCGCGATGCGAAAGACGATCGCTTCTACCTCAGCCTGAACTGGAACCGCTTCGATTCTCCGAACGGTTTTATTCTCGGCACGCAAACCGCGCTCTTTGGCAAGAGCACGCTGGCCAATGCCTTCGTCCGCGACTACCACGCCAGTACTGGATGGAGCCACGCCTGGGGCAGCAACCTGCTCAATGAACTGCACGCCAGCTTCTCCCGTGACGACCAGTTTTCCACGCCCACGGGGCAGGTTAATCCGGTTCTACCGACGGCCGACCTCGAGGGGGACGTTTCGGACTTTCAGCTCGGGAACGCGGGTTTTGCCGGTGGACGCACCGACGAAGCCATCTGGCAGATTTCCGATCACGTGAGCTACGTGCGCGGCAAGCACACCTTGAAGTTCGGAGTCGAGTACACGCGCACGCATCTCACGGACCTGGCTTTTGGTGGCTTCGATCCGGACGCGCAACAGCAGAATGGCACCTTCCGCGGTACTTACAGCTTCGCCAGTCCCCAGGACTTCGCCTTGGGCATTTACGACAGCTTCTTTCAAAGCACGGGACAGCCGAAGTTCTCGTTCAACGTCCCTTATTATGGATTCTATTTTCACGACACCTACCAGATCCGTCCGCGCCTTACGCTCGAGTTAGGAGTGCGGGAAGATTTCCAGGTCTATCCGCAGCCCAACGCGAACCCGGCGTTTCCCTTGACCGGCCAATTTCCAAATCGCTATCAGCGCCTTGCGCCCCGCTTTGGATTTGCCTGGCAGCCGGTCGACAAGACGGTAGTGCGGGGCGGATTCGGCAAGTTCTACGAGAACCTCAACGGGTTGAATTACCGCAATTCCGTCATCTCCAATGGACTGCTCTCGCAGCAGGCCTCAGTCTCGCTCAGTTACGATCCCACGCTTGCTCCCAACCAGCAGATTGCGGTCTTTCCCAACCAGGTCTCCGATCCGTCGCTGTTCTCGGCGCCCGACATCTCGTTGGTCGCTCCTAACTTCAAGTTTGCCTACATTCTTCAGGGCAGTTTGCAGATCGAGCGGGAGATTCTGCCCGATACCGTCGTCACCATCGGAACGACCTGGACGCATGGCGTTAATCTGGAGGCTTCGAGCGCGTACGATCTGAATCTGATCCCGCCCACAGGCACGACAACCTATACTCTCTGCCCCGCTGGAGCCACGGACCAGAGTCAGTGCGCCGGTGGCAGGTCGGTCATGCTGCCCAATCTCGATTCCGGGCTCTTGACCGAAGGACGTCTGACTGCCAACTTCGGGCAGATCAATTCGCTCATCTCGCCGGGTGTCAACAACTACAACTCGCTATTCCTCCAGGCGCAAAGACGTTTCCGCCGCGGGCTGGCTCTGCAAGCCGCCTACACGTTTTCGAAAAATCTGATGTCGCGAGGCGTCGATTTCAACAACCAGTTTGACTTCAGCGATACGCACGCTCCGTATTTACTGGATCAACGCCATCGCCTCTCCGTCGCCGCTGTCTACGCACCAGGTTTGGGAGCCCATCTCCCGGATGGATTCTTGCGCTCCGCGCTGTCGGATTGGACCATGAGTACGGTCATGCAGTTCGCCTCCGGGCGTCCGTACGCGCCGCTGATCGATGTCGCCTGCACTACACCGGGCACAGCACTCGATCCAACTTCCTGCGAGCAGCAGAACTACCTCAACACCCAGGCCAGCAACTCGATCAACAACACAGCGGCCCTCCAGGGCACGGCCAACTCGGCTCTGGGCATCAACTCCGGCAGCCCGAGTCCGTTCTCGGGACTCGACTCCTTCTACGGTCCCTGGACCGAGCAGGTCGATCTCGGTCTCGCGCGAACGTTCAAAGTGACCGAACGCCACGCCGTCACCTTACAGGCGCAGGTATTCAACGTCATGAATCACGCGAACTACTACGTGCAAAATGGAAATGGCGTGAACTACATCCAGTACAGTCCGTTCGGAAGTACCTGCGGCGACGGAGCGACTTTGAACCAGCAGTGCTATCTGGTCCCGTCTCCCGGGTTCGGGCAACTTCAAGTGATCAACGCGCTCAACGGACCGCGCGTGATGCAGTTTGCCCTGAAATGGAACTTCTAGCGGGTCGGGCACAGAGCTTAAGAACTGTTTCTAGAATTCCACATGCGCCCGCAAGGTAGGCACCACCACCGGCCCGCGGTCGCGGTTGTAGCCGGGATTGTCGATGTGCTGCACTCCGGGAGCGAGATAGATTCCACGCCAAACATGGGCCGTATAGTAAGTTTCGACGATATTCTCGCGCCCGTAGCGCAGTCCGCTGTCGCCCAGCAGAAATCCCTCGCCGCCATCTGCCAGGTACGTCTGATGATCTTTCTTGATCCCGTTCGAGACGAAGGCAACGCCGGCCCGATCCTGTTTGCGATGCCATAGCCCGCCATTTACCCCGATGCCCTGGTTGAACGTCGAATCAATCTCGGTATAGGCAAACGACTCAGTCTTGCCGTTGTCCCATCCCCAGCGGGCGTAGGCCGTGACGTAGCGCGCCAGGTTCTGTTCCACGTTGATGCCGAATCCATACTTGCGAGTGACGTGCCAGGGATGATCGGTGATGCTGGGCGCGACATGCTCTTGCAAGGCGAGCTCGTTCTGCTCGCGATAAATGCCCATATTGGCGTAATTCGTGTACGCGAGCAGCCGCACCACGCCCGCCTTCTTCGGGATCACGCCACGGCGCAGCTCGTACTCCCAGTTTTCGGCATGGACCTGCCACGGCCGCCACACCAGGTCGATGCCATTCGCGATCTTCGGCATGAGCGCTTCGGCGAAGCGGAAACCCCAGTTGCGATCTTCGTAATCCGCCACCAAGCCCACGGTGTAGCCGCGCGTATCGGCGGCGTAGTCCCATGTGCCAGTGTTGTCGACCGCCCAGTTGTTGAATTGAAAATGGGTGTCGCTTCCGACCGAGTTCTGGTCGAAGAAATCCGGCATGCTGAACTTGCCGAAGCGAATCTCCAGCCGCCGTCGGGGCAGCTCATCGAACAGCGACAGATAGCTGCGCTGGTTCTCGACCTTGTCCTTGCTCAGCGCGAACACTTTGTGGATCATGCCGCGCCCCAGATACGGCGCCTTACTCAATAGAGGATTGCGCACGATGTCCAGATCGGTATTTCCCGCCAGGCCAAAGCCCTGGCTGAGCGCGGAGCCGCCCGCTTCTTCGATATCCACCAGAAGCTCGGTGGAACTGTTGAGCCGCACGCCCGTGTAGAGCGTCATGACGCGTGAGGTGGCCTTCTCATAGTCGGGACCAAGGCTGTGCGGCCCGCTGTAGTCGGCGTGGAAGCCGGGAAGCGCCTGGAAAATGAAGTTCGTCTGTCCCGACAGCCAGAACCGAGTGTTCTTGAAGTGCGGAAACATCGCCTCGGTGTCGGCATTGGCATCGCTCGGAGGGCTGGGCGGATCGGCGGGATCGGGCGCGGCCGATGCGTCGGCTTGAGTGGCAGCGGCGGGGGACGGAGACTGCGCCCATGCCGCGGCGGTGAGCATAAAAACGAGCGTCATCGAACACGCCAGCCTGCGGCATAGTTCGCGGTCCCGCCGGTTGTTAAGAAAATTGCCCATCATCACAATAGATTCCAATTCTATTGATTTCCAACCCTCTGGCCGTCGTTGTCCTTGGCCACGCGTCCAGCCATCACCCTAAATTGTGTGCAATCCCGCTAGGGCACGAAACATAGGTGTGCCGCCATGCCACATCCTTTGTCCCACGGATCCAATCCAGCAATATGCGTTCTGCCGGGTCAATAGAATGGCGTACAACGCTGCACAGTTAGTGTAAGCTTATCACAGGAAGTTAACTATGGTTAATGCAAGGCGGAGTCCATGAGAATCCCGCGCGATGGGTGTGCATCGGGTCCGCGCTGCGGATTTGATGTGGGAACAGCGGAGGAACCGAGGATCTGCCGGATGAATCGAGGACACATTCGCCTTGACGTTATCCGCGAAGTGCGCTCCTATCTGAAATGATGGCCGGGAAAGGAATAGAAATAAAAAAGGACAGCCCGGAGCCCCCCAAGGCCGTCCTAATAAACCCTCCCGGTTAGAAGGGCAACTGTCGCTACGATAACCGCGAGAGATTGCGGGAACATTGCAATTCTGTGAAAGTCCAATGAATTCCATTTCGCCTCGTCCCCAGGGTCCATTGCTCGATTTGCGCAACGTCCGCGTGATGCGCGGAGGCGCGACTAGCGGACAAAAGATCGTCCTCGACGACTTCAACCTTCGCATCGCAGTGAACGAACACGTAGCCGTGCTGGGCCCCAACGGCTGCGGCAAATCCACGCTGATTAAGACCATTACCCGCGAGTGTTATCCGGTGGTG
>CAVZUP010000011.1:0-7853 GCA_963778255.1 uncultured Acidobacteriaceae bacterium
GCCGGAGACGAACGCTGGCGCGGCTTGCCGGTTCCGAAGGGCGAGACCTACGCCTGGGAAAAGGACTCCACCTACATTCGCCAGGCGCCCTACTTCGATGACATGGCGCTCAAACCGTCCGCAGTTGAGGACATCAAGAGCGCGCGCGTGCTGGCCGTGCTCGGCGACAGCGTCACCACCGACCACATCTCCCCCGCCGGTTCGATCAAGAAAGATGGTCCGGCTGGCAAATATTTGATCGCTCACGGCGTGCAACCGGCCGATTTCAATTCCTACGGATCGCGCCGCGGCAATCACGAAGTCATGGTGCGAGGCACATTCGCCAATGTCCGCCTGCGCAATAAAATGGTGAACATCGAAGGCGGATTCACCCGCCACCTGCCCGACGGCGCCGAGATGTCGATCTTCGATGCGGCGGAAAAGTACCGTGCAAAAAGATGCCAGTGATTCTTGCAGGCAAGGAATACGGCTCCGGAGAGTTCCGCGATTGGGCCGCCAAGGGGCCACTTCTGCTAAGGCGTCCGCGCCGTAATTGCGGAAAGCTACGAACGCATACACCACTCCAGACCTCGTCGGCATGGGCATTCTGCCTCTGCAGTTCCTGCCGGGAGAGAATGCCGAGACGCTGAAACTGACCGGCGAAGAAGTTTTCGAGATCACAGGAATTCGCGAGATAGTCGAAAAGTTTTCTTCCGGCCAGAAAATTACAGTGCGAGCGAAAGGCGTCAAGGAATTTCAGGCGATCGTGCGCATCGACACTCCGCAGGAAGCGCTCTACTACGCCAACGGAGGCATCCTGCAGTACGTGCTGCGCCAGTTGCTGGCAGGGAAAGCGCAGCCGGAAGCGGTGACGGTGTAAGTAGATTCTGCTCACGTAGGGGCAGGTGCCTTCACCGGGGTGGTTTCACCTGCCCTGCCGAGCAGATCTCGGCTTGGTCTTAGCGTCTATCCTGACTCTCTCCGCGCTCTCCGCATGCTAATCTCGAATTCGCATGTCCGTCGCAGCCCAATACATCCCCGCTGCTTATAGCTTGACCGCGGTTGGGGCCTGGGGCGCTAGTGATTTTCTGGGCGGAGTGGGCGTGCGCCGCGTGAACGCTTTTCTGTTCACGGCCATCGTGCACGGCTGCGGCTTGGTCGTGGTCGGCGCACTGGCGCTGATGACCCACGCTCCATTTCCAGGCACCGTTAGTCTGCTTTGGTCGCTTGTCGCCGGAATGCTCGCGGGCGTGTCGCTGGTCTTTTTCTATCGCGCCCTGGCCTGCGGAAACATGGGATTGATCGCGCCGGTGGCTGGCGGTTCTCAGTGCTGGGATTCCGGCCATCGTGACCGCGTTTGGGTCGGGCTTTCCGGGCATTCGGCAGGTGAGTGGGTTTATTCTTGCGGGCATCGGCGTCTGGCTCATCTCACGTACCGAAGGTATTGCCGGGCGTCCGGAAGGATTGGGCGTGGCCGTACTGGCGGGAATCGGCTTTGCTGGTTGGTACCTTTGCGCCCATCGCGCGGGCAACTCCTCGGCGTTTTGGCATCTGCCGCCCGCTCACGGGTCGGCCTCTTTTGTGATGACGGGGACCATCGTCCTGTTCGGACAGAACTCCCCGCCGCGCCCATCCCGGTGCTGATGATTGCCGTGGTTGCCGGAATTCTCGATCTCGCGGGCAGCGTTGTTTTCATCCGCGCGGCTCAGCTTGGACGCCTCGACGCTGCCGTCGTGCTCAGCTCCCTCTATCCCGCCGTCACCGTTGTGCTAGCGCGCATTTTCCTGCACGAGCACTTCAGCCGCGCCGTACTATCGGCACGGTGGCCGCGCTGGCCGCGGTGCCGATGATCGCCGGATGAGGAAAAAGGCTTATTCCACATTCTGGAAAATGGAATGTAGCAAGAGAAGCTGCGGGAGAAAGTGATCGTGCCTCTGGTTGAAGTTCGCAACCTGACCAAAATTTTCGATCTAGCCGAGTCCGCCTTCGGCAGCCGCCGCGCAGGCAAAGTCCGTGCCGTCGACGATGTCTCCCTTGAAATCCATGCCGGCGAGACGCTGGGACTGGTGGGCGAATCCGGCTCCGGCAAAAGCACGCTCGGACGCCTCATTCTTCGCCTCATCGAGCCCATTCCGGCTCCATCGTTTTCAATAACGTCGATCTGCGGAAGGCGAACGCCTCGGAGATGCGCCATCTTCGCCGCGACATGCAGATCATCTTTCAGGATCCTTCGGCTCGCTCGACCCGCGCTACCGTGTGGAAGACATCATCGCCGAGCCGTTGATCCTTCATCGCGAAACGGCATCGCGAGCCTCAGCCGCGAGGCCGCCGGCAGCGAATTCGGGAACTGTTGCGGGCCGTGGGCATCGATGAATCGGCCATGCCGCGTTATCCGCACGAATTTTCCGGCGGACAGCGTCAGCGCATCGGCATTGCCCGCGCCCTGGCCCTGCGTCCGAAGTTCATCGTTGCCGACGAACCGGTTTCCGCGCTCGACGTCAGCGTCGGCGCGCAGATCGTGAATCTTCTGCAGCACCTGCAGCGCGAGTTCGACTCACCTATTTATTTATCTCGCACTCCATGCCGGTAGTGCGCTACCTCTCCACCCGCATCGCAGTGATGTACCACGGCAAGATCGTCGAGATCGGAAGCACGCAGCAGATCACCGCCCAGCCGCAACACGCATACACCCGCAAACTGCTGGCGGCAACGCCGGAGATAGCGGCATCGTAGAGTCCGTAGCTCCCCGTTGCCCATCCGTCGGAACGAAACTACAATTTTCTGTTGTTTCGGGAGAACGCATGGCTACCAACCCGTCTGTTTCAACGCAGCCTCCGCAGGAACCGGCGCCGCTGTCGGAAGGGCAGCGCCTGGTCAACACATTCTTCGCGCCCACCAAGACGTTCACCGACCTTCGCCGGAGCGCCAGTTGGTGGGCGCCATATTTGATCCGGCAATTTTTTGATCGTCGGCTTTTTATTCGTTATGTTGTCCATCAAAAAATCGGCTATCCACCACTCGGGAACTGTATCCAGTTGCGGGCCAAAAAGCCGGGAAGAGGCCAGCGAGAACCTAGGGCCGATCAACGCCAAAAGGTGATGCTTCAGCAGGTCACGATTACCAGGATCATTTCCTACGCCGTTCCCTTTACTGTGCCCATCGTGTATGCGCTCATAGCTGGGGTTTTCTTTGCCACGGTCAAGTTCGCCGCCGGCGCAGAAGTGAAATACGGGACCATGTTCGCTCTGGTCGTCTATACCAGACTGCCGGAGTTGCTAAGAGCGCTGCTGGCAACGGTATCGATCCTGGCGGGGGTCAGCGGGGATGGCTTCAACATTGAGAACCCGGTGGCGGTCAATCCCGGTTACTTCATCGGCCCAGAAAGTTCAGCGGTACTGCGCGCCCTGCTGACGCCGCTCGACCTGATCACAATTTGGACGTTGGTCCTGACCGCCATCGGCATCACTTGTATCAGCAAGGTAAAGTGCGGCACTGCGTTCGCCGTGGTGTTTGGCTGGTTCGTACTCGTGGTGCTGGTCAGGGTTGGCATCGCCGCGGCAACTTCCTGAGCTGCGTCTTTCCTTTAGATTTACAATGGCTCCGCTATCATGCGCACCGCGGACGTAGTCCTCATCGGCGGAGGGATTGTCGGCTCCAGCATTGCCTACCACCTGGTCGCGGCCGGATGCAAGAACGTTCTGGTGATTGAGCGCGAGACTGCGCAGGGCAAGGGATCCACCGGCAAGAGCATGGGCGGCGTGCGGGCGCAGTTCTCGACGTCCGTCAACGTCCAGATGTCGCTCTATTCGATCCCGTTTTACGCCAGCTTCGAAGAGCGTCTTGGCTACCCCTGCGATTACCGTCCGCAGGGCTACCTTTTTTGCGCGACCAGCGAAAAGCACCTCGCCTACCTGCGCGCTAACTACGAAAAACAGATTGCCATGGGATTGCGAAACGTGCGACTGGTCACCGGCGACGAGATTCGCGGTATGTTTCCTCTGTTCCGCGGCGATGACATTGTCGGCGGCAGCTTCTGCTCCACCGACGGCTTTGTCGATCCCTACAGCGCGATGGTCGGCTTCATGACCTGGGCGAGCGACCACGGCGCCACACTTTGGAAAAATGCCACTGTCACTGGAATCACGCGCAACATCGGCGACCGGAGCTTCGAGGTAGCAACCACGCGCGACAAGGTTTCTACCCGCGCGGTCGTCGACTGTGCGGGACCGTGGCGGCTTCCATTGCGAAGATGGTGGGCATCGATCTTCCCGTCGAGCCGTTGCGCCGTATGCTGGTTCCGACCGAACCGTTTGACCAGTTTCCGCACACCGCGCCCATGATCATCGACATGTCCACTGGTTTCCACTTTCGTCCCGAGAGCCGCGGATTCCTGCTGGCGTGGAACGATCCAGAGGAAACGCCGGGCTACAAGACCGATTTCGACGCCGGTTTTGTCGAGAAAATTCTGGTCCGCGCCCGCCGATCGCGTGCCCGTATTCGAAAATGTCGAGGTCAATCCCAGGAGCAGGATGACGGGCCGGGCTCCTGAATGACACCGGATCATGATCTGATTCTCGGCGAATCGCCCAGAGATTCCCGGCTTCTTCTTCGCCAACGGCTTCAGCGGACACGGCGTGATGCACGCCCCCGCCACCGGCAAACTCTCGGTGTGACCTGGTTCTTCTCGAAGAAGCCGAACTGATGAACGCGTTGCTCCTGAACTTCGCGCGCTTCCAAACCGGTCGGGTCAAGCGACGGGCGGTGCTGTCGTCTGGCTGAGAAATGGTTATTCCTGGCCGCGACCGATTTCCTCGACATGGTTAAGGAACAGAACTGCTGACTCAGCACGGCCGAGATCCCAACCGCTCCGGCCCGCATTGCCGGAAAGCGCTGACGTAGCCATCATCGGCGCCGGATTCACCGGCCTTTCCGCGCACTCGATCTAGCCAAACGCGGAACGAAAGTCGTCGTGCTCGAATCAGAAACCATCGGCTGGGGCGCGAGTTCGCGCAACGGCGGCATGGTGCTCACCGGGATGAAGCTGGGCGTCAACAAACTCATCTCGATGTACGGGCGCGACCTTACGCGGCGCATGTATGCCGCTTCGCTTGAGACCATCGACTCAGTTGAGCACGTCGTGAAAGAAGAAAACATAACTTGCGATTACGCCCACACCGGACACCTCGAGGTCGCCTGCAAAGCGGCGCATTTCGACGACTACGCCCGGCAGGTCGAAGTGATCGCCCGAGAATTCAATCACCAGTTGCGCGTGGTCCCGCGCGATCAGCTCCGCGACGAAATCGGTTCCGATATTTATTACGGCGGTATGGTGGATGAAATTTCGGTGGACTCCATCCCCGCGCGCTACGTTGCCGGATTAGCCCCGCCGCCATCCGCGCCGGTGCGGACCTGCAACGCACCCGACTGCGGCGCCGATGCGCAGGCGACACCCAAGACGGGGCATGCGGCTTCAGCTCAGCACATGGAAGAGGGATACCCGGGCGCGCAACGTTTTTGTTGGAACCAGCGGCTATACGGGAGCGGCAACGCCAGCGCTGCAGAAAGATGATCCCCATCGGCTCGTTCATCATCACGACCGAAGTTCTTCCGGAAGCATTGGCCCGCGAACTGAGCCCGCGCAACCGCCAGATTTACGATTCCAAGAATTATCTTTATTACTATCGCCTCACGCCCGACAATCGCATGTTGTTCGGCGGACGCGCCGCATTTTTTCCGGAAACCGATCAGACCATCCGCAAGAGCGCCGAACTCCTGCGGCGAGGAATGATCGACGTCTATCCCCAACTGCGCGACACCAAAGTCGAATACGTCTGGGGAGGACGCTCGATTTCTGCTTCGACATCATGCCGCACGCCGGGCAGATCGACGGCATCTACTTCGCCGTAGGGTATGCCGGACACGGCGTAGCCATGGCCACCTATCAAGGCCAGAAGATGGCGGAATGGATCGCGGACGGAAAGACCGACAATCCCTTTACGGAGATTCCATTCCCCGGAGCCCCGCTAGGCCTGTATAACGGCAAGCCCTGGTTTCTGCCCTTTGCCGGAGCGTACTACAAGGTTTTAGACTGGGTGTCGTGAAACTTATTGAGACATTAAGACATTGAATCATTGAGTGATTAACCTCGAGTTTCAATGATTCAATGATTCAATGTTTCAATGAGTCAATGATTCAATCCCTTGGAGAACTCAATGTCCATCTTTGGCCTTATCGAATACGCCGATGCCAGCCCCGAAGTGCGCGCCATCTATGACGACATCATGACCACGCGCAAAACCGACTGGATCAACAATTTCTGGAAAGCGATCGCCCACGATCCCGTCCTCCTCAAGCGCACCTGGGATGACATCAAGCAGATCATGGCCCCCGGAGCGCTCGACCCGCTCACCAAGGAAATGATCTACGTCGCCGTTTCTGTCTCCAACCATTGCGAATACTGCATCGCATCGCACACGGCCTCGGCCCAGAAAAAAGGCATGACCGACGCCCAGTTCAAGGAATTGATGTCCGTGGTCGGGATGGCGAACGAGACCAACCGCCTGGTCGCCGGATACCGGGTGGAAGTCGACGACCGCTTCAAGACACCATCGAGCAAGTAGGGTTTCCCCGTGGTTGAAGGGTTCTCACACGGAAGGCGCAGGAGCAGTCGAGCGCTCCAGGAAAGTTCTATAATCGTTGGGCGCGATCGGGAATCGAATAAAAATAGAGAATTTCGAATCGCCAACGAGGGACACGCAATGGCTGAGATGACGGCAACTCCGGTTGCCACCCACGGGTTTTTTCTGGACGGGAAGTGGCTCGAAGAAGGCGACCTCGTCGACGTTCGCGCGCCCTACGACGGCGCGCTCATCGCGCATGTTCACCAGGGACGCCGCGAACACGCCGAAGCCGCCATTGCCGCCGCCGTCAAGGCCTTCGGAACCACCCGCCGCCTGCCCGCCTTCGAACGCCAGCGCGTTCTGCGCCAGATTGCGGTTGGCATTCACGACCGCAAGGAAGAATTTTCCCGCACCATTGCGCTCGAAGCGGGCAAGCCCATCAAGAGCGCTCGCCAGGAAGTCGACCGCGCCGTCTTTACCTTCAACATTGCCGCTGAAGAAACCGTTCGCGCCTATGGCGAATACCTGCCCCTCGACTGGCAGCAATCGACCGCCGGACGTTGGGGCATCGTCAAACGTTTCCCTCTAGGCCCCGTCGCCGGCATTACACCCTTTAATTTCCCTTTGAACCTGGTGGCGCACAAAGTCGCGCCAGCCATCGCCGCCGGCTGTTCCATGGTGCTCAAGCCCGCGCCCGAAACCCCGCTCACCGCGCTGCTCTTGGCGGAAGTGATCCAGCAGGCAGGATGGCCGGATGGCGGATTCAACGCGCTGTTACTCGCCAACGGAGATTCCGCTCTCCTAGTCAGCGATGAGCGCATCAAGCTCATCAGCTTTACCGGCAGCGCCGCCGTCGGCTGGGCCATCAAGAACAACGCGGGGAAGAAAAAAGTCGTCCTCGAACTGGGAGGCAACTCAGGCGTCATCGTTCACAGCGATGCCGATCTCGCCTACGCCGCCGACCGCTGCGTTACCGGAGGCTTCGCCTACGCCGGACAGTCCTGCATTTCCGTGCAGCGCATTCTGGTCGAGCACTCCATCTACGGAAAATTTACCGAGCTCCTGCTCGCCGCAGTGGAAAAACTGAAAGTCGGCGACCCATTGAACGAAGCCAGCGACCTCGGCCCGCTCATCCGCGAAAGTGACGCCATCCGTGCCGTCGATTGGGTGCAGGAAGCCGTACGCGGCGGTGCGCGCCTGCTCTGCGGAGGGCATCGCAAGGGTTCGCTGGTCCAACCCACCGTGCTCACCGGC
>CAVZUP010000012.1:0-9090 GCA_963778255.1 uncultured Acidobacteriaceae bacterium
ACGGTGGGTTGGACCAGCGAACCCTTGCGATGCCCTCCGCAGAGCAGGCGCGCACCGCCGCGTACGGCTTCCTGCACCCAATCGACGGCACGGATGGCGTCACTTTCGCGGATGAGCGGGCCGAGGTCGCTGGCTTCGTTCAATGGGTCGCCGACTTTCAGTTTTTCCACTGCGGCGAGCAGGAGCTCGGTAAATTTTCCGTAGATGGAGTGCTCGACCAGAATGCGCTGCACGGAAATGCAGGACTGTCCGGCGTAGGCGAAGCCTCCGGTAACGCAGCGGTCGGCGGCGTAGAGGTGAGATCGGCATCGCTGTGAACGATGACGCCTGAGTTGCCTCCCAGTTCGAGGACGACTTTTTTCTTCCCCGCGTTGTTCTTGATGGCCCAGCCGACGGCGGCGCTGCCGGTAAAGCTGATGAGCTTGATGCGCTCATCGCTGACTAGGAGAGCGGAATCTCCGTTGGCGAGTCACAGCGCGTTGAATCCGCCATCCGGCCATCCTGCCTGCTGGATCACTTCCGCCAAGAGCAGCGCGGTGAGCGGGGTTTCGGGCGCGGGCTTGAGCACCATGGAACAGCCGGCGGCGATGGCTGGCGCGACTTTGTGCGCCACCAGGTTCAAAGGGAAATTAAAGGGTGTAATGCCGGAACGGGGCCTAGAGGGAAACGTTCGACGATGCCCCAACGTCCGGCGGTCGATTGCTGCCAGTCGAGGGGCAGGTATTCGCCATAGGCGCGAACGGTTTCTTCAGCGGCAATGTTGAAGGTAAAGACGGCGCGGTCGACTTCCTGGCGAGCGCTCTTGATGGGCTTGCCCGCTTCGAGCGCAATGGTGCGGGAAAATTCTTCCTTGCGGTCGTGAATGCCAACCGCAATCTGGCGCAGAACGCGCTGGCGTTCGAAGGCGGGCAGGCGGCGGGTGGTTCCGAAGGCCTTGACGGCGGCGGCAATGGCGGCTTCGGCGTGTTCGCGGCGTCCCTGGTGAACATGCGCGATGAGCGCGCCGTCGTAGGGCGCGCGAACATCGACGAGGTCGCCTTCTTCGAGCCACTTCCCGTCCAGAAAAAACCCGTGGGTGGCAACCGGAGTTGCCGTCATCTCAGCCATTGCGTGTCCCTCGTTGGCGATTCGAAATTCTCTATTTTTATTCGATTCCCGAATCGCGCCCAACGATTATAGAACTTTCCTGGAGCGCTCGACTGCTCCTGCGCCTTCCGTGTGAGAACCCTTCAACCCGGGGAAACCCTACTTGCTCGATGGTGTCTTGAAGCGGTCGTCGACTTCCACCCGGTATCCGGCGACAAGGCGGTTGGTCTCGTTCGCCATCCCGACCACGGACATCAATTCCTTGAACTGGGCGTCGGTCATGCCTTTTTTCTGGGCCGAGGCCGTGTGCGATGCGATGCAGTATTCGCAATGGTTGGAGACAGAAACGGCGACGTAGATCATTTCCTTGGTGAGCGGGTCGAGCGCTCCGGGGGCCATGATCTCCTTGATGTCTCCCAGGTGCGCCTCAGGAGGACGGGTCGTGTGCGATCGCTTTCCAGAAATTATTGATCTAGTCGGTCTTGCGCGTGGTCATGATGTCGTCATAGATGGCGCGCACTTCCGGCGCTGGCGTCGGCGTATTCGATAAGGCCAAAGATGGACATTGAGTTCTCCAAGGGATTGAATCATTGACTAATTGAAACATTGAATCATTGAATCATTGAAACTCGAGGTTAATCACTCAATGATTCAATGTCTAACTGTCTCAATAAGTTTTACACACCCAGTCCAAAACCTTGTAGTACGCTCCCGCAAACGGCAGAAACCAGGGCTTGCCGTTATACAGGCCGAGCGGCGCGCCGGGAAGGAATCTCCGTAAAGGGATTGTCGGTCTTTCCGCCGCGATCCATTCCGCCATCTTCTGGCCTTGATAGGTGGCCATGGCTACGCCGTGTCCGGCATACCCTACGGCGAAGTAGATGCCGTCGATCTGCCCGGCGTGCGGCATAATGTCGAAGCAGAAATCGAGCGTTCCTCCCCAGACGTATTCGACTTTGGTGTCGCGCAGTTGGGGATAGACGTCGATCATTCCTCGCCGTAGAAGTTCGCGCTCTTGCGGATGGTCTGATCGGTTTCCGGAAAAAATGCGGCGCGTCCGCCGAACAACATGCGCTTGTCGGGCGTGAGGCGATAGTAATAAAGATAATTCTTGGAATCGTAAATCTGGCGGTTGCGCGGGCTCAGTTCGCGGGCCAATGCTTCCGGGAAGAATTTCGGTCGTGATGATGAACGAGCCGATGGGGATAATTCTTTTCTGTAGTGCCGGCGTGGCCGCGCCGGTGTAGCCGCTGGTTCCAACGAAAACGTCGCGCGCCCAGAAACTGCCATTTGATGTGGTTAGCTTGAAGCCGGACGCGCCGTTTCTGGCGTCGCGTACGAGGCTTTGCAGTTGGGTGCGTTCGCAGATTTGCGCACCGCCGATGGCGGCGGTGCCTAATCCGGCAACGTAGCGCGCCGGATTGAGGCTCACTCATCCACCATACCGCCGTAATAAATATCTGAACCGATTTGTCGCGGAGCTGATCGCGCTGGACCACGCGCAACTGGTGATCGAATTCCGGGCGATCATTTCGACCTGCCGGGCGTAGTCGTCGAAATGCGCCGCTTTGCAGGCGACCTCGAGGTGTCCGGTGCGGGCGAAATCGAAAGCGATTTTTTCTTCTTTCACGATGTGCTCGACGAGTCGATGGTCTCAAGCGAAGCGGCATACATGCGCCGCGTAAGGTCGCGCCCGTACATCGAGATGAGTTTGTTGACGCCCAGCTTCATCCCGGTGAGCACCATGCCGCCGTTGCGCGAACTCGCGCCCCAGCCGATGGTTTCGATTCGAGCACGACGACTTCGCTCCGCGTTTGGCTCGACCCATGCGGCGGAGAGGCCGGTCGATCCGCGCCGATCATGGCTACGTCAGCGCTTTCCGGCAATGGCTGTGCCGGAGCGGTTGGCATCTCGGCCGTGGTAGCCAGTAGTTCTGTTCCTTAGTCATGTTGAGGTCTTTCGCGCGGCCATGATAAACGATTGCGTAGCCAGACTACAGCACCGCCGTCTCGTGAATCGTCCGGCCTTCGGCAAAGCGCGCGAAGTTCAGCAGACATGCGTCGATCAGATCGGTCTTCTCAGACAGAATCAGGTCACTCAAATCTTGCCGGTGGCGGGGGCGTGCATCACGCCGTGTCCGCTGAAGCCGTTGGCGAAGAAGAAGCCGGGAACTTCGGGCGATTCGCCGAGAATCGGATGATGATCCGGCGTCATTTCATAGAGCCCGGCCCAGGCCCGCTTGGGATTGACCTCGACATTTTCGAATACGGGCACGCGATCGGCGGCGCGGACCAGAATTTTCTCGATAAAACCGGCGTCGAAATCGGTCTTGTAGCCCGGCGTTTCCTCTGGATCGTTCCACGCCAGCAGGAATCCGCGGCTCTCGGGACGAAAGTGGAAACCAGTGGACATGTCGATGATCATGGGCGCGGTGTGCGGAAACTGGTCAAACGGTTCGGTCGGAACCAGCATACGGCGCAACGGCTCGACGGGAAGATCGATGCCCACCATCTTCGCAATGGAAGCCGCCCACGGTCCCGCACAGTCGACGACCGCGCGGGTAGAAACCTTGTCGCGCGTCGTTGCTACCTCGAAGCTCCGGTCGCCGATGTTGCGCGTGATTCCAGTGACAGTGGCATTTTTCCAAAGTGTGGCGCCGTGGTCGCTCGCCCAGGTCATGAAGCCGACCATCGCGCTGTAGGGATCGACAAAGCCGTCGGTGGAGCAGAAGCTGCCGCCGACAATGTCATCGCCGCGGAGCAGAGGAAACATACCGCGAATCTCGTCGCCGGTGACCAGTCGCACGTTTCGCAATCCCATGGCAATCTGTTTTTCGTAGTTAGCGCGCAGGTAGGCGAGGTGCTTTTCGCTGGTCGCGCAAAAAAGGTAGCCCTGCGGACGGTAATCGCAGGGGTAGCCAAGACGCTCTTCGAAGCTGGCGTAAAACGGGATCGAATAGAGCGACATCTGGATGTTGACGGACGTCGAGAACTGCGCCCGCACGCCGCCCATGCTCTTGCCGGTGGATCCCTTGCCCTGCGCAGTCTCGCGCTCAATCACCAGAACGTTCTTGCATCCGGCCGCGACCAGGTGGTAGGCAATGCTGGAGCCGACAATCCCTCCGCCGATGAGGACTACGTCCGCGGTGCGCATGATAGCGGAGCCATTGTAAATCTAAAGGAAAGACGCAGCTCAGGAAGTTGCCGCGGCGATGCCAACCCTGACCAGCACCACGAGTACGAACCAGCCAAACACCCGGCGAACGCAGTGCCGCACTTTACCTTGCTGATACAAGTGATGCCGATGGCGGTCAGGACCAACGTCCAAATTGTGATCAGGTCGAGCGGCGTCAGCAGGGCGCGCAGTACCGCTGAACTTTCTGGGCCGATGAAGTAACCGGGATTGACCGCCACCGGGTTCTCAATGTTGAAGCCATCCCCGCTGACCCCCGCCAGGATCGATACCGTTGCCAGCAGCGCTCTTAGCAACTCCGGCAGTCTGGTATAGACGACCAGAGCGAACATGGTCCCGTATTTCACTTCTGCGCCGGCGGCGAACTTGACCGTGGCAAAGAAAACCCCAGCTATGAGCGCATACACGATGGGCACAGTAAAGGGAACGGCGTAGGAAATGATCCTGGTAATCGTGACCTGCTGAAGCATCACCTTTTGGCGTTGATCGGCCGGCAGGCTCTCGATGCGTTCCGCCTGCTTGGGCCGCGACTGGAGCAGATTCTCCGAAACCTTGCTAAAGCCGATTTTTTGATCAACAACATAAACGAACAAAAAGCCAACGATCACAATGATCAAATATGGCGCCCACCAACTGGCGCTCCGGCGAAGGTCGGTGAACGTCTTGGTGGGCGCGAAGAATGTGTTGACCAGGCGCTGCCCTTCCGACAGCGGCGCCGGTTCCTGCGGAGGCTGCGTTGAAACAGACGGGTTGGTAGCCATGCGTTCTCCCGAAACAACAGAAAATTGTAGTTTCGTTCCGACGGATGGGCAACGGGGAGCTACGGACTCTACGACGCCGCCATCTCCGGCGTTGCCGCCAGCAGTTTGCGCGTGTATGCGTGTTGCGGCTGGGCGGTGATCTGTTGCGTGCTTCCGATCTCGACGATCTGGCCGTGGTACATCACTGCGATGCGGGTGGAGAGGTAGCGCACTACCGGCATGGAGTGCGAGATAAATAAATAGGTGAGTCTGAACTCGCGCTGCAGGTGCTGCAGAAGATTCACAATCTGCGCGCCAACGCTGACGTCGAGCGCGGAAACCGGTTCGTCGGCAACGATGAACTTCGGACGCAGGGCCAGCGCGCGGGCAATGCCGATGCGTTGACGCTGTCCGCCGGAAAATTCGTGCGGATAACGCGGCATGGCCGATTCATCCATGCCCACGGCTTGCAACAGCTCCCGAATACGCTGCCGGCGGCCATCGCGGCTCAGGCTTGCGACGCCCGCTTCGCGATGAAGGATGAGCGGCTCGGCGATGACATCCTCCACACGGTAGCGCGGATCGAGCGAGCCGAACGGATCCTGAAAAATGATTTGCATGTTGCGGCGAAGATGGCGCAGCTCGGAGGCGTTCGCCTTCCGCAGATCGACGTTATTGAAAACGATGGAGCCCGAAGTCGGCTCGATGAGGCGGAGGATTAGGCGTCCGAGCGTGCTTTTGCCCGAGCCGGATTCGCCTACCAGGCCCAGCGTCTCGCCCTCATGGATTTCAAGGGAGACATCGTCGACGGCACGGACTTTGCCTGCGCGGCGGCCGCCGAAGGCGGATTCGGCTAGATCGAAAACTTTGGTCAGGTTGCGAACTTCAACCAGAGGCACGGATTATTTTCTCCCGGCAGCTTCTCTTGCGTACATTCCATATTCCAGAATATGGAATGAGACATATTCCGTCACCCGGCAATCATCGGCACCGCGGCCAGCGCTGCCACCATGCCGAGGGTCCGGGCGCGGCTGAAGTGCTCGTGCAGGAAGATGCGCGCTAGCAGAACGGTGACGGCGGGGTAGAGGGAGCTGAGCACGACGGCTGCGTCGAGGCGTCCAATCTGAGAGGCGCGGATGAAAGCAACGCTGCCCGCGATATCCAGAATTCCGGCAACCAAGGCAATCGCCAGCACCGGCGCGGGCACGGCGCGGAGGGATCTTCCGAATAGAACGATGCTCCCCGTAATCAGGAATGAAGCCACTCGCGAGCAGGAGGCCACCCACAACGCCGAGGTATCGCCCGCACGATGGGTGCAGAGGTAAAAACCAGCGAAGCCGACTCCGGCCAGCACGGCCACGCCCAGGCCCTCGGGACGCCCAGCAGCACCTTCGGTACGTGAGATGAGCCAGACGCCGACACCGGCAAGAAGAAACCCAAGCAGTTGCCGCTTGCTCGGGAAACCCTCGGCAAAGGCGGTCACGATGGTGGGTATCGCAGCGCTAAGAACCGCCGCCACGGGAGCAATCAGCCCCATATTTCCACGCGCCAATGCGCGATAGAAGAACACCAGCGCCACGCCCCCTAGCGCTCCGGCGAGCAGCGACCAACCCACGCTGGCGATGCCCGGAAATGGCGCGTGCGTCATCAGAGCGAGACCGCCGACAGCGACCAATCCGCTGATGTGCACGATGGCCGTGAACAGAAAGGCATTCACGCGGCGCGCGCCCAATCCGCCCAGAAAATCGCTTGTTCCCCAGACCCCCACGGCGGTCAGGCTATAAGCAGCAGGAATATATTGGGCGGCGACGGACATCGGCTTTTGAGATTAGCATGCGGAGAGCGCGGAGAGAGTCAGGATAGACGCTAAGACCAAGCCGAGATCTGCTCGGCAGGGCAGGTGAAACCACCCCGGTGAAGGCACCTGCCCCTACGTGAGCAGAATCTACTTACACCGTCACCGCTTCCGGCTGCGCTTTCCCTGCAAGCAACTGGCGGAGCACGTACTGCAGGATGCCTCCGTTGGCGTAGTAGAGCGCTTCCTGCGGAGTGTCGATGCGCACGATCGCCTGAAATTCCTTGACGCCTTTTGCTCGCACTGTAATTTTCTGGCCGGAAGAAAACTTTTCGACTATCTCGCGAATTCCTGTGATCTCGAAAACTTCTTCGCCGGTCAGTTTCAGCGTCTCGGCATTCTCTCCCGGCAGGAACTGCAGAGGCAGAATGCCCATGCCGACGAGATTCGAGCGGTGGATGCGTTCGTAGCTTTCCGCAATTACGGCGCGGACCCCTAGCAAGCGCGGTCCCTTGGCGGCCCAGTCGCGCGACGATCCGGAGCCATATTCCTTGCCGGCCAGAATCACTAGCGGCACTTTTTCGGAGTGGTACTTTTCGGATGCGTCGAAGATCGACATCTCGGCGCCGTCGGGCAGGTGGCGGGTGAATCCGCCTTCGATGTTCACCATTTTATTGCGCAGGCGGACATTGGCGAATGTGCCTCGCACCATGACTTCGTGATTGCCGCGGCGCGATCCGTAGGAATTGAAATCGGCCGGTTGCACGCCGTGAGCGATCAAATATTTGCCAGCCGGACCATCTTTCTTGATCGAACCGGCGGGGGAGATGTGGTCGGTGGTGACGCTGTCGCCGAGCACGGCCAGCACGCGCGCGCTCTTGATGTCCTCAACTGCGGACGGTTTCAGCGCCATGTCATCGAAGTAGGGCGCCTGGCGAATGTAAGTGGAGTCCTTTTCCCAGGCGTAGGTCTCGCCCTTCGGAACCGGCAAGCCGCGCCAGCGTTCGTCTCCGGCATAGACCTCGGCATAGCTCTTGCGGAACATCTCCGAAGTGATGGCGCTTGACATCGATTGCTCGACTTCCGATTGCGTGGGCCAGATGTCGGCGAGATACACCGGCCTGCCGTCTTTGCCCTTGCCAATCGCATCCTTGCGCAGGTCGACGTCGATGCGGCCAGCGAGAGCGAAGGCGACCACCAGCGGCGGCGACATCAGGTAATTGGCGCGGACTTCGGAATTGATGCGTCCCTCAAAATTGCGATTGCCGGAGAGCACCGAGGCGACCACCAGATTCTTCTCTTCGATTTCTTTCGAGACATCGGCCGGTAGCGGACCGGAGTTTCCGATGCACGTCGTGCAGCCGTAGCCGACGATGTGAAACTTGAGCTTCTCCAGATAGCCCATCAGGCCGGCCTTTTGGAGATAGTCGAGCACGACTTTCGATCCGGGAGCGAGCGAGGTTTTGACCCACGCCGGAACTTCGAGTCCGTGCTCGACAGCCTTTTTCGCGAGCAGGCCGGCGGCGATCAGCACCGACGGATTTGAAGTGTTCGTGCAACTGGTAATGGCGGCGATCACTACGCTGCCGTGATGCAGGTGTCCGTTGGTGGGAGCCTTCGGCTCGCCCGTCGTTGCCTTCGTCTTCATTAAGCCCGGCAACGCTTTCTCGAACGATGCGCCGGCGTTCGACAGGACCACGCGATCCTGCGGGCGCTTCGGTCCGGCGAGACTCGATTCGACAGTGGCCAGATCGAGACTCAGCAGCTCGGAGTATTCGGCTTCGGGCGTGTTGGCGTCGTGAAAGAGTCCCTGCTCGCGCGCGTAAGCCTCGACGAGCGCGATCTGCTCGTCGCTGCGCCCGGTGAGCCTCAGGTATTTCACGCTTTCCTTGTCGATGGGGAAAATGCCGCAAGTTGCGCCGTATTCGGGAGCCATGTTCGCGATGGTCGCGCGATCGGCGAGTGGAAGGTCTTGCAGGCCGGGACCGAAATATTCGACGAACTTGCCGACGACTCCATGCTTGCGCAGCATCTCGGTGATGGTGAGAACAAGATCGGTCGCGGTGGCGCCTTCGCGCAAGCGTCCGGTGAGCTTCACGCCGACAACGAGCGGAATCAGCATGGAGACTGGCTGCCCTAGCATGGCGGCCTCGGCCTCGATGCCGCCTACGCCCCAGCCGAGTACGCCGAGTCCGTTGACCATGGTGGTGTGCGAGTCGGTGCCGACGAGCGTATCGGGATATGCGATGCTCTTTCCGCCCGCTTAAAGCAATAATT
>CAVZUP010000013.1:0-24422 GCA_963778255.1 uncultured Acidobacteriaceae bacterium
TTTCCGAGATGGCGTACATCCGGTGCATTGCCTCCTCGGTCATCGGATTTGCCGGCGGGATGTCCCCGATCATGGCGGTGGAAGTGGCGCGGCGCGGGCTGCCCAGCGAAGTCAAACCCAGCGCGGACGGACTGGAGGCCATGTTCAAGGCGTTGAACCAGGCCCCGGCCAAATAAGCGAGCGCGAAATGTCATGAGCAAAAAAAGGACATCATGGCGGCGCCTGGAAGGTGGCTTACGCGGATTTCGTCACGGCCATGATGGCGCTGTTCATCGTCTTGTGGCTGACCTCGCAGGACCAGAGAATCAAGGAGGCGGTGGCGCGCGCCTTCGCCCATCCCTTCTCCTCGTTGACCAAGGATTCGGTGGGCATCATCCCCAGCAAGGACACCCAGGCCGTGAAGAGCAGCGAGGGGAATTTTGATTCCGCCTCGGCGGTGGAACTGGCCATGTTGCGCCGGATGAACCAGGATTTTTTCAAGTCCCTGCAAACCGATTTCACGGACAAGGATGAAGAGACGGTCAAATTGGAAATGACGCCCGACGGCATCACGCATCAATGTGTTTGACCGCGCGCACAAGCCGATTTTTGAGCCGCAATCCACCCAGTTCACCCCCTACGGCCAGTGGGTTTTTTCCACCCTGGCCTGGGAAATCGCGCGCTCCACCAATTTCTACCGTCGAACTGGAGGGCCACACCGAGAGCGGCAACGCGCCGGTGTCCGCAGGATTATGGCGATTGGGAAATCTCGGCGGACCGGGCCACGGCGGTGCGGCGCAAATTGCTGGAGAGCGGCGTGCCGGCGCGGCAGGTCATCAAGGTGGCCGGCTTCGGCGACACCGTGCCCATGCCGGAACACGATACTTCCGACGAGATCAACCGGCGGGTGACGGTGCTGTTGAACCTGCGCGCCGCCGGCAAAAAAGCTTAAATGAAACCAGCATCCATGTCCGACACTTTTGTTCCCATGGGTCCCGCGGCCATCTCTGCCGCGGGCAATGGATTTCACCCCGCTGCCGTCTGAAGCCTGGCGCCGTCCGCCAACGGCAGGACGGCCCGGCGGCCAGGGCCACGCGACGCCGGCCCTGGCGCGCGTCCGGCCCCGGCGCGCGAAATGCGCGCCGCCCAAAGTGACCTTGCAGCGCCAGGGCGACGTGGTGTCGGGCATTCGCATCCAATGCAGTTGCGGCCAGGTGATTGAGCTGAGTTGCGTGGACCGACTTTGATGGATGTTCCTCAACGGCAAGGCGCCGGTCCGTTTCGGGTGTTGACGGGTCAAAGAAAACATGCGAAACTGGCAGCGATGAAACGCAAGAAAGCGCAGGTGGAAAAGGCTTCCGTCGGCACTGTGGTCGGCGCCAAGTATCGTGCGCGCTGCAATGATCTGTCCGACAGCGAGCGCGAAAAGCTCAATGATGAGTTTCTAAAACTCTACTATGGTGGCAGCGTCCCCCAGCCCGCTCGTCGCCGTTGATGCCAATGTCGTGATGGATTTGGGCGAGAAGTCCGAATCCGTCCTGGATGCGCTCGCCACGATTCGCCAGCGGCTCCGTTCTGCCCGCATCGTCCTCACGCCCACGGCCACTCTGGAACTCATGCACATCGCCCGCCAAGGCGATACTGCGTGGGAACGCGACCTCGCTTTGAGCGAGGCATGGCCGCTGCCCGCCGGTTGGATCGCTTCCAGATTCTCGAAACCAAGGGTTCGGTTGGTCTCAAGCGTCTGCGCTTCTGGTGTGCCGGTTGCTCGACGGGAGAAGAGCCGCACACGCTGGCCATGTTCTTGCTCGAAGAAAAGGACAAGCTGCTGGCCGGCTGGACCTTCGACATTCTCGCGACCGATTTAAACGATAACTCACTCGAAGCGGCGCGCGCCGGCATTTACGGAGAATATGCTCTGCGCAATACCAGCGACACGCTGCGTAGAAAATATTTCAGGGATGTTGGCGACAAGAAACTCCAGGCCAACGAACTGCTCAAGGCGCCGATCCGCTTTGACCGCATCAACCTGCGCGACGACAACAAAATGTTATTCCAGAAAGGGATCGACGTCGTCTTCTGCTGTAACGTGCTGATCTACTTCGACCTGGCTTCCAAGCGCCGTGTCGTGCAACATTTTTATGCCAATCTGTTGCCCGGTGGCTACCTCTTCCTGGGGCACGCCGAATCGCTGTTCCAGGTCGATGAATCGTTTCGGCTGGTCCATTTCCCGGGGACCACCGCGTACTGGAAACCGAAAATCGCGCCGGCCGTGGGAGTGAAAAAGTGAATGCTAAATTGCAGTCTCAACTGCTCACCCAAATCAAGCAGCTCGACTCGGTCTCGACCGCTCCCGCAATCCTGATGCCCCTGCTCGACATCATGCGATTGCCTACAGAAGAAATCAAAGTTGAAAAAGTGGTCGAGCTGATATCCTACGACGGCTCGATTGCCGCACAATGTCTCCGCCTGGCAAATTCCCCTCTCTTTGGACGGCGCCAGACTGAGACCGTGCGGGCCGCGGTCATGGCCCTAGGCCTCGAAAAGATTCGATCGATACTTTTTGGCTTGTGCGTAAATCGAGTTGTCCCGCCGGATAAGTGGGTGCTGGAGCCGGTTGCCTTCTGGCGGCACTCGCTCGGGTGCGCTCTGGTCACCCAGGAGATGGCCAAGAAAATTGAATATCCCGAAACAGAAAAAGCCTATCTGGCAGGGCTGCTGCATGACCTCGGCTTTCTGGTGAACTCGGTCCTCTATACCGAGAAGTTTCGAGAATGCCTCCACCTTGCCGCGGACCAGGGCTTACCGTTGCACGTGATCGAAGAACAGGTCCTCGGTTTCACGCATTGCGACACGGGACGGATGCTCTGCGAGCATTGGCGTCTCTCCAAGGAGTTAGGCGACGCCGCTCAGTGTCACCACGACGTGAACCTTCTGTCGGCCGCCGGACCGCTGGCCTGCCTGGTTCACCTTGGCGATCTCCTGTGCCGGGTGCGCTACCTGGGTTACGGTTATGACGAGATCATGGGGGTTGAGTTTCGCGGCGATGCGGCGTGGCAAATACTGGTTAACGGCTATCCTGCGCTGGCAAATATAGACTTGGTTCGCTTCACACTCGACATCGATGGGGCGATGGACCAGATCGTAGCCACGGTGGATTCCATTTTTGGAGTCACGAAGTCCTCCCCGGTGGTTATCGCCTGACCGCAAATGAAAAACGTCCTGAACGATTGCGCTCAGGACGTCTCTGGCAGTCCTCCCCCAGAACTGCCAAACCACACGCTCATCCTATTTCCGCCTGGTGCCACTGTAAATGTCACTTCCGTAATGAAGAGGCTGCAAATGGGTACCACGGGCCATGAGCCGAGGTAATATGGCTTGGCGGAGTTACTATCGCTATCGGGTGCGAATTAGGTAGGGAACTAGTGGGAAACGGCGCAAGCCGTCCTCCAAGACATTCAACTTGGCGCTGAAAAGCGCAAGGCCGGATGCGACGCGTCATTTCCTTTCCCAGTTTGTTCCGCCGTCCGCGCTGCGCCAGGTTTCTTCGTTGCCGGTGGAGAGTATAATTTCCGCCGGTCCGCTTCCACCGTCGTGTACAGCTGTATGAATTACACCAATGTGCGTTATGTCCGAAGTAAGTCGATCCGCTCTTATGGAAGGCTGCACCTGCGTCCATGTTAGCCCGCCATCGGTAGAGTGGAAAAGTGCGCCCGCCCGCCCGCCGCTCCACACATCGTTGTCCTGGCTCGCGTAACACAATATGGGATGATCCGAATGCAGCGTGTTTTGCCAGTTCTGGCCATTATCCACTGACCGTTGCAGAATGCCCCTAGAAATAACAAAGGTGACATTTTGTTGCACGATGGCGCCCGTCACTAGAGCGTGCTGCGCGAAAGTCTGTCCCACCGGGGATGCCAGTCTTGCGGCAGACATTCGAGTCTTGGTCGGCGCCACAGCTTGCCCGGGGCTGGTCGCTTCGGTCTGCGATTCTTTGGCGGCCTCGGTTTCCTGCAGCGCCGGCTTGGCTTTTTCAATTGCCGGTGCGTCATTCCGTGCCATCAGCGTGCCTTCGTCGGAGGGTGCCGGCGCGGCGGGGGGGGATCCAGCAACATCGAGAGTTTTAGTGGTCTTTGGAATCGAAGGCGCGGAGAGCGCAAATGTTCCAGCCGATGGCGCTGCCGGCACGATCTTTCGAGTCCTCTTTGACAGCTGCATTGCTGAGTTCGGCCGCGCTATTTCAGGTTTGGCCAAAATTGCGGACTTGTTCATTGGCAACGATGGAACCGACGATGGGGCCGGTGACGACGCGATCTGTGCGCCGGCAGTCGACTCCGCACTGCTCCCGACCTGCAGGTTTGCGGAAGTCTGGACCGCTGGGTTCGGTTTTCCAGGATGCATTACAACCACCGATGCAACCACCGCAACGCCTGCCGCCAGCGCGGCCCAGCGTAGCCTTGGCCAAGCAGGCTTGGACCAGATAAGCTTCGCGGAGGTGAGCCAGTTCTTCTCTTCTTTCGTTAGGATCGGCGTCGCTCGAACACTTTCCGTCTTGTCCGCAATAGGAACGGTAGTAATCTCCTCGGCGGGAAGCGACAGAGCGGCCAACTCACGACAATCCCCGCAAACAGCCAGGTGCTGGAGCACGCCTTCGCGCTCGGTCGCCGAAAGCGCCTGCTCAGCAAAGGCCGCCAGTAGATTCGGATCCGGATGCGTTCGGCCGGGTCCGGCTGCCTGAACCGCCCGCAGGCGGTCATATACGATTTTGGGTACTTCAGTCATCGTTCGGTCAGTTGGCTTTCGTCAGTCTTTGTCGCCTGCGTTTTGCGCTGGAACCTTTCTCACAAGGAACGCCTTTGACCCGGAATCTTGCGCTAACTGTGAACGTAAATTCAACTGCATATCCCGCACGTCGGCTTCCATTGCTTCCACAGCCTGGGCATGGCTCATGCCCCTGGTTCGCAGCCCCGCCAGAATCCGCTTCCGGAGGCCTGTTGCGAGCCGATCCAGCCGCCGGCTTACACTGGATTCGTGCAGCCCCAGGGTGCGGGCAATCTCGGCCAGCGTCCGCCCATCCAGATAATAAGACGCCAGCGTAAAGCGGTCCTCGGACGAAAGCTCCGCCAGCGCTTCGTCGGTGGCCGACTCCAGACGGCGCTCCGAGGTGCGATCGGCAGCGCCCTCCGGCTGTTGAACCGCCGCCGCAAACTGCACTCCCTGTTCCGTTTGTTCTTCCAGGCTGACCGTGCGCTTCTGCTTGCGATAGCGGTTGATGAATTCCTGCGCCATTACCGTGCGCAGCCAGCCTTCGAGCGAGCCGCGGCCGGTGTACGACAAAAGCTTCGACTTGCGCATTCCCTCATGCGCGTTTACGCCATACAGATCGGCAAACAGCGAATCGGCCAAGTCTGCCGCGTGTGCGCTGTCGCGCGTGATGTGCAGCGCCATGCTGTGCAGTTTCTGCCGGTACCGGCTGATGAAGTCCTGCCAGGCGCGCTCGTTTCCCGCGGCGCACGCACGCGCCAGCGCTAGTTCTTCCAGTCGCAGCCCAGCGCAGAAATCGGATGCTTGCTCCGACGAAATCGAAGTTAACGGTTGCGTTGAATTTTGCCAGAAATACTTGCGCAAAATTTCATCGAGGATAACCTTGAACCCCTCGGCGCTCAGGCCGTAGGCTGCCGCCCCGCTGCGTTCGTACAGAGCCCCAACGGCAATCGCTCCGGGGCCGGATTGGGCGGGCTGGGTCATTTCCAGAGAGTACATATCCCTCTTTGATGCTAGCAACTATTTAGACGCAAGGAAGAAGAAATCGTACGTTCTGTGATCAGCGAGCAGAGAAAAACACTCCTGGAAGACTCGCGGATCAGTCCCCCGGCACGCTCTATCTTTGGCGTGCCGGGGTGTGCCAGGGCGGTGGCGCACGCAGAGGATTGCGAGCACGCGGGCGCGCTAGTGTCTTTACTGCGCAGGAGGTCCTACCATGCGGTTGACCATCATGTTTGCAGGAATTGCTCTATTGGTAGTGGTGGCTGTCGTGGTTCCTTGCTTGCTCCAAGCGGGAGAAGTAACGCCGGCATCAGGCTATTTTCTGCTCAGTCCCATCCGCAGCGGCAATCTGACCGTCTTTCCCGTGGTTGCCAGTAAGTCTTATGACACGGCAGAGTTCCTCACCCTCGATGAAGGCCTGCGCAGCGGTGACGTTGTGGTGACAGAATCCGGACAGGCGCGCGGTCTCATCCGTCACCGTCAGAATGACCCTGCAATTATTATTCATCCCATACGCGAGGCTGATGTCAATCGGCTGGTCCTGGTGAATAACTCGAAGCGTCCATTATTACTTCTCGCCGGCGAGATAGTTACCGGTGGAAAACAAGACCGCGTCATCGGCAAAGACCGCATCGTGCCTGCCGAGAGCGATCCTGTCGATCTGAGCGTCTTTTGCATTGAGCCCGGACGCTGGGTAGCAGCGAACGGTAAAGGCGATTTTAGCGGCGCCGCTGGCGGCGTCCTGGCTTCGCCCGGCGTGCGCGCCAGCGCGATGGCAGCCAAGAACCAGCAGCAGGTTTGGGACAACGTGGGGAAATCGAAGCAGGCAATGGCGGCGATAGTCCCAGCTCCAGCTGCCGCCGAGGTAAGTTCAACCACCTCTTATGCCCGAGTAATGGATAACAAGGAAGTACAGCAGAAGGTCGATGCCGTCGCCGAGCCGGTGCAGCGCAACTATGAAAGCGTCATTCGCCAGTTGCGCGACAAGAACGCCGTGGGCGTCGTGGTTGCCGTGAACGGAGAAATTGTCTGGGCTGATCTTTTCGCGAGCACCCAGTTATTGCAAAAATATTGGCCGAAGCTAGTTCGTTCCTATGCTACCGAGGCCGTGGTGACGCGCGCCAAGAACGGGGAAGCGAGCCTGAAAGAGGCGCAAAGATTTCTAGACGATCTGCAAGGCCGTCACGAGACTGCCGAAACCGAACCTGGCATCTATCGTCAGACGGAGATCACCGGCGACGGCTTCAAGGTGTTCGAGCTAGCATCGCTGCTGCCGAAGACGGGCTTCGTTGTGCACGTGGCCAAGATGGCCGACTAAGGCGCGCGTGGGGACAGGGCTGTGCTCCGTCCAAAGCGGCGTCATCCTCACTCGTGCGCTAATCCCTTGCGCACGACATCATCCGCGTCGTACGCCAGATTGAGTGCAGGCAATTCATCGCGGCTGAACCAGCGAACATCCGTCGCGTCGCTCCCGGCTTTTAAATCACCGCCAACACGGCGGCACAAGAAATCGATCAGCACATAGTGGTAGCGCACCCGTCCGTCATCGCCCCGGATCACGCGCTCATACACACCCAGCATCTCGCCGGTCTCGACTAGCAATCCCGTTTCTTCATGCGCCTCGCGAACCACCGCTTCGCGCAACGTCTCACCGCATTCCAGGACGCCGCCCGGCAATGACCACTCGCCTAGCAGCGGCGGCGTTCCGCGGCGAATCAGCAGTACGCGGTTCCCGTCGCCGTGCTGATCGCCGCGCTGGCGATCGTCACCAGGACGATCTACGATCACCGCGCCCACGCCCACTAGCGGAGATTCTGGGTATTCGCGTTTCATCGACTCGTCACTTCGCGCCTATTTGATACTGCTCGATCTTGCCGTCGGGCATAATCCGTTCCCAAACCTCAACCGTCTTTTGCGCAAACCGCACTTCGAACAAGCGGAACGTCATTCCCCCGCGATCTTCCTTGGCAGTCTGCGTAAACTCAGTTGGAGATCCCGGAGGCCCGAGGCTGCTGGCAAGATCCTTGAGCGCCTGCTCGGTGAAATAGCTGTTGCAGTTCCCGGTGAACAAGGCGCGATTGATTTTCCCTTTCTGCAAGGCCGAGAAGATCTCCCGCGATTGATCCTCTTGTTTGCCAGCATCGGCCTCGCGGAAAAGCAGAGCGGCAATCTTGCGCGCAATGTCGCTTGAGGCGTCGACCGAGTCCTCGTTAACCAGAACGACCACAGCCATGCGAGCGTCGGGGAAAACCATATTGTGCGCGGTGAAGCCAGAGACCTCTCCGCCGTGCTCAATGGCGCGCTGCCCGAATTCCTCCCGCACGTCCACACCCAGTCCATAGCGGGTTCCGAGGCCATTCTTGAGCACGACCTCTTTTTCCATCTGCGCGTAAGAGGCTGGCTGGAGCACCGTCTGATTGATTATGCCAATATCCCATTTCGCCAAGTCCTCGGCGGGCATGGCCAGTTCACCCGCGGCAAACAGCCAGCCCTTGCCCTCTTTCGGGGCCAGTCGCGGAGGGCCGAGAGCATAGCGCAAGTAGCCGGTCGCGTCGGTATCGGTGAGCCGGTGCTGGTCGATGTTGATGACGCTCTTCATCCCCAGTGGTGTGAAGATGTGTTCGCTCAGAAACTGCAGCAGCGGCTCGCCGCTGGCCTTCTCCACAATCAGCCCGGCAATTACGAAATTTGTGTTGCTGTATTGCCACTGCGTTCCGGGATCGAAATCGAGCGGCTTGCGCGCCCACTGGTCGAGAATCGTGTCCGCAGTAATAGGCTGCAGCATGAATGGAGGAACGTAGTCTTGCGGCCAGTAGTCCTGGTAGCCCGAGGTATGCGACAGCAATTCGCGAATCGTAACTTCATTGCCGCGGGTGAGATTTGGCACGAACCGCGACACGGGGTCGTCGAGTGACAGCTTCCCTTGTTCCGCCAGCAGCAGCACGGCGGTCGCCGTGAATTGCTTGCTGATGGAGCCAACGCTATAGCGCATCGACGGCAATGCCGGCGTGCGCGGTTCGATGCGTCCCTGACCGTAAGCTTGGAGATAGGTGATGGTCGCGCCTTGCACGATCGCAATGGAAGCGCTCGGAATGCCAGTGCTGGTCAGTTCCTGCTGGACAGTCGAATCAATCTGTCCCCGCAGCGCGGCAGAGATTGGCGCCGCGCTTTGCGCTTCCAGAAACGAAGCGACCAGTAAGACGAAAACAAGAGCAGCACGCAGATTTGCTGTTCGCTGCAAACAATTCATGTATCACTCCTCAGAAACGGGAACAGTATACGGCTTTGGCTGGACCTTCTGCGTTGAGCTAGACGCCGCCGATCCCACGCCGGAATACAATAGCCTGCATGTCACTCGATGAATACAAACGGAAACGGCGCTTTGAGGAGACGCCCGAGCCGCCACCCAAACTTGAAACACAGTCGCGGCACCGCTTTTGCGTCCAGCGCCATGACGCGTCGCGGCTGCATTACGATTTCCGTCTGGAGATGGAAGGCGTGCTCAAGTCGTGGGCAGTTCCGAAAGGGCCGTCACTCGATCCCGCCGATAAGCGTTTGGCTATGCAAGTCGAGGATCATCCTGTTTCCTATTTCGATTTTGAAGGCACTATCCCCAAAGGTAACTACGGTGGCGGCACAGTGATGGTTTGGGACGCGGGCACGTGGGAACCGCTTTCGCCGGTGCCAGTCGACGGCAAGTACGTTCCGGGCACCGAGAAAGAAGCTGCGGCCATGCTGGCGAAAGGTGATCTCAAGTTTCGCCTGAAAGGGAAGCGGCTCAACGGCGATTTCGCGCTCGTCCACATTAAAGGCCGCGCCGGAAGTAAAGGAAACGAATGGCTGCTGCTCAAGAAGAAAGACGATCACGCAGTCGCTGGATTTGACATCAATGAGGATGCATATAACACCTCGATCCTTACCGATCGAACCATGGCGCAGATTGCCGGTGATGAGGGCTCGTCAGAATGGACGAGCAGTCGGCCCGCATCGCGGGGGATAGTGAAAGCCGCGTGGCTGGCAGATGCCATCGCACGTGCCGACTCGAAGCGAAAGACCTTAACTGCGGAGGAGAAAAAAGGCAAAAGTTCAGGACAGGCCACGCAGAATGCCGCTCACTCAAAGCCCTTACCGGACGACGTCGCGCTCAGCGCTTCCGCATCCAAATCGAGAACCAGGGAATTCTCCGCGAACTCTGCGTCCTGCGCGGTTAAAGCTCTTGCTGGCGCTGAGGAAAAAACCATGCCGTCGGTCATTCGCCCGATGCTGGCTACTCCCGCAAACAAAGCCTTCGACAACCCTGAATGGCTGTTCGAAATCAAGTGGGACGGTTACCGCGCCATTGCTTTCATCGAAGACGGGCACGTGCGTCTGGTTTCACGCACTCAGAACGATCTCACCGCGCAGTTTCCAGAACTCGGCAGCCTGCCGCAATTCGTGAAAGCCGAACGCGCTATCCTCGATGGAGAGATTGTCGCGCTCGATGACGAGGGTCGTCCTTCATTCAGCCTCATGCAACAGCGGACGGGATTTCAGCCGGGCAAGCGCCGTCTGCCACGGCGCGAGGGTGTACCAGTCGTCTACTACGCGTTCGACCTTCTCTACCTGGATGGCATCGACTTGCACCGCGTCGCACTCGAGGAACGAAAACGGTTGCTGCAAGATCGAATTGAAAACAGCGCCGTCATTCACTTTTCCGACCATTATGCCGAGAAGGGTCTCGACCTTTTCGAGGCCGCAAAGCAACGCGGACTGGAAGGCATCGTCGCCAAGAAGCGCACCAGCACTTACGAGGAAAAGCGCTCGCGCGATTGGCTCAAAATCAAAATCACGCAGCGGCAGGAATGCGTCATCGGAGGCTACACCGATCCGGAGGGCAGCCGCGAATATTTCGGAGCGCTTGTGCTTGGGCTTTACGACAAAGTAGGACGACTGATTCACGTTGGGCAGGTTGGAACCGGGTTCGACCAGAAGACGCTCAAGGAAATCTTCGCCGGCATGCAGCCGCTCAAGACAAAACAGACTCCCTTCTATGGCGAGATTGGCGGATTGCGCAAAGTTCAATTTGTGCGTCCGAAACTCGTCGCTGAAATCAAGTTCGCTGAGTGGACTCACGAGACTGCGGAGGGCGGGATGAAGCTGCGCGCGCCTGTGTTCATGGGGCTCCGATCCGATAAATTGGCGGAAGAGTGCCAGCTGGAAGAAGCGGTTGCGAGCTAGAATAATTGCGCGTGCACTAGAACGCGCCGCCGCCACCGCCGCCGAAGCCACCACCGGAAAAGCCTCCGCCGGAGAATCCGCCGCCTCCACCAAAACCAGAGCCGCTGGAACTGGCTCTGGGAGCGGATGTGAAGACCTGTTGCATGTCCGACGCCATGCTGTGCATGGAACTGGAAAAGAAAAGCGGACTAAAGCCGACGTATCCGTTCGGCGAGACGTACCAGTTGGGCGGGTCTTTGATGAGTCCATCGAACGCTTGTGCCCAATGGTGCTCGACGCCCAGCGCCATCGCATACGGAAGAAATTTCTCGAACGTATCGGGCGGCATGGTCCTGATGCGGTCGGCGTCAACGCGGTTCATGAACTCCTGGAATCCGAGGACGGCGATTCTGATGCGTGCGCCCGTCACCGTCTTCGCGGTCATCTGGCGGGCAAAGAGCCACCAGATCAGCGCGGAAACTAGCACGCTCCCGATCACCAGCGGAACGGAATAGAACAGGTTCATCCACCCCATCACCTGGATACCCACCACGACGATCGCGATGACAACGCCGGCGACAATGCTGTAACTGTTGGCGGATTCCGGGTCGAGGGTGTAAATGCCTTTCTGTTTCAGCGACAACATGATGTCCTGGCGCACGATGGGGATCACGGTGTAGAAGCGATTCTTCAGATCAGAAAGGCGCGTTCCGGTCCCGGCCAGAAAGATGTTCTCCAGCATCACGCGCTCGTGCGGCGTAAGGTCGGTCCACTGCTCGCGCGGCTTCAACAAGGTAAAAAGATAATCTTTGTGGTGAAAGAGCAGGAAGGTATCGACTTTTTCTTCGATCCTAATGTAGCCGCGCACCGCGAGGTCGACGATGGTGCTGGTGATATCGCGGGGATGGATGGTGTCGTCGAGCAACGTTCCCGCTTCGGCAGGACACATGCCTTTAGGCGGTTCGTACTGTGGAGCGACCGAGACGCCCGGATCGGGGTCGCGCCCCACGGAATACCACAGGGCAAACATCACCGCAAGAGTAAGCAGCGGCAGAAACAGAATGGGATTGCTGCTCACGAACCATCCGAACTTGGTCAGCGAAGACGGAGGCTTGAGCACGCCCTGCGGAATATAAATGTCGATGGTCACGCCGCCGCGCATGGGCAGCGGTCGGGTGGTTTCGAAAACAGCGTCGGCGCCTCGGACTTCCGCGCTTGCTTCGCTTTCTTTGGAACCGTAGGTGCCGGTGAAGGCCTGAGCGCGCAACCCTCCAGTCGCATTCTCAGGGAGGGTCACGAAGGCCGATGCGTGGTCGATGGGGACCGGCCAGTCGTTGCCGGTTACGTTCCAGTAAAACTCGGCGTAATTGTCGCTGTTACTGTCGAAGAAGCGAATGCCATTGCGCACCGAGTAATCGATGTTGACTACGCGCGTCGCGTCGACCGCGTTGGGAATATAGATTTTGAGATCGCGATAGGCTCCGGATTTCGTCGACTCGTACTTCAGCTTATTTCCATTTTCGTCGGTCACGCTCATGACATTGAGAAAGAGCGTGTAGTTAGTTCCCTCCGGTCCGGGATATTCGATCGGGATAGTGCGGTGAATGCCATGCCACTCCCCGGCGAAGGCGACGGTGATTTTCTCGCTGACCAGCGCCGTGCCGTCGGGGGCGATGGAGATGGTGTCCTGAAAATCGGACACACGCCAGCTATGGACTTGGGCAGAGGCAGTGGCGGCGAATAGCAGCGCCGACAGCACGAGCAAGAGCCTTACCACAGGGGCCACGGAGAGGCACAGAAGGCCAGGACCAGGCTTGCCCGACGGTTTGCGAGCGCGTGATTGCTGCCGCAACATGCTCAGAATTTCACCGCGACCGGTTCGCGATCGGCGGCGGCCGCTTCAAAGAACTGCTTCTGCTGGAAACCGAACATCCCGGCTAGAATGTTGGTCGGGAAAGATTGAATCTTGGTATTCAGGTCGCGTACTACCGCGTTGTAGTAGCGGCGGGCGTTTTGAATCGCATCCTCGATTTCACTCAGAGAATTCTGCAACTGCGTAAATTCCTGCGAGGCCTGGAGCTGAGGATAATTTTCCGCCACCGCGAACAGACTTTTGAGTGCGCCCGTCAGTTGATTTTCCGCCGCCGCCTTGTCGACCGGACCTGTGGCCTGCATGGCCATGGAGCGGAACTTGGCGATATCCTCAAACGTGCTTTTTTCGTGGGCGGCATAACCCTTCACGGTTTCAACCAGGTTTGGAATCAGATCGTGGCGGCGTTTGAGCTGCACATCGATATCGGACCAAGCCGACTCCGAGCGCACGCGCAACTGCACCAGGCTGTTGTACATCGCAATCAGGAAGACGCCCAACAGAACGACGATCGCAAGGAACGCTAGAACCATATGGCTACTCCTTGATGCGGATTCAAAGGGACGTTAACAGCAAAGTTTCAAGGTTTCAAGGTTGCGGAGTTTTAGAGTATGGTTACCATCCTTGAAACACTGCAAGCCATGAACCGGCTTCATTGCCGTGGAGCGTAGTATCCGCGCCGGGCGCGGACTTGCAGGTCTTTCTTTAGGGTGGTGATCTCGATCGAGCGGTAGCGTCCGTCGGCGTCGAAATCGGAGGGCTTGTAGGAGATAGCGTACTGGCTGCGCAGTTCGTCTTCAATGGCGGCGAATGAACGCGTAATGTCTTTCATCTTGTAAGGAAAAAACGCGCGTCCACCAGTGGCGGAAGCGAGGTCTTCCAGAACCTTGTCGCCGCGCAGGATCAGGCCGCTGTCGTCAGTCGATATTGCGTAGACGAGAACCTCGGCGCGTTGCGCCATTTCGATTGCCTGAGCGCGCGTGTATTCGCTCTGGTTATCTTCGCCGTCGCTAAGAATAACGATGGCCTTCCGAATGGGATGGTCGGAGGTTTCGCGCAGCAGCTTGTCCTTGCACGCTTTGTAGATGGCGTCGTAGAGTGCGGTGCCGCCGCCATTGTTCAAGCGTTGTACTCCGGTGGCAAGCAGCGGCATTTGGTCTGTGAAATCCTGGGTGAGGCGGCTCTGCTGGTTGAATCCCACAATGAAAGCGCGGTCATAGCCGGGACTGATGATGTGCTGCAGAAATCCCGTGGCGGCTTCCTTTTCAAATGCAAAGCGCCCCTGCACGGAGCCGCTCACGTCCATGAGCAGGCCGAGTTCGATGGGCAGGTCGGTCTCGCGACGAAAGTTCAGGATCGACTGCACGGGTTTGTGGTCGTCGGAAATCGAGAAGTCGCTCTGATTCAGATTGCGTACGAACTTACCATGACGATCGGTCGCGATGAAAAGCACATTGACCTCATCAACACGTTTCTTGATGGTGAGGATGGGTTCGTTCCCTTCATCGCTGGCGGCAGACGCGAGAACAGCGGCGTTGAGGTAGGGACCGCTCTGGGCACATCCTGGCGAGGACATGCCTAGAAATGCGGCGATTACGGTCGCGATGATAGCGAACCCGCCTGGCGCCATTCCGAATTTGTTGCGCGTCGCCATTGCTCTATATCTTTGCGCCTGGATTCCAAATCTTGGTTCGGAACCCTTTGGTGAATCTCTAAACCTGCAAACATTCAGATGCACGCCGGGGGCCGAAAGCCAAGAAAACACGGTTCCATCGACTGTAGGCTGTGATCGGTGCAAGTCCAAGTTACAAAAGGAGTACGCAGGCCGTGCCTCCATTAAACATAGGCCGTTCAACAGCTTAAGAAAACGTTCTCGGGACATTTTTTCATCATTGCGCGGGCCCTATGCAAGAATTTCCGAATCAACAGCCATAGCATAACGATCCGCCAGCGATCAGCTGTCAGTTTTAAGGAAGCCCGGTCGTCATTCGCTCGATGCAGCCTGCGCCTTTGCGATCGAAACTTCACGGCGTGCGGGAAGCTGCGGCAGGGCCGACATCAGGCGGCGGGTGTAGGCGTGGACGGGCGCGGTGAAAATCTGTTCGGTCGGGCCGCACTCAACAATTTGGCCCTCGTGCAGAATGGCGATGCGCTGGCAAATTCCGGCGACAGAAGGCAGATCGTGCGAGATGTAGAGGATCGACATGCCGGTCTCGCGATTCAGGCGTGCGAACAACTCCAGAATTTCGGATTGCGTGATCACGTCGAGAGCGCTGGTCGCTTCATCGGCGATCAAGAGTGCGGGACGGTGCAGGATGGCCATGGCGATCAGCACCCGCTGCGCCTGGCCCACACTGAGTTGAGAAGCGCGTTTGTTCAAAAAGTCCCGGTCATTCTCGGCGCTCGGCAAGCTGACACTTTTCAAGGCAGACTGGATGGCAAGGTCGCAGTCTTCGCGTGTAGCAGTGCGTTCGCTGTGAGCCCGCCACGCTTCCCTGAGCTGGGTGCGAATCTGGAGTGCGGGATTGAGCGAGGCGAGAGGACTCTGCAGCACAAGGCTCAGCGATCGTCCACGGAGGCTGCGCAGTTCCCGTTCGCGCATGGCGAGCAGATCGGCACCCTGAAAAATAATGCTGCCTTCCACAACGGCGCGTTGGCGGCCGAGCAATCCGAGAATCGCCAGCGCCAACGTGCTTTTGCCCGAACCGCTCTGCCCGACTAAGCCAACGACTTCGCCGCGGGCCATTTCAAGCGAGATTCCCCGAAGCACCGGAGCCTTACCGGGATAGCGCACAGTCACATGCGCCGAGAGCAGGTTTCGGGAAGCATCCGGCATTGTCGGTGTCATAGACATCAACTCGGTTATCGACTTGCCCGCGTGCTTGGGCTCAGCGTCAGGCGCTCGGCATTCCAGAATGCCTGCGGGCTGAGGATTCCGGGGTCAGCCCCCGCCACCGCGGCGGAAACAGCGGACAGCGCATTCTGGTTGACCAGGTAGATGATGGGCGCTTGTTCGGCGACGATTTCCTGCACGCGATCGAAGCTTTCTTTTCGCTTCTTCGGATCGGCGGTGGAGGCTTGCGCGCGCATCAGCCGGTCAATCTCCGTTTCCCACGCGGTTCCTGGCGACTTCTGTTGCGGATTCCAGGCGTGATCCTCAGCCGAACTCAGCCAGATGTTCATCTGGCCATTCGGGTCGAGATCGACATTGCGGAAGCCGAGCATCGCCACCTCGTAATTGAATTTCTGCGAAATGCGTTCAATGAGCGAGGGGAAGTCGAGCGTGACCACGTTGACCTTGATGCCAAGCTTTCCAAGATCCTCCTGCACCATGACCGCCATACGCTCTCGTGGCTTGCTGCCCGCATTGGTCACAATGGAAAATTCGACGGCATTGCCTCCCTTGTCGAATAGCGCCCCGTTTTGTAAATGAAAGCCATCAGCTTGCAGGCGTCGCAGCGCGTCATCGGGACGATAAGGTTCAGCTTTGAGTTTGCTGTTGAACCAGAATCTGTTAGCGGGCGAAACCGGGCCAACCGCAGGTTGGGCATGGCCGTTGAAGACCACACGGCTCAGATCGTCGCGGTTGATGGCTTGGGAAATCGCGCGCCGAAAATTAGTCGATCGGAACCATGCGCGCTTGTATTCGGGAATGGGTGCGGTCGACACTTGGTTGAACCACAGGAAATCGGAATCGAGCGAAGCCCCGGCATCGTGCGCCAGCCCGGGCGAGCTGGAGGCCAGCCGGTCGAAGTAATCGCTGTCGAGGACATTGATCAGGTCTAGTTCGCCGCGCTTGAAGCGCAGCATTTCAACGTCGCGGTTCGATTGAATGTCGAGCCGTATGGAATCGAGATAAGGCAAGCGGCGTCCCTGGGAATCTCGTTTCCAGTAGTTGGGATTGCGGCGCAGCAGCACGCTCGATCCCGCTTTGTATTCCGCGACCATAAACGGACCGAGTACGGCCGCTTCCTTCTTCGGAGAATGCGCCGACATGATCGCGACCTGATCGAAAAGGCGATCGAGTCCGGCAATGGGTGCCGGGAAAAAGACGGCAATCTGGTCCGGCGCGATGATCTTGGTGCTGACCGCGCCGCTTCCGGAACGAAAGGCGTCTCCGGTCGAGGAGTGCAGCGCGGGGTCCATGAGCCGTTGCATGGTGAAGGCAACGTCCACGGAAGAAAACGGGCTGCCGTCGGAAAACGTAATGCCGCTGCGGAGTTTGAAAGTAATCTGCTTACCGTTCTTCGATACCTTCCACGACTCCGCCAGTTCCGGTTCGAGGTCCTGCGTGTGGCGATTGACGCGCATCAGCACTCCGCCGGTCAGATAACGGATCGACAGAGAAGAATCGTCATCGACCAGGAGCGGGTCGAAAGTCTTCGGCTCAGAGCGCAGGCAGAAGCGCAGTTCGCCACCGTTTTGCGCTACAGCGGAGCCAGATTCCAAAACCACAAAGAAAAGAGCGCCACAGAGAAGAAATCGCAAGAATGCACGGCGTTTAGTCATGCGGCGACCTCTTCATTCGACAAGAGCAACTGAAACGAGGTCATCACCACGATCAGCAGTAGCAACGGCGCCAGTCGCCACGGTTCCTCGCGGAACGAAAGCATGCCTTCCAGTTCGCGCAGCAGACTTCCCCAGGAGGGCAGTGGTTCGGCGACACCCAAGCCGAGGATGCCCAGGTTCGCCTCGCTCAAAATGAAAACCGGAATCGAAATCCAGAACTGCGCATATAGAACTGGCTTGAGGTTGGGCAAAACATGGACGAAGAAAAGTCGTGGACCATGCAAGCCCGAAGCGCGGGCCTGTAAAACAAAGTCGGAATTGCGCAAAGCGTTGGCGCTGGTCGAGAGCACGCGAGCCGAAGCCGCCCACCCGAGCAAGCCGAGGATTAGAAACGTAATCAGCACCGAAACCACGGGCGAAACATTTAACGGCATGAGCGCACGAACCGTGATCAGCAGGAAGAGCCAGGGCAGGGAAAGAAAGAGGTCGGTGAATCCCCTGGCGAGACGCAGCCAGAATCCGCCCAAATATCCTGCGAGCCCGCCGACCAGCGCGGCCAGAAGAGTTGAGACCAACGCCGCAGCCGGGGCGAGCAATAGCGAGATGCGCGTGCCGTAAAGCATGCGCGCAAAGCGATCGCGTCCGACTTCATCGGTGCCGAGCAGATGCGCGCGCGAAGGAGATGCACCCGGAGCCTCGCGAAACTGTTTAGCGTATCCGGCAGGCGCCAGCCAGTTGGCAGCAAGAGACACCGCGCACACGGCAAGGACCACGGCACACGCCAGCGTGCGGGCTAGTTTCATGCGGTGTTTACGCTCCGTTTATGCGTCGCGGGGTTGCAATACGTAGTTCATTACATCGGCCGCCGAGTTTGCCAGCAAGGTTACGAGCGTAACCAGCACGGTGAGGTTCACCAGCAAAGGAAGGTCCCGGGAAAGCGCAGCCTGCCAGGCAAGTTGGCCAATGCCGGGTAATCCACACAAGGATTCGACGGGAATGCTTGCACCCACGGCGATGCTGACTGTGACGCCGGCGAGCGCGATCATCTGCGGTCCGGCAACGGGCAGCACATGGCGGGCCAGGATGCGGAGTTCCCCGAGTCCACGCGCGCGGGCGGCCGTAATGTGCGGCAAAGCATAGGCTTTGGCGAGCAGGTTCCGCGAATAGCGGTAGATCTTGGGGAAGACGATCAGAGCGATGGCGAGATATCCCGGAGCGTTAAAGATCACCGAAAGCAACGCCAGCACCGCCGCCGGAATGCAAAGAAATGCGCCGCTGAGTGCCGTGCCGAAAATGTCAGAAGCTGTTCGACGCCAGAGGCAGGCCGTAAAGGCAAGAGCCGAGGCCAGCAGCCACGCCAGCAGCAGGCCGATACCAGCCACGCGCGCGGTAACGGGCCAGCGTTCGCGCAAAAGACTTTGCACCGGTTGACCAAGGGCATGAGAAACGCCGAGATCGCCGTGGACGGCGCCGCGAAGATAGCCGGCGTAAAAGTTGAAAATGTTGTGTTCCCCGACGCGTGAGTCGCGCAAGGCGCGCACGCTATCGGCATTTAGGCTGGGGTCGAGTTCGCGTTCGTCAGCATCGAAGCCGGGAGCCAGACGCACCAGCGTGGCCGAAAGCAGGCCACCAAGAAGAACCAACGCGGCGATAGCTCCAATGTGCCGCGCAATTTTCCAGAGCAAACTCTCTTGCGTCGACTTTTTCCGTTTGAACATACAACGTCCTAGTTCACCGTCGCGCTTCGTGCGCGGGATGGTGGGTTGTTCTGGTCGCGATCGCGTGCGGGTCCGGAGTGGTGCATGTGCTTCATCGAGTACATGCGGCGATCGGCCTCGGCGAGCAAGCTCTCAACGTCAAAACCATCCTGCGGACAGAATGCCGTCCCCACGCTCAGGCCGACTACGTCGCGGCCGGCAATCCTCCTGCCCGCTTCGACGGCCAGCAGATTCAGACGGCTCGCCTTTTCGCTGGAGGCATCCGAGCTCAAGCCGGGCAAAACCAGCACGAATTCATCTCCGCCCATGCGGGCAACATAATCGTAGCCGCGGCAAGCTTCTTTCAGCCCGGTGGCAAACTCCTTGAGCAGATTGTCGCCTTCGAGGTGTCCATGGAGGTCGTTAATCTGCTTGAAATTGTCGAGGTCGCAGACCATCACCGCCAGTTCGGTGCCAGTGCGGCGGCAGCGAGCCAGTTCGCGCGACAAATGCACGAACAGCGAGCGTGCGTTCGGCAATCCGGTCAAGTAGTCGGTGGTCGCCGAGTCCTCGGCCTGCTGATATTTGAGTGCATTCTCCACCGACAGTGCGATCTTTGAACTGACGGCGAGCAGAATGCGCAGATGATCGGGCGAGAAAGCATCGCGTTCGGCGCGGTACATGGCCAAGACGCCGACGACACCATTCAGGCCCTCGAGCGGGACGGCGAGCGTCGAGCGCAAAGTGGTGAATTTTGCGGGATCGCCCACATAGCCGGCTTCGGCTTCGGGATTCCCGTTGAGGATCGGCTTGCGCTTCTCGGCGACCCACCCGCACAGCCCTTCTCCCAGCCCAATATTTAGCGACGAGAGCAGCCGGAAGTTGTCTCCGCTCACCAGTTCGGGTACCAGCCTGCCGTCCTTCAAGAGAAACACGGCCATCGAATCGTAAGGAACCATCTTGCGCAGCCGCATGGAAAGTACGGAAAGGGTTTCGCCGAGGCTCAGCGAGTTGCCGAGATCCTGGCTCAGTTCGAACATGGTCTGCGCTTCCTGACGCGCCGAGGCAATCGACGAGAGAAAATCTGCTTCGCTTGCCGGGCTGGCAACCGGCGCCGGTTGCTCGAATCCAGCCGCCGATTGCACGCCTGGCTCCACTTGAGCATCGTCTGCGATCGCCAGATTTGCCTCTCCCGCCGATCTGGAATCCGATTGCGCCATCTGCTCCAGTTCGCGGTAACGGCGTTTAAGAACCTCGACAATTCTGGGTTCGAAGGCCGAGCCCGACATCGACGCGACCTTCTCCATGGCGGCATCGAGCGACATGGCGTTACGGTACTGCCGATGCGATGCCAGCGCGTCCAGGCAATCGACTGCGGCAAGCACTCGCGCGCCTGGCGGGATCTGCTCCCCTTTCAGCTCGTCGGGATAGCCGGTTCCGTCCCAGCACTCGTGGTGCGAGCGCACGATCGGCGCGACCGCATACGGAAACGCGACCCGTTGCAGGATTTCCGCGCCGACCTGGGTATGGATCTTCATTTTCTCGAACTCTTCCGGAGTCAAGCGTCCAGGTTTGTTGATAATGTGTTCAGGAATCGCCAGCTTGCCGATGTCGTGCAACAGAGCGGCGGCGCGCAGCGCTTCGATTTCCTCTTCCGAAAAACCCAGATCCTTGGCGACCTCGACCGCGAACACGCGCAAACGCTGCAGGTGCTGGTGCGAGGTGTGGTCCTTGGCCTCGATCGCCAGCGCCAGGGACTCGATGGTGCGCAAGTGCAGCGCCGCCATCTCTTCGGCATGACCCTTTTCGATTTCGACCTGCCTCTTTTCCGCCGCCAGTTTTGCCAGATAGAGGTGATACGAGCGATACACCCAGTAGGTCAAGGGCAACACCAGGAGCGAGGTCTGCCATCCCACATGTTTGCTGAGAAAACCCACAGCAAACACTACCGCCGCCCCGACCATGTAGAAGGGGAAGGACCAGAAGTGGCATTCCGCCCAGACCTTGTGCGCCGGTTTGCCTTCGGTCACCGAGATGATCACGGCAACAGGAATCGTGTTCGCCAGGAAAAAAACCAGGGCAGTGATGATCAGCAGCGGCAACGTGCCGGCACCGAGCACACGTTGCAGATCGTGATAGGCGAAGTACGACAAGACGATGGCGTTCGCCATCATGCTGAAGACGTTGAAAACAATCTTGATGGGAACGAGCTTCTGGCGCGTTCCGAGCACACATTGCGCCAGCGTTGCCGTGCAGCCAAGCACTAACGTCTCTGGAAGATTCAGTTCCAGCACGCCGAGCAGGATGAACAGGAAGTTGACCGACATGGTGCCGTCGATGCCGGGCAATCGAATCTTTAGTCCGGAGGCCAGAACCGCGACCAGCAAGTAGCAGATAAATCGGCTCAGGTCGACACTTTGCCACTGCCATAGCGCGTGAGCCAGCGCCCACACGCCAAGCGCTGCCGTGGCCCCGATAAAGAGTCTGGCCCGAATGGACATAAGACGACCCGTAACTTGCGCTTACGCCGTGTGCAATTGCCTATCCACACAAGTGATTTTCATCACTACCCCGCGTCGCGGCTGCACCAGTTATGCTCTGATCGCAGCCCCAGCCGCGCACCATGAATCTGGTACCCCATTATGTTGGATAGTAGTGCAGTCACCGGAAGAGACCCACTTACCGAGGTAACTGAGAGGCGGAGGCCTGCAGCCCGTTTTAGCCAGGTGAAATCCCTGTGGGGCGACTTCGAAGTGCGGCCGTTAAAGCGATTACTTTGGTGTGAAGGCCGGTGCGGAACAATCTAATCAAGCGAGCGGGAATGTGTCAGCATCATGCAGAAGGCCGAGTATTTGTAATTGTCTGAAGGCGAAAACAAGATTGTGGGCCCGGCAGTCGCAGCACCAAGCCGGACCTCCCTTTAAACGGGCACAGAAATGCCAATTTCATCGAAGGCTCCGCCACCGGAGACAGCACCGAAGTCCGCCACTGGGTGCCGGGCCCGCCAGAGCTCGCCTCGTGGGGAGGATGCGACTCATCAGGCTGGCATCCCGGACCAGTTGCAGGACGCAGTCTTCACCACCGATCTTGGTGGAGTCATCACCAGCTGCAGCCAGGGAGCGGACCGACACGGTTTCTTACCGAAAGACATGGTTGGGCGAAACTTCGCCGACTTCTTCTGCGGTGAGCCGCAGACGTCTCCCGCCAGCCGGTCAATTGCCACGGTCCTCGAGAAAGGACGATTCGAAAGCGAGCTCCACTACCGCACCAAGTCTGGCCAGGAAGTCGATGTTCATCTGTGTCTGACTCTGCTCCTCGATGCGAATACCGATCCCGTGGGAATTCTGGGAATCGCCACTGAGACTAACGGCGAGATCGTGGAGCAGGTTGCCGCGAATGTGCGAGCGCCAGCGCGGAGCGCATCTGCAACCGGAGCAGTCCCATTGGCGCGGCGCCAGATCGATGGCACCCAGTTTCTGATTGCCAGCCCGGTCATGCACAAGTTCATGGGGATGGTGGACCGCGTGGCCGGCCATACCGAGACCGTCCTGATCACCGGCGAAACCGGCACTGGCAAGGAGTTAGTGGCGCGCACTATCCACGAATCGTCTTATCGGCACAAGCATGCATTGGTCGATATCAACTGCGCCGCATTGCCGGAACATTTGGTGGAAAGCGAACTGTTCGGTTACGAGAAGGGAGCTTTCAGCGGCGCCGACTCCTCGAAGCCCGGCCTGTTTGAACTGGCCGACAAGAGCACGATTTTTCTCGACGAAATTGGCGAATTACAGCCGCAAATCCAGGTGAAACTGCTGCGCGTGCTGGATGGCGCACCCTATTACCGTTTGGGCGGGAATCGGAAAATAACCGTCGATGTACGCGTCGTCGCTGCCACCAATCAGGATCTGGAGCTGGCAGTGAAAGAAGGACGATTCCGCAAAGATCTTTTCCATCGCCTCGGCCAGTTTCAGTTGCGCGTCCCGCCCTTACGTGAGCGACCCGAGGATATTGCCGCACTGGCCCGTCACTTCCTGTCGCTGAAATCGACAAATAAGATCTTCACCAAGGATGCGCTGGCCGCCCTGCAAGCCCACCCCTGGCCGGGCAATATTCGCGAACTCAGAAACATGGTCGCGAAGCTCGCCATGGCAACCGAGGATCGGGAGATTTCGGGTGCGGAAGTTGCCGCCGAATCGTGCACCGTGCCCAGCGACATAAGTTCCGAAAGCGGAGCTGTGCCGCTCGGCAACCTCGAGAACATGGAAGAGCAGATGATCATCCGGGCTCTCGAACAGACCGGGGGACATCGCGCCCAAGCCGCCGAGCAACTCGGAATTTCCCGTCGCACCCTCAGCCGCAAACTGCGGGAGTATGCCATCGACATGCGTGGCGGCGCGGGTTTAGCCAAACTCGGCATCATCAGCGAAGATCAGCAGAAATTCTTCCGCGCCAAGGTCAATCTTTCTGTGACCCTGAAAAATGCGCACGGCAAGGAATTGCAGGTACAGGCTGTCAACCTGAGCACCGGCGGCATGGGGCTGGACGAGGTAAGCGACCCAGTAGGCTTTACCGGATTAGTTGATGTCAGCTTCCTGCTGCCAGAGAGCGATATTGTGATCCAGGCAAAAGGCCGCTTGGTGTGGGCCGACGCCGGAGGCAGAGCTGGTCTGCGCTTTGTCGTCGTCGAGCCCGCTCTATTCGAGCAACTGCAACATTGGACGAATCAAAAAATGAAGAACGAAGGGTGGGAGGTTCCATCCTGAGATTGCCCTCCACAAACTGAAGAGCCTGGCAACCCCAAGAGCGGTGAGGGCTCAAGACTTCCGTAATCTTTCGTAATACGTCCCTTGGTGCCATTCTCGTCTGGTCTCAAAGGCCGTCGATCCCGAACACAGGCCCAATTCCCGCGGCGGCTGCGGAACTCAATCGAGGTGATTCATGTTGCAGTCTGCGGAACCGAAATATGCTCCGAACGCAGCCACCAACTCCGGTTACACGGCAGTCAAGCCTGCTGCCACATTGATCGATCAGGCCTGTATCGGACGGTCGCTTGTCATCAAGGGTGAAGTTTCGGGCGCGGAATCTTTGTATATCGACGGCCGGGTCGAAGGCACCCTCAGCGTTCCCGGCCAGCGCGTCACCATCGGCCGTCACGGACACGTGGTGGCGAACATCAACGCCGCGGAAGTTGTCATCATGGGCAAGGTGCAGGGCAATGTGGAGTGTACCGACCGGCTGGACATTCGCAACGAGGGCGTGCTCTCGGGCGATGTGATTACGCACCGAATCAGCATCGAAGAAGGCGCGATTCTCACCGGCGGTATCGAAGTGCGCGCTCCCGAAAAAAACGACCAGAAAACGCAAACGCCGGCCCAGAACAATCCGGAAGCACCCAAAGCAATGGC
>CAVZUP010000014.1:0-6787 GCA_963778255.1 uncultured Acidobacteriaceae bacterium
GCGAACGAGTAAATGAACAAGACCATCATTTGCCGACATTTTCCGGCCGCCGAAAGAAGTATCCCTGGAAGCGGGTAAAGCCATTGCGCGTCGCGATAGCAAATTGTTCCCGGGTTTCCACCCTTTGGGCGATCATCTGGCAGCGTTCGCTGGCATGGAGGGCAATCAAGGATACGCACCGCTCCGCTTTGACCCTGGTAATGTCGACTTTGATGAAGTCGGCGTAGGGAACCAGGGCTTCCCTTGCGTCGCCAGGAACGAAATTGTCCAAAGCGATCGAATATCCATCTCGTTTGAGCCGCGAACACGCCTCCTTCACGTTTTCGACCGCGGGAACCGTCTCCTGAATTTCAACTACAACATCGCCTGGCGGCAAGAGAGAAAAGTAGTCTTTCAACAGCATCTGATGAGTACAGTTGATGAACGCTGGGCGGCCGTCGCATAAGACATCGAGCCCCATCATGTTCAAGGCATCAATCGTCGCGGACGTCGCGTTCTCGACGTCGGACGTGAAGCGACTCTCTCCTTGAGCCTCGCGAAAGAACAGCTCATATCCGATCACATCTTCGTTCGCATTCAGAATCGGTTGCCGGGCGATGCAAGGGCTTGGTTTTTCCTGGGAGGCCGATTGGGCGGAGGTAGCCATGGCACCTTATCGGTAATTCCAACCTTGGACTTCAGCCGGCTATCGGGCGTGGGGAGTCGAACTCGATCTCACGCTGCACGCGTTTACCCATTCGCGCACTAAATCCTTTGCTGACAAAAACCGAAGTGCTTGGCCCCGCGGCCGACATCGGTGCCTTAAAGTTCGACGCTCGGAGTGCCGATAGAGACCCACAACCTCGTGGTTACGTCCAAGTGTAAGTAAACAATTAGGAGTGTTCCATCGCTCGCGTGGGAGTAAGTACACGATAATGTTCACGCATTTGCACCCTTGGTCGATCCTGCTGGCTTTGCTTACCCTGACTTGCGCGTTGGCGGCCGAAGACAAGAAGGATGCCGCGGACGAGCTTACGTTTCGCAACACCGTCTCCGAAGTTCGGGTTACATTCTTCGCCACCGACGAAAAAAATCGCCCGCCCGGAACCGTCACGAAGTCGGACTTTGTGGTGGTCGACGGCGAACGTGTGGTCCGCAGCTTCCGGAGCTTCACCCACGCCGACGAAACCTCTCTCGAACTCGTCGCACTGGTCGATGTCAGCGGATCGGTTGCGCCCCGTTTTCGAACCGCCATGAGCGATGTGGTGCAGTTGATCACACGCGAGCAGTCGATCCCCAGCGACAACATTTCCGTCGTATCGTTTGGGGGCATGGGGCCCGTGATCCTGTGCGCAAGCAGTTGCCGTGCCTCCGACTCCCTGGCCAAATTGCAGGCGGTCAAGAGCGACGGCCTGACGCCGCTGTTCGACGCTCTCATGTTCGCCGCCGATTTTGTTTCCCAGCATCGCCGCGACGGGGTCCGACCTGTCTTGGTTCTATTTTCCGACGGCGACGACACGATCAGCCTGCACACTCCGCTGGAGGCGCTGGAGGCGGTGCAGGCCGCTGGCGCCGCGATCTACGCGGTCGATCTCGGAACCTCCGACAATCGATCGTCGAACCAAAGCCGGGGCAGCGTTTTCCTGCGGCACATTTCGGAGGCTACGGGTGGACGGTATTTCACTTCTACTCCGCGCGTTTCCCACGTAGACGACGTGGCTGCGGTAGTGAACGCCGTGCTCGAGGATCTGCAAGCCTCCTACGTAGTGACTTACGAATTGCCCAGCCACCAGCCAGGATTTCATTCGCTTCGCCTTTTGCCAACGCACAACCTCAACCTCACATTCCACAGCCGAAACGGCTACAACTACGAACCCAACGTTCACTGATTGGAGATTTGTGAAATTTATTCTGTCATTGTTATTGGCGTTATTGGCGCTTGCTGGGAGCGGCCTGTCGGGAGCATGGGCCGCGCCACTCGGCAGGTATGAACAGGGAACCATCGTCCGTATGCACATGGGCGACTGTGTGCTCAAGCACCGGGGCTTTATGAACCAGTTTGGCCCGTCGCCGGCGGATGCGGTCGAGGAAAACTGTCCGGAATATACGCTGGTGACCGAGAAGGTCGTCTATGTCATTGTTGGTAAGGCGTCCAGCCAACTGGTGCCGTTCGCGGAAGTTGTCGATTTTCGCCTCAAGAACAAGGAACTGGCGATCCGAGTCGACGATGCGCGCAAAGAAACTAAGTTCGATGTCAAGGACATAACGCTGCGCTCGCAATGGGACCTTCTCCAGAAGCGCCGCGATCAGGAAATCGCGGATTCACCACATCAGCCCGTGGATGCCTCGCTGCGGCTGAGAAGCAGGGAATAGAAACAGGCGGCCGCGAAAGTGGCGGTCGTTTGGATGGGCCTACGCCGAAGAGGCGCCGGTCGAAATTTTCATCGGGAACGGTCCGAGGTGGTTAAGTCTGCTTGTTCGAGCCATGAGCTGCCTCGGCCTTGCGTATTGCTTTTTCATGCAACTCCCACGACTGGATAGCTTGTTGACATCCTTCCCGCGCCAGGTCCGTATTCAGTTGTTTCTCCGCTTCGTCGAAGGTGTCTTCCGCGGCCATTCTGGCGTGGTAGGCGGCGTCATCCGCCTCCTTTACCTTCTTAGCGAAGATTCTAATTTGAGGATCGATGGCCTCGGATGACGGTTCGCCTTGCCGGTGTGGTCCCGCGTTGCCTCGCTTTGACCCTAACTCTTTGTAGGCGGATTTTACGTCACTGCTCCAGCGCGCCTTAACCGCATGGTTCAATTTGTCCAAGGCAGCGTTCGCCCGGTCGGCTGCCTCTCGAACCCTGCGCTTTTCGAACAGCCACCTGAAGACGGACCATTCCACAGCCTCCATCATCAACGCTTTGGCCTCTTCGACTTCGGGCAGCTTTCTCACATTGCACCTACCATAGCCCGACCTAAACCTCAGTGCGTTCCGGAGGCCGGGATCTCTTGGCCGGATGCACTTCCAAACCCAGCGCTGTCCACCTGTCCGACCGGGGTTTGGCGCTGATGTTAGACGGGGAAAAGAGCTAAGTCAACGCGCCGGGAACCGAGTACCTGGTGCTCGTGGCGACCTTATTACTAGCCGCCGCCGAGACCCTTCGGGTGTGCAACCAGCACGAGCGCCCTGAAGTTTCTAGGGGATATTGCCGATAGAGTTTTACAGCTTTGTGCACGTCCAAAAGAGTAAATACGGCTATTGGGAGCCACCATCATTTGCCGGTGGGAACGATCAACAGCGATGTTCATGCATTGGCGCAGTTGGTCGCTACCCCTGGCCCTGCTCGCATTGACTTGCGCGTCGGTTGGCGCAGACGAGAGCGATGCTAATGTCCAGCCTGCATATCGCAACCCTCTGTACGCTTCCCCTGAAGTAAGGGTTACCTTCTTCGCTACCGACGAGAATAATCATCCACTCCCAACAATGACAAAGATGGACTTCGCGATCGTCGACGACGAACGCGTGATCCGCAATTTTCGGAGTTTCACGCAAGCGGATGAAACCTCTCTTGATATCCTCGCCCTGGTTGATGTCAGCGATTCAGTTGCGCCACGCTTTCGAACCACCATGAGCGACGTGCGGGAACTGATTAAACAGGAGCAGTCGATCGCCGGCGACGAGCTTTCCGTCGTTTCGTTTGGGGGTCTACATCCTGCCATTCTCTGCTCAAGTGATTGCCGTGCGCCCGACACCGTGGCGAAACTGCAGGCGGTAAAGAGCGGTGGCTTAACGCCGCTGTTCGACACGCTCATGTTCGCAGCCGATTTCATCTCCCATCATCGCCGCGCCGGGGCGCGGCCAGTATTGATACTGTTCTCGGACGGAAACGACACCATCAGCCTGCATTCCCGTCGCGAGGCGCTGGAGGCGGTGCAGGCCGTTGGAGCCCTAGTGTATTCGGTGGATCTCGGTACCTCCGGGAATCGATCGTGCCAAGGCAGGGACAGCATTTTTCTGCAGCAGGTTTCGGAGGCTACCGGTGGACGCTATTTCTCCTGCTCTTCGGGTGTCTCCAAGTCAGATACCGCCACGATAGCGGACGCCGTGCACCAGGATCTGCGCGCCTCCTATGTCGTGACCTACGATCTGCCCAGCCACCAGGCTGGATTTCATTCGCTTCGCCTTTTGCCAACCCACAACCTCAACCTCACATTCCATAGCCGAAACGGCTATCACTACGAACCGAGTGTTCGCTGATTGGAGAGTTATGAAATTCACTGTGTTATTGACATTGGCGTTTGCAGGGTTCATCTCGATGGCATCGGCCGCGCCGGTTGGTAAGTATCAACATGGAACTGTTGTTCGTGTGCACATGGGTGACTGCATGGCCATGCACCGGGGCTTCATGGACCAATTCGGATCGTCGCAAGAGACGGTAGTTGACGAAAGCTGCCCGGAATACACGCTGGTGACCGACAAGGTTGTGTTCATCATCGTGGGCAAGTCGGTGAATCAACTGGTTCCTCTCGCCGAGATCATCGATTTCCGTCTCCAGAACCGTGAACTGGCCGTGCGCGTGGACGACGCTCGTAAGGAATCCAAATTCGCCATCAAGGAAATGATGCTGCGTTCGGAATGGGATCTTGTCCAGAACCATATCGAACGGGAACTCAAGGATTCGTCACACCGGGCGGTGGATGCATCGCTGCGTTAGCAAGCCCGGAATATCACAGGCCGCAGCAGTGCTCAGCTGGCATTGGTACTCCTTGCCTCGATTGCTGGGTACAGCTAAGAGCTCGTGACTTATGCTAGATTGGCATTCTTGCTGGAACTGAATGGCGAATCAATAACGTTCAAGAAAAAACGACTGATACCGCGAAGTCAACCATTCGTGTAAGGCGGGCTCCGGGCCGCTAGCTGGCGCGATGGGCATCGCCGTGGTTACACTCTTCTTTCACAGCCTCCTCTGGGAATCGCCTTCTTGGGCGGTGTCAGGAGAAGACTGCTAGACGGGCGGTCTGTTTCGCTAAGCGGACACTGCCTCAGGTCGTTTCCGAATGGGTTATCACACCTAAGGTGATCTAGCCCGTTAAGCCGGCGCGAGACCAAGATAGGAAGCGCTGGGAACAACGTGCTCGGAACTGAATAGAATTTCATGCGAAATCTTACGGTAATCGACACGCTGGGAGTCCTTAAGGCGTGCCTGGCTCTTTTGCCATTCATGCTCGCTCCTGGGTACGTCGCGGGATGGGCACTCGACCTTTTCGAGTTCCGGCGGCGGCGTCCGATTCTGCGGCTGATTCTCGCCGTTCCGCTCAGCATCTCCATCTGCCCGATGCTTTCGTATCTGCTGGCGCGGTTCCTGGAGCCGGGGCTGTGGGCGTTTTATATCAGTGTGTTTGCCGCGTGCGGGCTCCTGCTGGCAAAGGATGCTCGGCGAGTGAAGCTAAGGTCCATTTCAAAATATATCTGGGTCGCTTTGGGCCTGCTCGCGCTGTGGGTGATGGCGGCCATTGGATCGCTGGTCGATCTCCAACTCGGGGACAAACTGTATCCCCCAATTGTCGTTGTTGACCATTCCGTTCGCACTGCCATGACGGCCGCGATGGCTCGCCATATCCCCCCGAACAATCCTTTCTTTGCCAATGCAGGGGCCCCGCTGCGCTATCACTACTTGTGGTTGCTGTTTTGCAGCTTGCCCATGAGGGTATTCCATTTGGCGCCCCGATGTGTGGTGTATTCCGGCGTCGTCTGGAGCGGACTGGGCTTGGCGTGCACGATTGCACTCGGTCTCAAGTTCCTGGTACCAGTACAAACTTGCATCGAGCGAAAGACATTGCTTGCGGTTGGCCTGCTCGGTGTCACCGGTCTGGACATCTTGCCTGTTTTCTACCTCGGGATTGCCCAACGGAACTGGCAGGCAGACATGGAGTGGTGGAACGAAACACAGATCACCTCTTGGGTGGGTTCTTTGCTGTGGGTGCCGCACCACGTTGCTGCGCTCATCGCGTGTTTCGTTGCATTCGTGTTGCTGCGTCATCAGGCCGACGCCCATCGCAGATGGGCCACGGTGCCGGTAGTCGCGGCGGGGATGATCCTGGCCAGCGCGGCGGGCATGTCCGTTTACGTTACGTTCACATTTGTAGTTGCGGTGGCGCTTTGGTTGCTGGTGTTGATCATTCGGAAAGACTGGCTGGAAATGGCGATGTTCGCTGGTGTAGGTGCGATGGCATTGCTCTGCGCATTTCCGTTCCTTGCCAAGCTTCGCGGTCTCGGCAGCGCGGATGCCTTTGTAGAATTCGCGCTGCGCCCGTTTTCTCCGGGGATTGATCTCGCCGAACGGTTCGGCATCCACTTGCGGACGCCATTTGCCTTGAAAGTTGCGAACGTCCTCTTTTTGCCGATCAACTATGCGCTTGAACTCGGATTCTTTCTCGCCGTGGGTGTTTTGCGCCTGCGGCAACTTGTGCGCGGCACCGTAGAGGCCAGTGCCAACGAACTCGCTTGCTGGACGATGGTCGCAAGCAGTTTTCTGGTCGGCACATTCCTGCGTTCGAGTACCATCCGCAATAACGACTTAGGGTGGAGATGTTTTCTTCCGGCGCAACTGGTCCTGCTGCTCTGGGCGGCCGTGATGGTTCATGATTGGTGGTTCCACACCGTGGCGGCACAACCCGCAGTGCGTCCGTGGGTGCGTAGGGCGCTGGCGACGATGCTACTCTTGGGCCTACTCGGAACTACCTACCAGGTGTTCATGGTGCGCATGTTCCCGGTCCTTTTTGATCGTGGCGCCATTAAGAGCGACACTTGGCTGGAAGACGA
>CAVZUP010000015.1:0-3827 GCA_963778255.1 uncultured Acidobacteriaceae bacterium
GCGATTCCGATTCCGGCGTTTCGGCTGGCCTGCCACGGACAAAAAACCGCGCCGGTGGGATCCTGGATGACTGCCATGCGTCCTGCATCCATAACGTCGAACGCCGGGGCAAGAATCTTGCCGCCAAGTTGCTGTGCCTTGGTGACGGCGGCATCGGCGTTGTCCACTGCGATGTAGATCATCCAGTGCGGAGGAACGCCCTGCGACTCTCCTCCGGACGCAACGTGCATCCGGCTGCAGCGTCACGACCCGCGAGCTTGAATATGGTGTAAAAGTCGTTCGGACCCATCGGCATGTCCTGAGGGGTCCAACCGAAAAGCGAGCCATAGAAACTCTTGGCGGCGTTCTGGTCCGAGGTCTTGAGTTCAATCCAGCAGAAGGAGCCGGCGGGGTGCTTGTCGATGTTGGTCATAGCGGCGGAATTGTACACCAACTTCGCGCGGCGGGTTGTCAACGGGGAATGAAACCATCGTTGGGCCGCGAAGACTACGACGGTTCATTCAATCGACTCACCGCAGGTTCTTCCCGACCCAGTCTTCAATCTTCGTCAACGCCTTATTCAGGTTCTCCAGCGAATTGGCAACGCTGAAGCGCAGATAGCCTTCTCCGTAATCACCGAAGGCGGTGCCGGAGAGGCAGGCGACTCCGGCTTGATCGAGCAGCGCCTCGGCCAGCTTCTTCGAAGGCCATCCCGTCTTTGTGATGTTGGGGAAGGCGTAGAACGCGCCTTTCGGCACGCGGCAGGAGAATCCTTTGATCTTGTTCAGCCCGGCTACGAAGACATCGCGGCGGCGGCGGAACTCCGCGTTCATTTTGTCGACGGAGGACTGATCGCCGCGCAGCGCTTCGATGCCGGCAACCTGCGTGAAGCTGGCGGTGCAGGAGTTCGAATTGGTCATGAGGCGCGCGACTTGCGCCGCCAGGTCAGCCCGCATTACGCCGTAGCCCATGCGCCATCCGGTCATGGCGTAGGTTTTAGAGAAGCCGTCGAGCAGAATGGTGCGCTCCTGGAAGCCGGGCACGCTCATGATGGAGAAGTCGTCCCCCTCGTAGATCAAGCGGCTGTAGATTTCATCCGACAGAACCATGATGTTGCGGTCGCCGATGGCGTCGGCGATGGCAAGGATGTCTTTCTTGGTGAGCACGCCGCCGGTCGGGTTGTGCGGCGAATTCAGGATGATCAACTTGGTACGGCCGGTGATGAGCGAGGCCAACTCTTTGACATCGACGGAAAAGTCGCGCTCTTCGCGCAGCGGAATGGGGATGGCGCGTCCGCCGACGTAGTTGATCATTGATTCGTAGATGGGGAATCCTGGATTCGGATAGATAACTTCGTCTCCCTCATCAACTAGCGCCAGGATCGTGAAGAAAATAATGGGCTTGCCACCTGGGACTACGACCACTTCGTCGACCGAGACCGGGACATTCCGGGTGCGGCTGACGTATTCGGCGATGGTCTGGCGCAGGTCGGGCAAACCGGCGGATGGACCGTAGTGGGTCCATCCTTTATGGAGCGCGTCGACGGCGGCCTCGACAACATTGGCGGGCGTGTCGAAGTCGGGCTCGCCGATTTCCAGGTGAATGATCTCTCTGCCCTGTTTTTCCAGCGCACGGGCGCGGTTCAATACTTCAAAGGCGGTTTCGGTGCCGAGCCGCGACATCCGGCTGGCTAGACGCAGTTCGAACTGAGTGGTTGGCATCATCGCGGATGGCATTATAGCTTCCTCGGAGGCTGACGTGGCCCGTATTTCATTGTCACGCTAGCGATGGGAACGGGTCAATTGCAGGGATCACGACGAGCTGTGATCGGCGGGCAGGGGCAGGCGTGGCACGTCAGATTGCAAGGGTAAAAGACTCAAGGTTTTACCTCTTCAATCAGACCTCTTACCTCTGACCTCACGCCTATTCTGAAATGGTGCTCTCTTCGCTCTGCGCCCTGAGCACGCGATCGATGGAGTATGGGGCGCGCTGCGTCGGCTCGTGGTAATGGCGAACCTGCATTTCTCCCAGCAGTCCCACGGCGAGCATGTTCAATCCCGCCAACAACAGGACCATGGAGAAGACCATCAGCGGGCCATGCTGCGTCATGACATCAGTGTGGTAGACCGCCTTGTCGAAAATCAGCCAGCTCGAAATTCCGCAGCCCGTGAGAATGCTGAACATCCCCACCGTGCCGAAGAAGTGAAGCGGGCGGGAAAGATATTTCAACAGAAAGCGGATGGTGATGAGATCGAAGAACACGCGGAACGTGCGCGAGATTCCATAATGCGATGCGCCGCGCTCGCGGACAATGTTCTTGATCGGGACTTCGACAATGGACGCGCCATACCAGGACGCGAGCGCTGGAATGAACCGGTGCAGCTCGCCGTAGAGCGGAACCTGCCCCACGATTTCACGGCGATAGGCTTTGAAAGTGGTACCGAAGTCGTGAATTTCGACGCCGCTCAGCTTGGCCATCATCCAGTTGGCGCAGCGCGAGGGAAAACGGCGGAGCCAGAAATTATCGACACGATTCTTGCGCCAGCCGCTGACGATGTCGTAGCCCTCGGCAATTTTCTCGAGGAACAGCGGGATGTCGGCGGGGTCGTGCTGCAGGTCGCCGTCCATGGCGATGATGTATTCGCCGCGGGCATGGTCGAATCCGGCAGCAAGGCCGGCAGTCTGACCAAAGTTGCGGCGCAGCTTGACCACGGTCACGCGGCTATCAACGGCGGCAATTTCACGCAGCAGGTTGAAGGTGCCATCGACCGAACCGTCATCGACCAGCACCATCTCGAAGGTCTCACCGCTCGCTTCCATGACGGACTTGAGGCGGGCATACAGGTCGGTGACATTCTCCTGCTCGTTGTGCAGGGGAACTACAATTGAGTATTTGAGCACAGTGCTTTCATTATACGGCACCGAAGCTGTGCTTTCGGAGTTACTTACGTGAGGCGTGAGGCCCGGGCGCGTGCGAGGATGGCTTGGTAGCCCCGGCAGGAATCGAACCTGCATAGTCAGTTTAGGAAACTGAAGTCCTATCCGTTGAACGACGGGGCCGCCTTTAAAATCAATAACTTACAAGGTTACCAAAGATGTCTTGTCCAATAAGTCCGTTAAGAGTAGTGTTATACCCATGACACGCTCCATAACACACGGCATTGACGCGAAGCTCCTTGCAGAATTCCGTCGCCAAAAGTCCAAACCCAAGCAGCGTTTTCGTGAGCAGACCGGCACCATTGTTAGCCTCTCAGACGGATTCTACATCCGTTTCAACCGCGATGGGGAAGACGGTGTACGCACCAAGGTCACAGAACGCCTCTGCGACCTCAACACCAGCGCGACCAAGGTGAAGCTGTTAGCCGCTTCGCACATGTCTGCCGTTAACAATGCCCGCCACACGGCCCTCAAATCAACCACCCCGGCACCAGTCGTCACCGTGGGGGCCTTCTGGTCAGCAACCTACCTGCCTTGGGTCAAGCAAAACAAACGCCCCTCCACTGCTGACGTTTATGAAAGCAATTGGCGCATGTACGTCAAGCCCGAACTCGAAACCCAACCCATTAACAGCTACACCACTGTGCAGGCATGTGAGTTTTTAGACTACCTGGTGACGAAGAAGAACCTCAGCAAGAACACTCTGAAGCATGTTAAGAGCCTGTGCAGCGGTATTTTCTCCGTCGCTGTTCGCAAAGGCATCATCACAATCAACCCTTGGCGTGAGGCGAAGGAGTCTGTTAAGGCGCGCCCCGCTAAAAAACGTATCGCGTACACACTGGAGGAAACCAAGCAATACGTAACGGCATCAAGTGCGGCAGAAAACTGAACGAAGTAGGTTACACATAACA
>CAVZUP010000016.1:0-5069 GCA_963778255.1 uncultured Acidobacteriaceae bacterium
ATGAAGATGAGCGAAGCCATCGACCAGATCAAGTTGCCCAATGGTTATGCGGTCAAGCAGTACAAGGGCACGACCATGCCCGAGCGCACCGACCGTTTGTCCATGAAGTGGGATGGTGAGTGGCACATCACGGTGGAAGTGTTCCGTGACTTGGGACTGGCTTTCGCCGCTGTGCTGGTGCTGATCTACGTGCTAGTCGTCGGCTGGTTCCGATCTTTCATAACGCCTCTGGTCATCATGGCGCCGATTCCGCTGACGTTGGTCGGCATTCTGCCTGCGCACGCGTTGATGGGTGCATTCTTCACAGCCACTTCGATGATCGGCTTCATCGCCGGTGCCGGCATCATCGTTCGGAATTCCATTATCCTCGTCGATTTCATTGAACTTCGCCGTTCGCAAGGAATGAAGTTAGAGGATGCAGTCGTCGATGCGGGCGCGGTGCGATTTCGCCCCATGCTGTTGACCGCGGCGGCTGTGGTTGTCGGTGCGAGCGTGATCTTATTCGATCCGATCTTCCAGGGCCTGGCGCTGTCGCTCATGGCGGGCGAAGTGGCCTCGACTGTGCTCTCGCGCATGGCTGTACCAGTGCTGTATTACCTGAGCCAGCGCGGTCACAACTCGAAGCCATCGCCGGTCGGACCCATGGCAACAGCCTCAGAGTAAGGATTTCAAGAAGGAAGGTGCATCGTGCCTCTCCTGGGCCGCCGCGACAACGTTAGAGAGACTGATTTCAATTGCCCTGCAGACGATCCACCGCTTTAATTTGCGAGATTTTCAATGTTGTGTCCTTTCGACTGGTTCCTGGCACACCTGCGACCAACCTAAAGTCCTGATGTCTGGTAGTGCAGAGCCGATAATGCCATCCGGTATTCATATCCGGCTTGCGCGTTTCCGATCTCGGCCTGAGTCTGCTGCAGCTGTGCCTGGCTGAGTTCTACAATCGAACTGAGACCTAGCCTGTATCGCGTCTGCGCAAGATCAAGCGCCTGGTTCGCCTGAGCCAACAACTGCTCACTCACACTTACGCGGTCGAATGCCGTGCTGGCAGCCAGCCAGCTGGTGCGAACATCTCGCGAGATCCGATTTCGAAGATCGACCAGAAGTTGCCGGGTGGCTTGGGCTCGCAAGTCTGCTTCGCGCGATTTCGCAGAATAGAGAAATCCATTGAAGACCGGGATCTCCATGTTCACCCCAGCGGCGGCATAGGGGCCATAGATGCGGTCATCGCGGATCGGGGAATCTCCAACAACTCCGAGGGCGCTGATCGTCGGATACATCTGATCATGCGCAGCCTGGTGCAGTTTCTCCGCGGACTCCGACTGGAATTCCAGCGCCAGAATCTCGGGGCGTTTGGCAAAAGCGTCGGCGATCAGAGCGTCGACGTCGGCGGGGGGCGGGGCCAGCGTTTCGATGTCGTTCACAAGCTCGAACGCTCCGAGAGTGGAGTATCCCAGAATCGCCGAAAGGGCCGCTGCGGAAGTCTTGTCGCTGTTTAGCGCGTCGAGGTAAAGGAGTTTCGCTTGCGCCAGATTCACATTGGCAAAGCTCAAGTCCAGATCCGACTTCAGTTTGCTCTTCGTGAGGGCGGCAACCTGGTCAGACAGCAATTGCCGCGAGGCTACAGTCTGCTCTGCTACGCGCAAAACAGCGTGTGTCTGCAACGCGTTGTAAAAGGCCTGATCCACGGCCAACAAGACATCCTGCTTGGTGGCGGCCGCGTTCTGTGCATCGGCTTTTGCCTGAAGGCGGGCACCAGCGACCAGGTTCGTGGTGTGGCCAAAGTCTGTGATGAGTTGGGTCACCGTAGCGCCACCGGAGGCTCGTGTGTAGACGGTCGGATTGTTCAAGCCCCCGGCGGTGATGCGGCTGTTGTTTTCAGCATCGACTGCCGTCAGGTTGGCATAGGCTTGTGGCCAGAGATTCGAGCGCACTTCACGCGTCACCTGCTCCGAAGCCAGTGCGCTGAGCCGGCCCACAGAAATCGCCGGATTGTTTTTCAGTGCAAGCGCCTCGGCGTCTTTCACTGTTAGCCGCAATACGTTGGCGGAGGGTAAATTCTGCGCTGTGGGCGCCGACTGTGCCAAGCTTTGAATTGCGAGCGTGAGAGCGCCCAGTAGAATTGCCAGTCTCCACGTCATGCCGGCTGTTCCTCCTCTTTCTTGGTACCGTCTTTGCCGTGCGCCATAAAATAGACGGCAGGTACAAGAAAAACTGTGACTACCACCGAAACCGCGAGGCCACCGATCACGGCCCGCGCCAGCGGAGCGTACTGTTCACTGCCCGTTTCTATGCCCAGCGCCATGGGCAGCATGCCCAACAAGGTTGCGAGCGAGGTCATGAGAATCGGGCGCAACCTGATCTTGCATGCCCGCACCAGCGCCTCCTGCAGCGAGAAGTCTTCCATGCGCAATTGACGCGCAAACTCGACGATCAGGATGCTGTTGGAAACGACAATGCCGGTCATCATGATTACGCCCATGAGCGACATGATGTTGAATGTGCTGTGCGTGAGAAAAAGAATCAGCACGACTCCTGCCAATCCTGGAGGGATGGCAACGAGAATGATCAGCGGGTCAATGAAAGAAGTGAACTGAGCCATCAAGATGAGGTAGACCAAGGCAATCGCCAGCACCAGTCCGATGGAAAAACGTTTGAACGATTCCTGCATGCCGACCACGGACCCGAGCACATTGATCCGAATGTTTTCTGGCAACGACACATGACGGACGATGTCGTTGACTTCGCGATTGATACCACCCAAGGCCTCGCCCGAAGGCATTACATAGATGTCGATGACGCGCTGAAGCTGGTAGTGGTCGACTTCCGTCGGGGTATTCATCGGCGTTATATCGGCCACGGATTGCAGCGGCGTGTAATTCTTGATGCCGGGAGCGCGCAGCGGTATTTGTTTGAAATCCTCCATGCTCATGTTCTGGATCTGCTGGTCGAAATACTGCACGGTGAGCATGTAGTTGTTGCCCGTCTTGGGATCGATCCAGTAGCTGGGCTCGATCATGCCGTTGGAGGTCAACGCAGTGATCACGTTGTCCACCACCTGTTTTGGCGTAAGTCCGATCAGGCTGGCGCGTTCGCGATCAATGTTCAGCTGTAGCCCGGGATACAGAAGATTCTGTGGAATGAGCACGCTACTCACGCCCTTGCGGCCGCGAATCTGCTTGGCGACATTCACCGCAACTCTATAAGCTCCGTCGAGATCGTTGCCGCGCACCTGGACATCAATGGGCGCAGGTAATCCCAGGTTGATCACTGCGTCGACCAATCCGCCCGCCTGAAAATATGTATCGAGTTCGGGTAAGTCCTCGGACAGTTTGCGGCGAACACGCTGCATGTATTCATAGCTACCGAACTTGTGGTCTGCCTTCAGGCTCACTAGGACAAAGGCCGTATCCATGGACGAGTTGCTGGTGTACATGGCGGAAAGGTCAGGAGTGATTCCGATATTGGAGACGATCATTCCCAGGTCGTGGGAGCCGATCACCTGGTGGATATCGTTCTCGACGCGCGCTATGTATTGATTGGTGACCTCAAGCCGGGAACCGCTGGGCGCCTTGACGTTGATGACGAACTGGCCCGGATCGGTACGGGGAAAATACGCTGTTCCCACGAAGGGGAAAATTCCCGCCAGCACCAAAACGATGCCAGCGCTGATCCAAGCCACGGTTCTACCCGGCCGGACCAGAGCGCGAGTGACTGAATGCTCGTAGAGCTTCAGGAGTTTCTCGAAGAGCTCATTGAAGCGGCCAAGGAACCTCATGTAGAGGGATCGCGGAGCGGACTTATTCTCGGACTCCCGTTCAATTTCCTCCTCCGCATCTGGAAGGTGGATGAAGTTCGCGCAATAGAGCGGCACCACCGTCATGGCAAAGATGTACGAGGCAAAGATGGACAAGACAACACCCAGAGCGAGATCGATGAAAAGGTAGCGGCTGACGCCATAAAAGAGCATTACGGGGAAGAACACGATGGAGGTGGTAGAAGTGGCCGCCAGAACTGCCAGCGAGACTTCCATCCCTCCCTTTTCCGCAGCGATTCGCGGGGCTTCCCCGATTTCCATGTAACGGAAAATGTTCTCCAGCACCACGACCGAATCGTCAATCAAGCGCGAAAAAGCCAGCGCCAAACCGCTCAGAAGCATTACGTTGATCGATCCGCCCAGGGCATTCATGAGCAGGAAACACACGAGAGCGGAAAGCGGAATGGACAGTAGTACGGCAAGAGTGGCGCGTGGGCTGCCCAGAAAAACCAGAATCATGATTCCGGTTAGGAGCAGTCCGATCCCACCTTCCTTCATTACGTTCTTGATGGCGCTCTTTACAAAGATGGACTGATCAAAGACCACCGCCGTCTTCAGCGACTTTGGAATGTCCAGCAGATCTTTGATCGCGGCCTTGATTCCTTCGACAATCGTGATGGTATTGCTGTCGCCGCCTTGCTTCAGTACCGGGATGTAGACGGACTGTTGTCCGTCGATACGAACGATATTGGTTTGGATCGCGCCGGAGTCCTTGGCTTCGCCCACGTCGGCAACCATCACCGAGGCATTGCCCACAGTCTTCAGCGGTATGCGGTTGATTTCCTCCACGTCCGGCAACTGCGCGTTGGCATAAATGTTGTAGTCTCTGGGGCCGATGCGAACATCTCCGGCGGGGAGAATCAGGTTGGAGTCGTTCACCGCGTGAACCACGTCCATCAGGCTGAGTTGGTGCGCTTCCAGTTTGAGCGGATCGACGTAAACCATGATCTGGCGATAGCGTCCGCCAAAGGGCTGCGGCACTGACGCGCCGGATACGTTTGCGATCTGGTTGCGAACCTGAAATTGCGCCAGATCCTTGAGCCGGGTCTCATCCAGGCCTTCCCCTTTCAGCGTTACCAGACAGACGGGAAGGCTCGATGCATCGAACTTGAGCACCACCGGTGGCAAGGTGCCTGGAGGCAGACGCCGAAGGTCCGCCATGGCGAGGTTTGCGATGTTACTGAGAGCAGCGTTGGCATCGCTGCCGGGCTTGAAGTAAATCTTGATCAGGCTCACGCCCGTGAGAGAACGGCTT
>CAVZUP010000017.1:0-7092 GCA_963778255.1 uncultured Acidobacteriaceae bacterium
GATGAAAAACAATCCCGTTCCCGCCGACAAGGCGCGCTGGGGACGATTCGACGAGCTCTTCGAACGCAATCTTTACATCTTGCGCGACATCTTGACCGAGGCGCAGGCTCCAGGAAAACACACGCCGACCGAGACCATGGTCGGCGACTTCTATGGCTCGTGCATGAATGAGAGCGCCATCGAGAAAAAAGGCATCGCCCCGCTAACGCCCGAACTTGATCGGATCAACGCCATCAAAACGAAAGCCGATCTCATCCGCCAGATCGCCCATATGCACCGCAACTCCACTCCAGCTCTATTTTCGTTCTACTCCCAGCCCGACATGCACGATTCCTCCCGGACCATCGCCTACATCGACCAGGGAGGAATCACGCTGCCCGATCGCGACTACTACATCAAGGACGATCCCAAATCGGCAGAGACGCGGCAGAAGTACGTCGAGCACGTGCAGAAAATGTTCGCCCTGGCCGGTGACGCTCTGGACGCGGCCGCAGCCGAAGCCAAAACCGTGTTAACCGTGGAAACGGGGCTGGCGCAAGCGTCGATGGACCGCACCCTCCGCCGCGATCCCAAAAACCGCGACCATAAAACGCTGGCCACGGACCTCACTACCGCCGTTCCGAATTTTGATCTCGCTGACTACTTTGCCGGAAACGGCTCGCCGAGGTTCGCATGGCTCAACGTGGGCAATCCCGATTTCTTCAAGCAGGTGAACGAGCAGCTCAACACCGTGTCCCTCGAGGATTGGAAGGTCTACCTGCGCTGGAAGACGATCAAGGACTACGCCCCCACCCTGACCAAAGCCTTCGTCGATGAGAATTTCAATTTCAACGGCAAATATCTGTCGGGCCAACAAGAGATCGAGCCGCGCTGGAAGCGCTGCGTAAAGGCAACCGACGACAGCCTGGGCATGGCACTCGGCAAGCTCTACGTCGACCGCACCTTCGGCCCCGAAGGCAAAGAACGAACTCTAAAGATGGTGCAAGCCATCGAGAATGCCATGCGCGACGACATTACCCAGTTGGCCTGGATGTCCGACACCACCAAGAAGAAGGCCTTCGAGAAGCTTGACACCATCGTCAATAACATCGGCTATCCAGACACCTGGCGCGACTACAGCAGCGTGTTGATCAAGCCCGACGATTATGCCGGCAACTCGCTGCGCGCGGCCGCGTTCGAAGTGCAACGCGAGTATAAGAAGATCGACCAGCCCACCGACCGCAAGGATTGGGGAATGACTCCGCCAACGGTGAATGCCTATTACCGGCCTCCCATGAACGACATTAATTTCCCCGCCGGAATCCTGCAGCCTCCGTTCTACGGCAAGCTCATGGATGACGCCGTGAACTTTGGCGCCATCGGCGTGGTCATCGGACACGAACTCACCCACGGCTTCGACGATCAGGGCCGCAAATACGACGCCAAGGGAAACTTCCGCGATTGGTGGACTGCCGACGACGCCAAGGAATTCGTACAACGCACCGATTGCACCGCTAACGAATACTCGAACTTCGTCTCCGTGAAAGACGAAAAAGGTGACATCAAGCTCAACGGCCGATTGACGCTCGGCGAAAATACCGCCGACAACGGCGGACTGAAACTGGCCTACATGGCGCTGACCTCCATCATCGGCGACACGCCGGTGAAACCGATCGATGGCTATACTCCCGCGCAGCGCTACTTCCTGGCGTACGGGCAGATCTGGTGCCAGAACGTAACCGACCAGGAAGCACGCAAACGCGTGCTGACCGATCCGCATTCTCCCGGACGATGGCGCGTGAATGGAGCCGTGCAAAACTCAGCTGCCTTTCAGCAAGCCTTCGGATGCAAAGCCGGACAGCCCATGGTTTCCGAGAACGCCTGCCGCGTCTGGTGAGGATGTTCGATATCAGGCCAGTTTGACAACCTTCCCTGCCTCCACGTACCTTCGAATTTTTGGTGTTGCTTCGTGGAGGCAGGATGAAGTCCCGCTTAATTTCCCTACAAACAGTCGTCGTCTGTTTCGTGTTGTGCGTGTTCGCCGTCGGCCAGGACCTGGCTTCCTTCGAAAAGCGCACAACCGTAAAGAAGCTCGACAACGGCCTCACCGTCATCATCTGTGAGCGTCCCGAGGCGCCGGTATTTTCCTTCTTCACCCACGTGGACGTGGGCTCCGTGCAGGATCCCATGGGCAAAACCGGCCTCGCACACATGTTCGAGCACATGGCCTTCAAGGGCACCGACACCATCGGCACCCGCGACTACGCCGGGGAAAAAGTCGCGCTCGCAAAAGTCGAAGAGGCCTACGCCGCCTACATCGCCGAGCGCGACAAGCCCGTCGACCGCGACGAAGCGAAGCTGAAGCAGCTGGAGCAAGGCTGGAAAGACGCGATGGCCGCCGCCGACAAGTTCTCCAAGGCCTACAGCAACGAATTCGGCAAGATCGTCGAAAGCGAAGGCGGCGAGGGCATGAACGCCTACACCGATCTCGATGAAACCGCATACCACTACTCGTTCCCCATCAACCGTCTGGAGTTGTGGGCCTATCTCGAATCGGAGCGCTTTCTGCATCCCGTGATGCGGCAGTTCTACAAAGAGCGCAACGTCGTGATCGAAGAGCGCCGTATGCGCACCGACAGCGATCCCATGGGTCGCCTGATGGAGCAATTCACCGAGGAGGCCTTCGCGGCCCATCCTTATCACCGCCCCACGATTGGTTGGATCTCAGACCTGAATTCTTTTTCCGCGACCGATGCTCAGGCTTTCTTCAATAAGTATTACGTCCCCTCGAACATGGTCGTCGCCGTAGTCGGAGACGTAAGAGCTTCCGAAGCCTTGCCGATCATCGAGAAATATTTCTCGCGCATTCCGGCGCGTCCCAAGCCCGACACCGCAACCACCGCCGAGCCGGCGCAGAATTCCGAGCGCACCGTCGTGCTGCACGAACAATCGCAGCCGATCTATCTCGAAGGCTATCATCGCCCCGATTACCGTAGTCCCGACGATCAAGTCTACGACGCCATCGCCGACCTGATGTCGAACGGACGCACCTCGCGCCTCTACCGCGCCCTCGTCCGCGACCAGCAGATCGCCTCCGACGCCGAAGGCTTCACCGGCTATCCCGGCAACAAATATCCGCACCTGTTCGCCTTCTACGCCACTCCGCTGCCCGGCCATACCCCAAAGCAAGTGGGCGATGCCATTCATGCGGAGATTGAACGCCTGAAGAAAGAAGATATTTCCGATGAAGAGCTGCGCATGATCAAAACCAGAGCCAAAGCCAACCTGATCCGCTCGCTCGGATCAAACGAGGGTCTGGCGTCCGACCTCGGTCTCTATCAGGCGCGTTATGACGACTGGCGTGAGCTCTTCCGCTCCGTCGACCGCATCGAAAAAGTCACCAAGGCCGATATTCGGCGCGTGGCCAATCAAACCTTCGTTCCCGACAACCGGACGGTGGGGATCATAGAATTTGCCAGCGCGCCTCCCGGAGCCGCCGTCGGACCGCAGGGAGGTGGACAGTGAAGCGCGTAAACTCTCTCTTCTTTGCTCTAGTCCTCATCGCCTTCGTTGGCTGCTTCGGCAACCTGCCGCTAGCAGCGCAAACCCAGCCCTGGAAGCAGATTCCCGTCCCCAAGTTGCCCGCGTTTCATCCCGTGCAGCCCAAGCGCATCGAGTTGCCGAACGGCATGGTGGTTTTCCTGCAGGAGGACCACGAACTGCCCACCATCGACGGCACCGCCCGCATCCGCGGCGGCGAGCGTTCCGTTCCCGCGAACAAGTCGGGCATGATGGAGATCTACGGCGAAGTCTGGCGCACCGGCGGCACCAAATCCCAGACCGGCGATCAACTCGACGACTATCTGGAGCAACGCGCCGCCAAAGTCGAAACGGCCGGTGGCGGCGACTCCACCACCGTGGGCTGGTCATGCCTGAAAGAAGATTTCGACGATGTGTTCCGCGTGTTTGTGGATGTGCTGAAGAATCCCGAATTCCGCGCCGAAAAAATTGACATCGCGCAAAAAGGCATGTACGACGGCATCTCCCGCCGCAACGACGATCCCGGCCAAATTGCCGGACGTGAAGCGGCCAAGCTCGCCTATGGCGCGAACAGCCCCTATGCACGCGTGGCCGAATACGCAACCGTAGCGGCCGTCACCCGTCAGGATCTGGTCGAGTGGCACGGCAAGTACGTTCACCCCAACAACATCATCCTGGGCGTGGTCGGCGATTTCGATTCGGCAAAAATGGAAGCGCGTCTGCGCGAAGCCTTCGCATCCTGGCCCAAAGGCCAGGCGGCGAATTCTCCTGACATCAAGCCCGAGCCCGCTAAGCCCGGTTATTACCAGGTCGACAAGACCGACGTAAATCAAAGCCATATTCAAATGGTCGAGTTGGGCATCACCCGCAAGAATCCCGACTACTACGCCGCCTCCGTCTTCAACGAGGCCTTCGGCGGAGGATTCTCATCCCGCCTGTTCAACGAAATTCGCACCACCAAAGGCCTGGCCTACGGCGTAGGCGGTGGCATAGGCGCGGGCTGGGATCATCAAGGTATGCTGCGGATGATGGTCAGCACCAAGAGCGCAACCACCATCGAATCCATTCAGGCCATCGACGAAGAAATCGCCGCCCTGGCTCAGCATCCCATCGACGATGACGAGATCAAGCGTGCCAAGGACGCTATCCTTAACGCTTTTGTCTTCCACTTCGATTCGGCGGAGAAAGTCCTGCACGAAAAAATGGCCTATGAATTTTACGGCTATCCGCTCGATTTCCTGGAGAACTTCCAACGCGGCATCGAGGCAGTCAAGAAAGAGGACGTAGCGCGAGTCGCGGCCAAATATCTCCACCGCGAACAAATGGCGGTGTTGGTAGTCGGCAACGTGCACGAGTTCGACAAGCCCCTGTCATCGCTGGGGACGGTCAACAAACTCGATATCACGATTCCGCCCCCACCCCCGGGACTGATGCCGGACCAGGGCGACCATCCATAGATCGCATTTCAAGAACGCGTTTCACAATGATTAGGGGCACGGCCTCACACACACGGGCAATATGAAACACGGCGCAGTCCCCTGTGTCCTCGGTGGTTCAGACTTTCCCAATGGCAACCTACTTATTCACAACCTGAGCCACAACCGCCGACTTGGCGGCAGCGTAGTTCGCGTCCCCAGGATAAGTCGCGCTGATGTTGTGCTTGCCAACGGCCAGGCTGGAGGTCGTAAAACTAGCCACTCCATTGCTTAACGCACCCTCGCCAATCACCGTAGCTCCCAACTTGAAGGCAATCAGCTCGCCATCCGGCGGCGGCCCCGCGATGGAACTAACCGTCGCGGTAAATGTAACGGCCTGCCCCGACACCGAAGGGTTCTCCGACGATTTCAGCGCCGTTTTCATGATCGGCGTCAGAATCATGGAGAAGCTGCCCTTGCCGGTCGTGGCCGTGGCATTCACGACAATTTGTCCGGCATTATTGATGGCGTTGGCCGCCACCAGAATTCGTGTCTTCGTTGAAACCAGCGTGTTCAGGTCGTGCACGGTGCCGTCCGCCGTCCACAGCAGAGCAACCGTCGCCGACGTGGACGAATTCCCGGTGCCGACAATCTGCCCCTTGGCATTCACACCATACGCAAAGCTGTATTGTCCACCGGGCAGAACGCCCAGATCCTTGAGCCCCCCGCCGCTCGTCCAGGAGAAACCATGAGAATTGAAAGTACAGCCCGACGAATTATTAAACCACCCGACCACCTCGTCCGAATCGTTGATACCGAGAGCCGCCGAGTCGCAACTGGCGTTGATCCCGAGATCGACCATGCCGCTTTTTTCGGTCCACACAATGGCGTCGTCGCTTCCAGTGGCGGCATTACTTGACCAACCGGCAATTTCTCCAGCGGAGTTAATGGCATTGGCTCCACTGGTCTCGGCGCCAGGCAGCGCGCCGAGGTTCTGCAATCCCGCGTTCTTGGTCCAGAGGAAAGCGCTGGTAAAGGCGCTCGCGAGGTCAGACTGTCCCGCAACTTGCCCGGAGGCGTTGATGGCATTGGCCACGCTGCTCGCACCGCCCAGGTTGCCAAGGTCGATCATCCCGCCGCTTTTGCTCCAGAGGAAAGCCTGACCCGGACCGCCCGCCGATGAGTTCGCCTGCCCCACCACCTGGCCCGAGGCGTTGATTCCGAACGCGGCGCTGCTATCTCCGCCCAGTGTGCCCAGATCCAGCACGCCCCCGCTCTTGCTCCAGAAAAAAGCATGCGACTGGGGCGGCGTCGTGCGCGCCGCAAAAACTCCGACGACGTTGCCACTGCTGTCCACCGCAAACGGAGACCCGGTTCCAATATTGACAATTGTGTAAGACTGCGCCGCAGCGAGAGAACTGAATGAAAAGAGGATCAGAATCGAAATGGCAAGTGCATAGGGTCGCTTCATACATAGCTCCAAACAGGGGAAGTGGGGCAGCGCCAGCCCAAGCCGCGCCCTTGAGGGGGGAGTCTTAATGTTAGCTCAATTTGAGGTATCTTTTTTAATTTTTTGATGAATGTTCGGCCCGCAAAAGCCGCGACCACAGCCTGTTTTGGGAAACAAAAGCCGGCGGGCCCGACACTGCCCGTTCCTTCAGCAACGGCCTTGTTTCAGCCCCCGGCCATCAGCTTCTGTCAAGATTCTTGACCCAACTGATTGGTTCTTGGACTCTTAAGTTGGGAAGTATGAAGACCGATTCCGTCGCGCCCGGGGCCATGCAACCGTCTGGCGCCCGCCGGTCCGGCGCCAGCCTATAATGGTGGCTCCAACATGTCATCACCGCAACAGACAGTTTCGCCGCCACCCCCGTTCAAGAGCAAAGCCCGGCAGTTCTGGCATCGGGTAAGCGAGGGACTGGAGCTGAACCAGCTCTGGTCGCAGTTTGCCAAGGACGCGCGGTCGAGTTACCGCCTCTACTCGGCCGGACTGGACGATCTGCAAACCGAACCCTCCCGGCGCCGGCGCTTCTGGCGAATGGCGAAGGCACTGTTCTGGGCAATCCTGGAGAAGCTAACCCCGGCGCGCCGCGTGCTCCTGCTACTCGCTCTGGTTCTATTGTTCCTTCCTGCCGGCGGATTTTCCTATACCAACGGC
>CAVZUP010000018.1:0-8576 GCA_963778255.1 uncultured Acidobacteriaceae bacterium
TCGAGGCGGGTGCCCTTGAGCACGCCTTCGGGGTCGCCGGCGTGAATGGCAAAGCCGTCGAGGCGGGCCGCTTCGGCGTAGGTGTGAAGGCGGATCTCATCGGGCTCGCGCAGGCCGAACTTCTTCACGGTCATGGTCAGGAATCCGGGTGAGGCGTCTTTCAGCGGAACGTGTACTTCCAGTTCATCGGACTTCACAATCTTCCAGTCCGCTTTGAGGTGCTTCTCGTGATCGTCGTGAAGAGCGACTTCACTGACGCAGGCGGCGTCGGCGGATTGGAGGTGCAGGGTGTCATCCCTTCCGACGATGAGAGCGCTGGCATCTTTCGAGGCCACAATCCAGGGCTCCGGACGGGAAGTGCGCAGGCGGAAGCGCGGACCTTCGAACGGCCGGAAACCCCAGGCGCCGCGGAGGATTCCGGCTACTTCTCCGTCAGCGGCATTGGCGGGAAGGGCTTGGGTTTCGACGACGAAGCCGCCGCGGGCGGGATCGGCGTGTGCGGGAAGATCGATGGGCGCTCCGGACTTGGTCTCTATGTGAAGAACGAAGTTGTGTCCTAATTCAGTGGCGAAGGCTAAGGGAGCGCCGTCCACGGGCAGCACGAGCGCGGGTTCGTCGGCGCAGAAAACCTGGGAGGGTTCGAGTGCGCGTAGCGGCGGCAATGGCGCGGGGCGAACCTGCGGCAGGCCGATGACCAGAACCGATTTGGGGTTGCGGAAGGACGGTGGATTGTTCAGACGGCAGATTGAGCTGGTCCTGCTTGGGCAACGCCAATGCCGGGATGTATTGGTACTGCGCGGTGTGGGTGGCGCCCAGAATGCGGGCCACATCGACTACGGCTCCGATGTAGGGACTGTAGTATCCGCTGCGGGCGGTGGGTGTGGAACCGATCTGAGTCAGTAGATCGCTCGACGCTCCGGTGGTTAGAGCAGCGACCATGGTCTGGCTGTGGGCGTCGTCGAGCACGAGCTGATCGGTATTTTGCGTTAGACAGGGCACCTGTTGGGCGCTGGGCTTGTCGAAGCACTGCTGGTCGAGACGGATATTCAGGCTGCGTGCCAGCAGTGTGGTGCGGGCTTTCAGTTGCTCCGGATCGACGGTCGATGTCTCGCGCACCACGTCGAGATATTTCTCTAGGCGGGCGCGGTCGAGGCTGGCTTGTTCGAGATCCTGGGCGGCGCGCACGAAGGCTCCGGGCTTGCCTCGAACGGCGGCGCGCAGAGTGCTGAAGGCTCCGCCGGTATCGGGGGCCAGGAGCACGAGAGCTTCCTCGGCGCCATCGGGGACAGTCAGATAAACGCCTTCCTCGTGCACCGGCCGGCTCCAGGCTTCGACGCGGGTGAACCAGGCGTCCGGCGGAGGGTTGGTGGCTCCGCGGAGAAAAGCGACGATCATGAGGTAATGCACCGACTGGGTGTCGGGCAGGTCGGGATGTACCCAGAGCCGGTCACCCACCTGCAGGCTCGGGACTTCGGCAATCGGCAGAGTCTTGCCATCGCGCTGGACGCGTACTTCGACCTTCGGGCCGACCAGATCGAACGCGGCGGTGTCCGCCAGGGCTGGGGTCGACAACGCCAGCAGACACGTGGATAGGAAGGTGGCAATCTGTAGTCGGCTTCGGGAATAGGGAGTGAGTCCGGACACGTGCCTGCGCCTCAAGTTTGCATTTTGGGATCGAAAACGACCGGGCGCTTTCGAGGGTTGTCATCCATTTTAGTACGCTGGCCGCGTGGGTGCGCAAATCGCGGTGTTGCTTATCTGGATGTCGGCCGTTGGGCAGTGGGCAACTTTCTTTTTCGTGGTGGTGTGGGCGGGACGCCGGCGCTACGGAGGTTGTGAACTCGAACGTTATCCACTTGGTCTCGTTATAAACTCGAATCATGTCTTTGCCTTCACGTTCTTCCGATTCCAGCAGTCTTTTTTCCGCGCCGAAAACTGCGGCTGGTGCACATACTGCTCACGTCGATGGGGGAGCCCGCGGCAATCCGGGGCCTGCGGGTTATGGGGTGGCAATTCAGGATGCTACCGGGCATCCGGTGGCCGAGCTTAGCGAATATCTTGGCCATCGCACCAACAACTACGCGGAGTATCAGGGGCTGCTGGCCGCGCTGCGTTATGCCACCGAACACCAGATCAAAGAGCTTAAGGTGATCAGCGATTCAGAGTTGATGGTGCGGCAGATGAAGGGCATCTACAAGGTGCGGCATCCGGAGTTGCGCAAGCTGTATGACGAGGCACAGGTGCTGGTGCGGCGGCTGGAGCATTTTGAAATCCGGCATGCGCTGCGCGAGCACAACAAAGTTGCGGACCGGCTGGCGAATGAGGCGATGGATCGGGGGCGATAAGAGGCAGGTTTCAGGGTAGTGTCGCAGTTTAGAACTCAGCAGGCAAGTTGGAATCGCTGCCGCCAAACAGCAGGTCCTTCGCTTCGCTCAGGATGACAACTAGCCGGGAACCACGAACTGATGGCTGAGGGCTGACGGCTGGATTTACGCCCGGCTCTTTTTCGATGCCGTGGCGGCTTTCGCTTTCACCGTTTCCCACGGGCGCTTGGGACGGTCAACCTCGGGCTGGTCGCGGTCTTTGATGCGGTCGTATTGATACGAATCGCTGACGGTCCCCAGCGACTCGTTGTAGAGGCTGGGCAGGGCCAGCGCTTCTTTCATTTCCTCGGCGAACTGTTGCAGGGCCTTGAGGTGATCGGCCGTGGCCGGCACTTCAGTCTTCGTGGTCTTCATGAACTGCTGGTAGCCGCGATTGATCAGCTTGGAAATTTCGCTGCCGATCATGTACCCGGGATAGGCGAAGATTTTCGCGCCGCCGTCGTCCGTCTTCTGGATCGCCGCCGAGCAGTTGTACTTCTTGAGGAACACGCGGGTTTGGGCGCCCGGAGCTTCAATCAGGTCAAAGCCATGATCTTTCAACCAGGCGACTGCGTCTTCGTAGGTTCGTGGTTCGACTTTCGCTGTCATCTTTATCAACTCAATTCTCGTTGCATCCCGTTAGATGCCGTCTTCACGGATTCGATGGAACCAAACTCGTTTGCGACGAATCGAATGAGAGTAGGATTCAGTAACGCTAGTATAGATATACCTTTTTCGGATTGCGGGCACATTACTCTAGTCACACGAGTACAACACACAAATGACATCCGGCGCTTCGAGTTCCGCGCTATCGCAATTTCGTGCCCCGGCCAAAGCCGTGCCTGGTCGAGGGGAGGCTGTGCTGGCTCAAATCGGCAATACGCCACTGTTGCCGCTGGATGCGATCATTCGCGATCTTTCAAGCGTACGAATCTCGAAAGCACAAGGTTCGAGTGTACAACTTCTGGGCAAGGCCGAATGGTACAACCCCGGCGGATCGGTGAAAGACCGCACCGCCGCCAGCATTGTGACGGAGGCGCGCCGCTCGGGGAAGCTCGGTCCCGGAAAGATTCTGCTCGATTCCACCAGCGGCAATACCGGCATCGCCTACGCCATGCTGGGCGCCGCGCTCGGGTTCCCGGTGACGCTCTGCGTGCCTGAAAATGTTTCACCCGAGCGAAAACGCATTCTACAGGCATACGGCGCGAATATCATCTATACCGATGCCGCCGAAGGCTCCGACGGCGCCATCAAGATTGCACGGCAGTTCGCTGACCGCCATCCCGACCTTTATTTTTACGCCGATCAGTATTCGAACGAGGCTAACTGGCGCGCCCATTACGAAACCACGGCGAATGAAATCTGGCGGCAGACCGAAGGACGCATCACTCACTTCGTCGCCATGCTGGGCACCACCGGAACCTTTGTCGGAACGACGCGCCGGTTGAAGGAGTTGAATCCGAAGATTCGCTGCATTTCGCTGCAACCGAACTCAGCTTTCCACGGCATCGAGGGCGCGAAGCATCTGCCTTCGGCGATTGTGCCGCGCATTTACGATGCATCGCTCGCCGATGAAAATCGCGAGATCGTGACCGAAGATGCGCACGACATGGCCCGGCGCCTAGCGCGCGAACAAGGGTTGCTGGTGGGAGTGTCAGCGGCGGCGGCCGTGGCGGGCAGCCTGCAAGTTATCGAGCGGCTGGAAGCCGATCGACGCGCGACCGTGGTGACGATTCTCTGCGATTCGGGCGAGAAATATTTGAGCGAGAGGTTCTGGCATGAGTAAAGCAGGGTTCAAGGTTGCAAAGTTTCTAGGTTTCAATGTATCAACTCCACGAGGCATACTTTGAAACCTTGAAACTCTGAGACCTTGAAACTTTGTCTTATGCTCAAGCTTTCTCAATCCGCCTACGCTTTGCTTCGTCAACACGGAGAGGAAACCTATCCGCATGAGTGCTGCGGCGTGCTGCTGGGGCGACTTGACGACGGCGGCTCGCGGACCGTCGCACGGATCGTGCGTTGCGGCAACGCGCGCGCGGACTCGCCGCACAACCGCTACAGCATCGATCCGAAAGAACTGATCCGCATTCAGCGCGAGGGGCGCGAACGCGGTGAGGATATTGTCGGTTTCTATCACTCGCATCCTGATCATCCCGCGCAATGGTCGCCCACGGACCTTGCGGAAGCGCACTGGTTTGGATGTTCGTATGTGATCACGAGCATCGACCACGGCACGGCCACGACGACCAATTCGTTCGAGCTGACGGGCAGCGACGAGAACGACAAGAAATTCGTGTTCGAGAAGATCGAAGTCGACGCCGAGTTGACCTAGGGAACCTTCAGCACGACCGCAGTAATGTCGTCATGCGGAGGGCTGCCGTTGGAGAAGACCAACTGGCGGTCGAAAATGAAATCCACGGACCCGGTTGCCGATCTGCGGTGGCATTGCGCCCATGTTTCCTCGATTTGGGAGGCGCAGAACTCAACTCCTTCGGTGTTGCGCGATTCATGCAGACCGTCGGATGCAAACAGAACGCAGTCTCCCGGGCTGAGCTGTACGACGTGGCGGTCGTAAGTGGAACCCGGGAACATTCCGGAAGGAAGTCCGCCTTCGCCCAGCTTTTGGCAGCCGGCAGCGGAGATCAGCAGCGGGAGCGGCATCCCGGCATTGGAGAAGATCAGTTCCCGTGTAGCCGGATTGAAGAGAGCATACAAAGTCGAGCAGAAGCGGCCAGGGATAGGCCGTTGCACGAGGCGTTCGTTCAGTTGCGTAAGAACCCGCGCGGTATCGGTCCCGCTTTTGTGAATCCCGCGCAGGGTTCCCATTACGAGGGCGCCGTACATGGCCGCGGGCAGGCCCTTTCCGACTACGTCCCCGAGATAGATGCCGATGAAGCCGTCGGGTAAGCAGAAGAAGTCGGCGAAGTCGCCCCCCACGTAGGAAAAAGGGATGAAGCGGAAGGCAATCTCGACAGATTCGTGAGAGAACCCTTTTGTGGGCAGCAGCGACGATTGGATGAGTTCCGCTTCCCGCGCATGTTCATCGCAAATGCGATCACATGCAAAGCTTTCGGTCACGGTCCCGGATCCGAGCTCTTTAATCAGTTCCGACATGCGCGCCTGCTGCCTCCATGAGTTCCTATCGGCAAAATGACGGTGTTGCGTTAGGACCCGAAGTGGCTTGGCATCCGCTTTTTCCACCGAGGTAATCGCGAACCTGGGCGAGTCATGTCTGCATTTCTATTTTCCTATCGATTCCGTGCTGGACGGGCGAGGACGCGCGTCGTTTCATTTTCGACTTGCATCTTTGGCCGGTACCATAGCATCTTTATCTCCATGCCACACATCCAGATTCCATCTCCACTGCGGCAATACTCGGGGAAACAGTCCTCGGTCGATGTTCCGGGAAAGACGGTGGGCGAAGCGCTGGCTGGCCTGGTCGCGCGGCATCCCGAGCTGAAGCGGCACCTTTATGGCGACGACGGCAAGCTGCGCGCGTTTGTGAACGTCTATGTCAACGACGAAGACATGCGCTACCTGCAAAAAGAGGCCACCGCGCTGCAGGAGGGTGATACCATTTCGATTGTGCCGTCGATTGCCGGCGGAGTTATGATTTGCTGAGATGACCTGCGTACTGACAGATCGCCGAATGTCCCGCCCCGCGCGCTGTTGCCGCTGTCTGTAGTCCGCCGTCAGCCAGATCACAAATAAAAGGACCCTATGGCCACCGTGACCGAAGCCGAAGCCCAAGCCGTATTAAGCAACGATGAAATCCTGCGCTACTCGCGCCATCTGATCATGCCCGAGGTGGGCATGGATGGGCAGCGGAAGCTGAAGGCCGCGAAAGTTCTTTGTATTGGAACCGGTGGACTTGGTTCGCCGCTGGCGCTCTACCTGACGGCGGCGGGCGTGGGCACGCTTGGCCTTGTGGATTTCGACGTGGTCGACTACACGAACCTGCAGCGGCAGATCATCCACTCGACCGCCGATGTGGGCCGCAAGAAGCTGGACTCGGCGGCCGACAAGCTGAAGGCGCTCAATCCGTTTCTCAATCTGCGGACGTTCGATATGAAGCTGACCAGCGCCAATGCGCTGGAGTTGTTCCGCGAATTCGACATCGTGGCCGACGGCACCGACAATTTTCCAACGCGCTACCTGGTGAACGATGCCTGCGTGCTCACCGGCAAGCCCAATGTTTACGGATCGATTTTTCGCTTTGAGGGGCAGGCCAGCGTGTTCGCCACCGAAGAAGGACCATGCTATCGCTGCCTGTATCCGGAGCCGCCACCGCCGGGGCTGGTGCCTTCGTGCGCCGAGGGCGGAGTGCTTGGGATTCTGCCGGGACTGGTCGGCGTGATCCAGGCGACCGAGACTATCAAGCTGATTCTGGGACAAGGTGACTCACTCGCTGGGCGTTTGCTGCTGGTCGATGCGCTGGGCATGAAGTTTCGCGAATTGAAGCTGCGCAAGAATCCCGATTGCCCGGTCTGCGGCACGCACCGGACGATCACCAATCTGATCGACTACGACCAATTCTGCGGCATTCGTGGCCAGGAAGATCCGGTGTATGGCGGCGGCGTGCCGGTGATCTCGGTGGAAGAATTGAAGAAGAAGCTCGATGCCAAGGCCGACGTTTTTGTTCTCGACGTGCGCGAGCCGCATGAATATCAGATCTGCCATCTCAATGGATATCTCATTCCGCTGGGCGACTTGCCGAAGCGCGTGAATGAACTTGATTCGAGCCGCGAGATCGTGGTCCATTGCAAGGTGGGCGGGCGCAGCGCCAAGGCGGTCTCATTTCTAAGACAAGCCGGGTTTAGTAAGGTGCATAACTTGACCGGTGGAATTACGGCTTGGGCGGAGCGGATTGATAAGACGATGCCGAAGTACTGAAGGGCAGTTCCCGGTTTTCAGTGTTGCGGGGAGCGCGAAAGCGCTCCCTTTTTACTTGGGCTCGCGACGACTGATGCCTATCGCAACCTGGTGTTTCGTATCACGGATGATGTTGGTCACATCCTATTTCCGTTGGATGTGATACCCTGCCTGCGAATTGAGGGAGTTGAGATGAAAAATATAATTGCATTTCTTCTGTGTATCGCAATCCCGATTGTGGCCTTCGCTGGAGACAACAGTTATAAGGTGACCTACGACGGGGGATCTTTGCCCGATATTAAGACTGGGGCCGGCGTGAAACTATACATCGAGGCCAATCAAGTTCGACTGGTGAATGACAAAGCGGACGTGATCGCGATTCCGGCTTCAGCCATCACCGAAATTAGCTACGGACAAGATGTACATCGGCGCATTGGGGCGGCCATAGGCTTAGCAGTTGTCTCCCTTGGAATCGGCGCTCTTATGGCTCTTACGAAGTCGAAGAAGCACTATATTGGTTTGACGTGGGTCGATGGCGACAAGAAGGGCGGGTTTGCCATGCAGTGCGATAAGAACGACTATCGCGGCGTTCTGGCGGGACTGGAAGGCGTATCCGGCAAGAAAGCCGTTGACTCCGACACGATGACGGTAAAGAACTAACGAAGTCAAAAGGGGAGCACCGAAGCGCTCCCCTTATCTGCCGAGTTCTTTCGCGTTAGCGGACTTACTTGCCTCCGCCCATTTCGGCTTTCTCGGTTGCGCCGAGGGTTAGGGCGTACTTCTTGCCGGCGAAGTGCACTTCGGAGACCGTGGCCTTGCCGCTGGCGTGGCTGATGATCGCCGAGTCGTATCCGGAGGCTTTGTCGAGTTCGACGATTCTTGCGGTCGTCTTGGCGAGTTCCTTTTTGCCCTGCATGAAGCTGACTTCGACGTTCGATCCCGTGCCATCCCAGCGCAGTTGATAGTCGCCGGCGGCGAGCTGCTGGCCGTTGACCTCGAACGGCTCCTGAATCTGCAACGTGCCCTTGTTACTTGCGAACGCACTCGATGCGAGCAGCACGGCCAGCCCGAGCACAACCGTCTTTGCAAGATTGTTCAGTTTCATTTGCTCCTTCGCTTTCTGCCCGGTTCTGGCCGGGACACTAGGGGCGGCTGGTGATGGATCGAGGACGCTCGGCTGAGGGCTTGCCTTTTCCGTGCAAACTCCTACAATGCGCAGATCAGGGTGACGCAAAAAGACGCGGGTCTCACACTCGTGCTTTTTGCTGGACTCGGCGCATCCAGGGCCGCCAAACCATGCGTGCGCCAGTCCTGTCACCCTGCCAATTCTTTTCCGTGGAT
>CAVZUP010000019.1:0-44400 GCA_963778255.1 uncultured Acidobacteriaceae bacterium
TTCATCTCCGCCGGACCGGTGGCGCAGTTCAGACCAATGATGTCGATATCGTAGGGCTCGAGCGCGGTCAGCGCCGCGCCGATTTCAGTCCCGAGCAGCATTGTTCCCGATTCCTGCAGCGTGACCTGCACCTGCACGGGCAGACGCTTCCCTGCTTTGCGCATGGCTTCGATCACCGCGACGGTAGCGATCTTTGCCTGCAACAGATCCTGGCAGGTTTCAATCAGCATCACATCGACGCCGCCTTCGATCAGTGCCAGCGACTGCTCTTCGTAGGACGCTTTCATTGCGTCCCAGCCGATGTGTCCCAGCGAGGGCAATTTTGTGGTTGGGCCCATCGATCCGGCCACGAACCTTGGTTTGTCTTTTGTGGAGAATTGCTGCGCCACTTCCCGGGCGAGTTGCGCGGCTTTCAGATTGATCTCTCGAACTTTGTCGCGCAGGTCGAACTCGCCTAGAACCAAGCCGGTCCCGCCGAACGTATTCGTCTCCACGATGTCGCAGCCCACGCGGAAAAAGTCGGCGTGAATGTCGCGAATAATATCGGGACGGCTCAGCACCAGGACTTCGCTGCAATTCTCCTTGCCCCAGAAATCGTCCAGGGTAGGATTGCGCTTCTGAATGTTCGTCCCCATCGCGCCGTCGTAGACCATGACGCGCTGCTTTACGAGTTGGAGAAAGCTTGTCATAAGTCGTCGGTCGCTAGTCGTTGGTCGTTCGCGGTTCGCCTGTCGCCATCTTGACTGCCCCCCCATACAACAACGCCGGTCCTCGCGGGACCGGCGTTTGGTGGAAAGTCTTAGACTTTGCTAATCCCCGGTCACGCCCGCATCCCGCTCCGATTGCGCGAACACCTGATTGTCTCCCATATGCGCCGGAGCAGGCGCCAGCATCTGTTCTTTGCGGTATACCAAGTTGCTGGCATTGAAACTAGCCAGCTCAAATCCGTGGCCGTGGGTGATCGCGTCGGTTGGGCACGCCTCCACGCAATAGCCGCAAAATATGCATCGATTATAGTCGATGTTATAGACGCGGGCGTAGCGCTCGGCGCCTGAAACGCGGGCTTCGGCAGTGTTCTCAGCCGCCTCTATGTAGATGCAATTTGAGGGGCAGGCGGCGGCGCAGAGGAAACAGGCGACGCATTTCTCCAGTCCATTTTCGTCGCGCTGCAACACGTGCATGCCGCGGAAGCGCTCCTGGAACTTCGCGCCTTTCAGGGGGCCGTCGCCGTCGGGATAATTCTCGACGACGGTGGGCTGAAACATCTCCTTCAGGGTGATGGTCATTCCCTGGGCGATGGCTCCGATGTTCTTGATCACGGACATGGTTTTGCCATTATAGCGGATGTTGCGGAAATCCCACCCTAACGTCTCAAAGGACGCGACGTTAGGACGGAGCACCCAGCTGATAGCTTGCCCAATGGCTACCAAGGACTGCGGCACTTTCGGGGACGTGGAAATCTCGCCTACATCGTGGAAACTCTACGCGTGCGCCGCAGCGGCGTACCTGCGGGATTCAACTTATGACCAGCCGTCATCCGCGCTTCTCGCCTCTCACTTTTCTCGTCGCCGTCCTGGTTCCGTTCTTCGTGGTCGTTTTTTCCACGAACGCATTCGCCCAAGCGCCTGAAAAAGAGCCCGCCTCCTCGCAGAAACCTTACGCGCGCGATCATTTGGGCTGGAACTGGAACCAGCGAGGGCGCACTGTGCCTGGGCAATCGGCGGCGGCTCTCCGCTTTCGGGCTTACCGGCAGAAGATGGCGATGCGAGCGGCACGTGCGGATTCGTCTCGCTCCACACAGCCACCCAAGCAGAGCTTGGGTGGGGCACCCTACAGTCCACAAACTAACGCGGCTTGGGTGCCGCTTGGGCCGGCACCGCTCGCTTCCGACGCCACGGGCGATGGCGGGCAGAACTACAACTGGGTTTCCGGGCGCGCGACTTCGGTGTTGATCGATCCCGCGGATTGCACGGGAAACACAGTGCTGCTCGGCGGAGCCTATGGGGGTCTTTGGAAATCGACGAACGCGGGCAGTCTGAGTTCCAATCCCGCTGCGGTTACATGGCAGGCTCTGATTGACGATCAGCCGACTCTGGCGGTGGGTGCGATTGCATTGCAGCCGGTCGCGTGTCCGGGAACAAGCAACATTATTCTGGTGGGAACCGGGGAGACGAACAGCTCGGGCGATTCTTACTACGGGTTGGGAATTCTGCGGTCGGCGAATGGCGGTTCGACCTGGACGCAGATTCAGAGTGCGGAGACGGGACAGTCGTTTCTGGGCGTTGGGTTCAGCAAGATCGCCTTCAGCACGGTGCATCCCAAACTGGTGGTGGCGGCGACAGCCGGAGACAACGGGCTGTATCTTGGACTGGAAGAAGACGGGAATTCGACGGCGCGCGGACTTTATTTTTCGCAGGACGGGGGCGTGACCTGGAATCGCGTGGTCCTCTCGGACGGGGCGGTTCCGGCCTCGGCCACGGCGGTGATTTATAACCCGAGCCAGGGGACCAGCGGGACTTTCTACGCTTTTATCCGGCGGCATGGGTTGTATTCCTCGACGGATGGGCAGCACTTCACTCGGTTAACTACACAGCCAACGGCGGGGCTGGCATCGGCGAACTGCCCTCCTGGTTCGAATGCTTCGAGTTGTCTGATCTATCGTGGCGAGTTCGCCGTGGTGCCGGGACGCAATGAGATGTATGTGTGGGTTGTCGATGTGCAGCCGGACGCCTATGGAAATCCCACACCTGCCGACGAGGGCATCTGGCAGACCTTGAACGGCGGATCCGGGAACGGCGGCGCGAGTTGGACACAGATTCCGGATAACGGCATCACCAACTGCGGCGACGACGCGTTTGGCGTCAACAGCGGCTGCGGCGTGGAACAGGGATGGTACAACCTGGAATTGACGGCGATTCCCGATCCAGCGCCTCCGAATTCCACGGGGACTGATATTTACGCGGGTGCAATCAATCTCTACAAGTGCACACTAGAACCCGGCAGTACGAGCTGCACGCAGGGCGATTGGATCAATTTGACGCACGTCTATGGCTGTAGTCCGCTCGCGGCGCCGGCGCATGTGCATCCCGATCAGCACGGAATTGCCTTCATGGTTGCAGGGGAAACCTCGCCCGGATACTTCGCGCATGATGGCGGCATCAGCCGGACGCTCGACGGCTATGCCGGGCTGAACGTGGGGAGTTGCTCGGGAACGAATCAGTTTGACAGCCTGAGCCAGACGCTGGGCTCGATGACGGAATTTGTTTCGGTCTCGGCGCATCCGACGAATGCTGACATTCTGCTGGGGGGAACGCAGGACAACGGCTCTCCGAAAACCGGCACGGCGACCGAGAGCGGAACTTGGCAGAATGCGCTCGGCGGCGATGGCGGATTCAATGCGATCAATCCGGAAAATCCCAACGAGTGGTTTGCTTCGAATCCGTACGTCACGATTTTGAAGTGCGAGGCAGGAACGGCGTGCAACGACTCCGGATTCTCGCAGATCGTCAGCTCGGCCAGCCTGGGCGGAGACCAGGGAGCTTTCTACACTCCCTACATTCTGGACCCGCAGAATGCCAGTCAAATGCTGGTGGGAACTTGCCGCGTGTGGTCGATCAGTACCGGCGGAACGGCTCCGCTGCAGCTCAGCAATGACTTCGACACGTTAGGGACCGGCGTGTGTACGGGTGAGGAAGTCAATTTGGTCAATGCGCTCGCCGCGGGCGGTCCGCTAAGCACTGATGGCAATTCGGAAACGGTGTACGCGGTAACGAACGGATATGGGCCACTGAGCGGGGATTCGGACGGAACTTCTGGCGGCGAGGTGTGGGTTACGACCGACGCGGGCGTAAGTTTGATGACGAACATCACGCAGAGCGTCAATCCGCAGGGGTACGCGATTTCGTCGGTAGCGATGGATTCGTCCGATGTGTCGGGCAGCACGGCGTATGTGGGGATCATGGGATTCAGCACGCCGGGCTTCCCCACGTCGCATGTGTGGAAGACAGCGAATGCGGGTGCGAGGTGGACGGACTGGACCGGTACGGGAGCGACGGAGTTGCCGGATGCGCCGGTAAACGCTTTGCTGGTGGACGCCTCGGCCGGGCTAATTTACGCGGGAACCGATGTTGGCGTATTTGTCAGCGCAACGAGCGCTCCAAGTTGGACGGAAGTTGGTCCGGCGCCGGCACCGGGTGCGTCGGGATTTCTGCCGAACGCTCCGGTAACGGCGCTGCAACTCTTTAATCCTAACGCGGGCACGAAGACGCTGGTGGCATCGACCTATGGGCGAGGTATCTGGAACTACTCGCTGGAGACGACGCCCGGCTACACGAATGTAATATCGAATTCGCCGCAAACGGTATTTCCGACGCAGACGTCTACATTCAATGGCACGTTGACGGCGCAGAACGGATATGCGAGCGCGGTGAACTTGAGCTGTACGGGCGCGGCTCCGTCGAGTTGCACAATGCAGCCGACGCAGGCAGTTCCGACGGCGGCCTACACCTTGAAAGCGGGCGGAAGCGTGGGCGATTACACTTTCAACGCGCACGCGGCGGGAACGGACCCAAACGCGATTACGCACGACGCCGTGGTCACGCTGCATGTGGTGGACTTCTACTTGACGGCGCCCAGTCCAAGTGCGCTGAGTGTGGCGCAAGGCGGAACGTCAGGGGCAAGCACATTTCAGGTCACGGCGGCGGGAAGTTTTGCGGGGACGGTGGCGCTGAGTTGTTCGGCAGGGCTGCCTTCGGGGGCAGCTTGCGCGTTCTCGCCATCGAGTGCGGTGAGTCCTACGGCTTCGGCTCCGGTGACGGTTACGTTGACGGTAACTGCGGCGGCGGGGACTCCGGTGGGCGGTCCGACAGCGGTGACGATCTCGGCGATGACGACAGGAGCGCCCGCGGCCAAGACACAGACGTTCGGACTGACGGTGACCGGGCCGACCAGCTTTAAGTGGACGGATACGGGCAATGCGTCCGTGACGGTGCTGGCAGGACAGAGTGCCAGCTATACGTTTTCGGCGTCCCCTGCGGGAGGCGGAACGTTCAGCTCGGCGGTGAGCTTTGCCTGCTCGGGCTTACCGGCTTTGACCAGTTGCGGGTTTAGTCCGGCGTCGATTGCGGCGGGGGCGGGGACAACCGCGGTCGCGCTCACAATTTCCACGGCGGGGCCGAATTCAGGGATTGAATCGCGGCCGCAGAGGAAGTCCGCGTTGCGCTCAGCTTGGACCGCCGGAAGCGGCCGTCACTACGCGAGCGCGCGTTCCCGTATGTTGCCACTTTTCACACTCGCTTGGGTGGCAGCGATGGGAATTGTGGGGCTGGGACGAACTGGACCGCGCAAGCGAATTCTCTCCGTTGGAATCGCGGGCATGTGTCTGGGGCTGGGGTTGATGGCGCTAATTTCTTGCGGCGGGGTTGGGGGTGGTGGCACTAGCAGCGCCGGGCCACCGCCGAACTTTTCGGTTGCTGTGACTACTACTCCTCCGAACTCCACATTGGTGAATCAGAACCTCACGTGGAGCGGAGTGGTGACGGCATTGAACGGCTACAGCGGGACCGTGTCCTTGACCTGTACGACAGGCGCGCCGGGGACATGCGGAATCTCGCCGTCGTCGGTGACACCAACGGCCGGCGGCACGCAGGTCACGGTGGTAGTGGGCAACGCGACGCCGGGGACATTTAACTTTACGATCCAGGGAACGGACGGGACCCTGACCCATGCTACGCCTGACGAAACGTTGACGGTGGAAACGAACGTATCCGTGGCGGTGAGTCCGGGGACGGCGGCTTTGTTTGCCAGTGAAGCGGGTAACTCGTGGCCAGCGGGAGTCACGCAGCAACAATTTACCGCAACGGTGAATGGCTCAACGAACCAGAATGTAACCTGGGCGGTGACGGGCGGGAGCGCAAATGGCACGGTGGACGGGACGGGGCTGTATACGGCTCCAGCGGTGGTGCCGAGTCCGGCGACAGTGACGGTGACGGCCACCTCGGCGCTGGCTTCTTCTCCGGGATCATCTTTCGTGACGGTGGCGGCGCCGACGGCATTGGGGACGTCGCAGATTACGGTGACAGCTACGGCGACGGGTGCGACGCCGCAGGGGCAGGTCGTGACTTTGACTGTGCAGTAGGGCAATCTGCCGCCGAGATGCGGAGGACGCTGAGGAAATTAAGTGGGGCGCAGGGTCCTGTCTGCGCCTTTTTTCTTGTCACATCAGCTTGTTCCCGCGGTCACGGTCATGGATGAGCACGTAGGTTAGGATCGAAGTCAAAGGCCGCGGACAAGAGTGTCCGCGCCACACAAACCTATGACTTATGACATTGCGGTGATTGGCGGCGGCATCGTTGGGCTATCTTTTGCCATGCAGGCGGTCGAGAAGTTCCCCGGCTTGCGCGTGGTGGTTCTGGAAAAAGAGGCGGGGGTGGCTCGGCATCAGACGGGACACAACAGCGGGGTCATCCACAGCGGGGTGTATTACAAAGCGGGGTCGCTCAAGGCGCGCTTGTGTGTGGCTGGGGCGCGCGAGATCGTGGAATTCTGCGCGCGGCATGGTATTCCGCATGAAGTGTGCGGAAAATTGATCGTTGCTACGAACTCTGAGGAGACAGCGCGACTGGATGTGTTGCTGGCACAGGGCATCACTAACGGACTGGAGGGATTGCGGTTGCTCTCGCGCGCGGCGATGCTCGAGTTCGAACCGCATGTAGGCGGAGTGCGTGCGCTGCTGGTGCCCTCGACCGGAATCACGGATTATGCGGCCGTGACGGCGAAGTATGCGGAGATCGCGGCGGCGCACGGCGCCGAGGTTAGGACCAACACGGGCGTGGTGGGATTCGAGCGGGCTTCCTCGGGAAGTTCGGATGATGTCGTGGTGCGGACGCGGGCGGGTGAATTCTCGGCACGGTATGTGGTGAATTGCGCTGGGCTGTACAGCGATCGGGTGGCGCGAATGGCGGGCGACGATCCGGGAATGATCCTTATTCCGTTTCGCGGAGAGTATTACGATCTGGCGGCGGCGCGACAGGGATTGGTGCGGGCGCTGATTTATCCCGTGCCCGATCCGCGGTATCCGTTTCTGGGCGTGCACTTCACGCGGCGGATTCAGGGGAATGTGGATGCCGGGCCGAATGCGGTGCTGGCTTTCCGGCGCGAGGGCTACCGTTGGGTGGATTTCGATTTGGGCGAGACGATGGAAGTGTTCCTGAACGCGGGATTCTGGGCGATGGCGCGGCAACATTGGAAAAATGGACTGGGAGAATTCCGCCGTTCACTGCGCAAGCGGGAATTTGTACGCTCGTGCCAGAAGTTAGTGCCTGAGGTGCGGATGGAAGATATGACGCCGGGCGGGTCGGGAGTGCGGGCGCAGGCGGTCGCGCCGGACGGGGTGCTGGTGGATGATTTCCGGTTCGTGGCGCGAGAAAGATTCCTGCATGTGCTTAACGTGCCGTCTCCAGCAGCTACGGCGTCATTGCCGATTGGGAGGGAGATCCTGAAGATGGTGCCGGTGGAACGGTTCCTGAATATCAAGGCTTCAGTTTGAAGGAAAAACGTGCAACAGCAGGGGTTCAATCTGAACCGTTGCAAGCGCGATTCGTGTAATCTGGTGCCTTCTATATCTTGGCCGGGAGAATCCTATGGGGCAAAGTGTTGGTAAGAAGAAAGTGGCGATCTTAGGCGCGGGGAAGATGGGAGCAATTTTGCTGCAATCCTTTTTGCGTGATGGATTGTTGTCGCCGGCGCAAACCTGGGCTACGGTAGCGCATGTGGAGCGGGCGCGGATCCTAAAGGAGAAATTAAAGGTGCACGCCGGCACCGACAATTCCGAAGCCGTGAAGGACGCCGACATTGTCTTTCTGTGCGTGAAGCCGCAGGTGGTGGCCGATGTAGTGAGAGAGATTCGCGCACACGTCCATGCTAAGCAATTGATTATTTCGGTGGCTGCATCGGTTCCCACGGAGATGATTGAGCGGGCGCTGGGGAAAGAAGTGCCGGTAGTGCGCGCGATGCCGAATACTCCGTGCGTGCTGGGCGCGGGCATGACCGCACTCTGCAAGGGAAAGTTCGCTACCAGGCAGCATCTGGAAACGGCTACGAAATTTTTCGATGCGGTGGGGCGCACGGTGGTCGTGGACGAAAAACATATGGACGCGGTCACGGGATTGTCGGCGAGCGGGCCGGCTTACATCTACATCATTCTGGAATCGCTGGCTGAGGCGGGAGTAAAGGTCGGTCTGCCGCGCGATATAGCAACGCTCCTGGCGGCGCAGACCACGATGGGCGCGGCTCGGGTAGTGCTCGAAACCGGGGATCATCCGGCGCTGCTGAAAGATGCGGTGACGACTCCGGCGGGATGCACGATTGACGGCATCATGGAACTGGAAGAGGGCAAGCTGCGCGTAACCTTGATTAAGGCGGTGGTGAAGGCGGTGCAGCGGGCCAAGGAGTTGGCGTTCTCTTAGGGAAACTCTGAACTTGCTGCGCCTCCGGCAAGCAAAGCTTGGACGGGGCACCCTCTACGGACTCTACGGCTGGTTGGCCGCGCTGAAGGTCGTCCAGACATGCGCGTTCATGTCACGTTGAAGGTCTTTCTGCCAGGCGAACTCCGGATGTGCATGCACATGGTCGGCCGCTTTGAAATCCATCCCACAAGCATGACCGGCGGCAGCGCTGAAACTCATTTTCGCCGCCAGGCTGGCGTCGGTGGCCTTGTTCTGAACCGCGCCGGCCATTCCGAACGGCGGCTCCCAAGGCTGGGAACCTCGCGGTGAAAGCTCGATGTGGCCGTCGAGGGTGCGCTCGTCGGCATCTTCCTTGTTTTCGAAGGTGTCGTAGTGGTCGGCCAAAAAGCGCTGCGCCGCCGCCAGGTCGATTTTGCCTTTGTTCTCCGCCATCAGTTGTTCCCAGCGCACATGGCGGGCGTTGGCGCTCAAGCTCATGTCATGGGGATCGAAATCCGTTTCTTCGCGGATGAGCTTTTCGTTGATGGGGAAATTCGAGCCTACGAAATACCCGTCGTTTTTCCGTTCCAGCGTAACGTTTTTTAGCCCTAACTCGAGGCGGCCGATTTCGTTCTTTGCCGTATCGGCGATCAGCCAGGTATTGGCGTAGCCGCCGTTATTGCCTTCCTTCATGATGCGCGCAAAATCGTCGATGGAAGCAGAATATTGTGCCGCCTTGCGCGCCCGCACAAATTCCGGAATCCCATTCGGGTCATATCCGTAGAAATGGCCGATGGTCGTTTCGGTAATGACGATTCCGGCGGAGTTCTCCACAAAATCGTCGGCGCTGTGGATGACGCCGGGCAGGCCGTCCATGAGCATGCGGCTGCCGTGAGCGGGAACAATATCGAAAACGATGGTCCAGCGCTCGCCGTCCAGATATTCCGTCCAATTATTGTGCGCGATCACAATCTTGCCGTCTTTGGTATAGCTGCCGGTGGCCACAAAGGCGCTGCAGTGCTCGGGAACCGCCAGCGAAGCCGATTTGATCCCATGCAACCGATCATATTCCTTAACGTAGTAGCTCCACTCCTCGGAGGCATTCAAGGCCACGACGTCCCAGAGATCGATCTTTGTTCCGTCCTTCGCGGTTCCGTCCTTCGCGCCGTGAGCATTTACGCCGTCGGCGATGCCTTGAAGTTCCTCGCGATACTCCTGCTCAATGTGCGGCCACATCATGTTTTGCGCGGCGTCGCGGAAGAACTGCCAGTCCTTCTTATTGTCGTGCGTCTGTTCGAGCATCTCGACTTTGAGCGTGTCCGCGATCTCAGGCGCCAGCAGGTAGCCGTTTTGAAAGCCGATCTGGTGCGGCGTGCCTTGCAGATGCACGAATGTCCACCCGTTCTTTTCGGGACGGCGGAACGCACCCTGCAATTCGGCTTCTGGAGTGGCCGCCTGGGGCGAAGATGCAGCTGAAAAAGTCGAAACAACTCCTGTCAAAATAAATCCAGCCAGGACTGCTAAACATCGGCGCATGAGGAGCTCCCGAGGACCCTGAGGTTAGAGCATTCTAGCAGAGTTCAACTGAGTTGCTGTCCATGCTGCACGAGCACGATTCTCATCGCCGATCACTGCATGCAGCAGCAAAACTTGGCCCAGTTATCACTGAAAAGGGTGACTACTGTCACTGCAACACATCTGCGTCGAGTGGTATCAATGAAACTGAAATAGTGTCATGCGCCGACGGGGATCTTTCCTGAGAGCGGCGCACTTAATGAGGAGGAGCAGTAGCAGAGCGCGTCGGCAAGAGGATGCGATAAGCGCAGTTCAATCGAGAGGAGGATCTCGATGAACAAGAAAATTGCACTGGCTTTGATTCTGGTTTTTTGTGGTCTTTTTTGTAGTCCGGCCCTATCCCAAACGGGCACGAAGAAAAAAAGACCTCTCCCCTACGAGTACGGCCGGGTCGTCATCAACAATTACTCCGAGAAAGCAGACCTGGCGCCAGTTGTTTTTGAACATTGGCTTCACCGCTCCATGTTTACCTGCCGCGTCTGTCACGTGGACATCGGTTTTGCGATGAAGGCGGGCGGGACCGACATCAAGGCGGCGGATAACGCACGCGGTTATTACTGCGGGACCTGTCATAACGGCAAGATGGTCGGCATTGAGGGAAAGACGGTCTTCCAAGCCTGCTCCAGAAAAGCGAGCCTGGAAGATGAGAAGAGGTGCGCGCGCTGCCACTCCGAAGGGCAGAAAGTCTCGTCTGATTTCGACTTCTTCCAATTCAGCCAACCGCTTCCCAAAGAACGATTCGGGAACGGGTTGGATTGGGAAAAATCGGAGGAGATGGGACTGATCAAGCCGGCCAGTTTTCTTCCCGGCGTCTCCGCGCAAAAGAACTCCCTCGTCGTGCAGAAGGATTTCGCGCTCAACCCCAAGGTTGAGGGAATGCCCGACATCATCTTCTCCCACAAGAAACATACCGTCTGGAACGGATGCGAACTGTGCCACCCGGATATCTTCATGGGCGTGAAAAGGGGCACCGTGAAGTACACGATGGTGGACATCTCGCAAGGCAAGTCGTGTGGCGCATGCCATACGACGGTGGCATTTCCTTTGACGGACTGCCAGCGCTGCCATTCCAAACCGGTCCAACCCTGAGGAGAGAGGATCATGGTTTTCCAAACAAAGTTGTTCAAGGCAAAGTTCTGGGCAACGGTCCTTACGGCATTGGTCTTCATGGGGCTCGCCGGCTTGTGCGGCGTGCGTGCGATCGGCGGGCCCTCCGCATTCGCTTCCTCGGCGGACGCCGCGCAAGAATCATGGCAGAAGGAGTTCGATAACATTTGCGCGAAGACCGAGGATGCCATGACTTTCTCGCAGGAGGAACTCGTGGATCTGATTCGGAGATGCGACAACCTGCAACCGCGGATTGAAAAGCTCGACGAATCGCGAAAAAAAGTCTATCTGGAACGACTACGAAAATGCCGAGGTCTTTATGCCTACGTCCTCGATGCGAAAAGGAAAGAAAAGAAATGAGCACGGGCTTCTCTCGCTCGTGCTGGCCTGCGGGATTCTACTCCTAGCGTATATCGCGTCCGCCCAAATCTATTTGCCCAAACCGGCGCCGGAACCCTCCGAGTACGGCAAGGTAATTCTTGACAACTACCCTGGAACGGAGCCGGGCGCGGTCGTATTCGATCATTGGCTGCATCGGTCGAAGTTCACCTGCCGGGTCTGCCACGTCGATGTCGGCTTTGCCATGGAGGCAAAGGCCACGGGCATCAATGCGAAGACGAACCACGAAGGTTTCCATTGCGGCGCCTGCCATGATGGGAAGAAAGTGTTCGACGGTAAGACCATCTTCGCGGCATGCTCCGACAGCGCGCATAGCGCAGAGTGCGACCAGTGCCATTCCCTGGGCAAACAGGGCGTACGGAAATATGAGTACAAGGAGTTCACCGCGAAACTCCCGAAGGGTATTTACGGGGTGAATTGGGAGGCGGCGGAGAAGACCGGAGCCATCAAGCCGGTCGATTTTGTGGAAGGAATTTCCGTCAGAACGGACCGCATGCAGAACCGGAAGGATTTTTCCGTCGAAGCCGCAATGCCCTGGGTTAGTCCCATTTTCTTCTCACACGAGAAGCATTCCATCTGGAACGGCTGTGAACTCTGCCATCCGGAGATCTTCCCAACCGCCCAGAAAGGCGCACTCCACTTCTCGATGTTCTCAAATATCGAGGGGCAATACTGCGGCGCGTGTCATCGCAAGGTCGCGTTTCCGCTCAACAACTGCCAGGGATGTCATCCCAGAGCACCTCTATGGGTTCCATAGCTGGCGGTGGGAGTGGAAAGGCCGAATCGGCACTAAGGATTGACCGGTCTTCTCGAGGAGGCGATCAGAACCCGGCCTCACGCGGATGTGGGGCCGGGTTCGAACCGCGATTTCAAGCGCAGGATGGGCGACTCAAAATACTTCCACGACAGCGAGGCGGCCAAGATGGTCACGGCGAGACTTGCCGACACTTGAAGTGTGCGGTTCAACGCCCAATGGCGCACCAGAACATTCGCAAAGATCTGCCGAACGACGAAGATGACAAAAAGATGTAAGAGATAAAACATGTAGGAGATGGTTCCCAGCTTCACGAGCAAGGACGACCGTAAGATGCGGCATACCGGACTATCCGTTGCCGCCCTTACCAGCACGTAGGCAAGCACCAGGGCCATGCTGACTGCGATGGTCGTGTAGCCGAAGACGGCAAAGAAGGCGTTCCGCTCCGGGTCGTGGATCAGAAATAAGAGACAAGCGGAAGCGGCCAGGCCAAGTCCTACGATCCAGCCGGACACGGGCGAGAGTCGGATGCGATCCTTAAAGAGCGCCAGAAGTGCGCCGAAGGCCAATGTATCCATTCTTGCGGGGAAGAAAAAGTACTCCGTCCGTTCTCCGGGAGTGTGTACATACCATCGGATGAGCGGGGCCAGGAGAATCACTCCGATCACGAGCAGGCGCAGCTGCCGCCTGCTCAGGAAGCGGACCGCCGGCGCCCAGAGAAGATAAAACAGTTCTTCGATGGAGAGAGACCACGTCACCTCGATTGCTCGCACTGGTGGCAGCAATCGCGAAACCGCGCCAAAATACCAGGGCCGCACCACAACCAGGCTTGTCCCATACAGCGCAAAGGCCAGCCACAGCTTCGCAGAGAGCTGTGGGTATCCGGCGAATCGCACCAGAATAATGGAGAGCCCACAGCAGAGAAGAAAAAAAGCATAGTACGGGGGGAAGATGCGGAGGGTGCGCCGCATGTAAAAAGTCTTGAAATAGTGCGGAGCGTCACGCATCCCCAGCAAGATTGTCGTGATGAGGTAGCCGGAAATTACAAAAAACAGATCCACCCCAATCCAACCCGCGCTGGTGATGCGCAGGATCGCCGCGAAGCCGAAGGCGTGATGCGCGAAAACGGAAAGCGCAGCCAGCGCGCGCAGGCCGTCGATCTCGGGGATTCTTTCCATTTGCGATCCGTGACGGATTGTATCAAGCGTGAGTTGGCGCCGCGCTCCGGCCAGTTGGACAACGGCTCAGTTCGGCAGTGTGAAGCTCAGGGTTACATCCGTCTGGAACTGGGAGGGGCGGTCGTGCAGACGGTAGGGCCGGTAGCGCCAGTTGCGGACGGCTTCGCTGGCGGCAGCGGCAAGCAGAGGATCTCCGCTTAGAGTGCGGATGTTCGAAACGGAGCCATCTTCTGCAACTTGAACTTCGAGGACCACGTCACCGGCGCGGTGGGCGGCGAGGGCTTCGGCGGGATAGTGGGGCTCGGTGCGGCTGAGCAGGCGGGTTTCCGCTTGCGTCGGAGACAGCCAGACGTTTGAGGCAGCGGACTTTGATGTGGCAAGCGGGGATGTGGCGATTGGGGATGTGGCGGCGGATGCCGCGAGCCTGGTGGAAGACGATGCTTCCACAACGGAATCGCCGCTCTGGCGGAGGCTCGCATGTCCAGATTTTTCGCGGACGGGGCTGGCCGGAATGGGCTTCATGCGGAAGATGACTTTGCCTTTTTCGTAGACGACTAACTCGTCGGCCGATGCGGCGGAAACCGGAGACTTCTGCTTGGGCGTTCTTTCCTGCACTTTGTCTTGAACTCTCTTCTGCACTCCCTCTAACGCCGACTTGTTTGTTGGCAGGGATGCGGCAGGGACTGCCGGGCCTTGCCCAGGTGAGGTGGGCTCGGGCGGACAGCCGGGGCCGGCCTTCCCGGCACAGGAATCTAGCGGCGCTGTCTCTACCTGAATGGACTGGGCAGTCTGGCTGCTGGAGAGCCATCCAACGCGGGAGCCGATGAGGAAGCTGACGGCGATGGTGGCAAAGATCGCGAGGCCTCCGAGAATCAGGGTCCAAGCTTCGTAGGGATGACTCCGAGCCAGCGGACTGGCGGCGGTGAAATCGGGCGCGACTCTTGGCGACGAGACGATCTCGGGCAGCACCTTGCCGGCCTCGAGAATGTCGAGCGAGACCCTTTTCGGCGGGAACATCTTCGGTGGAACCGTCTCCGGCGGCACCGTTTCCAGCGGGATCATCGCGGGGGGCACGCGCTGACTAACTTCGAGGGCAGCGCGGCAAATGCGGGCGCATTGCTCGGCAAAACCTTCCAGCAGTTTTTGATCGGAATTGGAGAAGGCGGCGGGAGAGCTCGAAAAGACTTCGAGAATTCCGGTGATCTTCGCTGTGTCGTTCACATCGTGGTTCACACCGGCGTTCCCGTCGTTGTGCATCCCGAAGACAGGAACGATAAGGATGGATCGGATGCCGAGGTGTCGAGAGACGGCTGCGTTGACGCGCGGATCAGACTCGGTATCGACCGACAGCTGCGGTTGACGAGTTTCAAGACAAGCGCCCGAGAGACCGTCTCTGATGTTGAGGGGAACACCGAGATCGGGAGCAAGTTGTCCGGTGGCGGCGCGGCACACCATTTGGTCGCCGCGGAGCAGGGCGAGTGCGGCGGCGGTGGCGCGCGCGGCGGCGGCGGCGCGGACTACAAGATCGTTGAGCGCTAAATCTAGCGCGAGATCGGGTGGAAAACCGGCGAGGAGATGATGCTCGAGAGCGCGGGTCGGGTCATCCGAATCGTCAGGGCGGAACACGGGCCTCGACATAGGTTGCGGGAACATCATTTGTTCCGGCAGCCTGCCGTAATGCGGGGGAAAGCAGGCTCAGAGGGGAGTTTCCCCCGAAACGCTGGGGAAGTCAATCGTTAGGGAAGGCTCGGTCCTCGAGAAATTTGCATTTCTGCAACTCGAGGCGCGGAGTCATCCCCACGATCGGGGGCGGTCGAGCAGTACGCGAGTTCCACCGGCTGAAACTACTGGCCCGTCTCGGTGAAGACGGAGGGATTCACCACCCCGGCAGCGGTGGCAGTAATGGTGACCGATCCCGGAGATGGCGGGAGCGTATAGAACTGAGCGACCGTTCCAGTGCTATTCGTGACGCCGGGGTTGGAGTTAGAGAATATGCCGCCAACTCCGCCGTCGCTAAAAACAACGCTGACGCCTGAAACGGGATTGCCATACTGGTCGTTCACTTGCACGGTCAGGGCTTGGGGCAACGGGGTTCCGGCAGGAGCAAATTGATTATTGCCGCCAGTGACGGCGACGGTGGCGGCGGGTCCGGCAACGGCGGTCTCCGCGAAGACAGCGGGACTGGCGGCTCCGCTAGTGGTCGCGGTGACGCTGATGGGTCCGCTGGAAACAGGCAGGGTATACGACTGGGTCACGGTTCCGTTGCTGCCGGTGACACCGGGATTGGGGCTGGAGAAAGTGCCGCCGGCACCGCCGTCGCTAAAGGTAACGCTGGCGCCGGAAACGGGATTGCTGTACTGGTCCGTCACAAGCACGGTGAGCGCCTGCGGCAACTGGGTTCCAGCGGTGGCGGACTGATTATTGCCGCCAGTGACGACGATGGTGGCGGCGGGTCCGCCAACGGAGTACTCGGGATAGGTGAGGTTCTTGAATCCCGGGGAACTGGCGGTGACCGTGACCGTGCCCACGGTGGTGGGCAACTGCAGAATCGTACGGGCCATCCCACTGGCGTCTGTGACGACGGAAGATGGTGTTGGAATGGCACCTTTGTTGGCGGAGAAGTTGACGGTCAAACCGGGGACGCCGTTCTTGTAAACGTCCAGCGCCTGGGCAACGATGGGCTTAGCGAGGTTGGAACCGGCAGCGCCCGTCTGCTTTGCTCCACCATAGGAAATGAACTGTGCGGCTGCGGCGGGCGTGGCCGTGGCCGTGACGGTAGCATTGCCGAAGCCGGTCCCGGAGATCGTCAACGTGTAAGTGCCGGCTTTCTTGGGGAGAGTGTAGGTCGTCGAGGCATTCCCGTTGGCGTCGGTCGTGGTGGATGGAGGATTGAACGTACCGCAGGTATTGCTGCCGGCTTTGCAACCATCGCTGAAGTTGACGGTGGCGCCGACGTCGGGCTGTCCGGTGTAGGGGTTGCTGGCCTGTACTTGAATCGGCGCGGCCAGCGTGGTATTCACCGTTGCGGTCTGGGCGTTACCACCAGTGACATTTAGGACGTGAAACAGTCCGTAGGCTTCCAGACTGGCCTGGGTGCCGACATAGACCTTGCCGTTAGCGACGGTCTGCGTAACGAAATGGCCGATGGGCGGGAGTTTGTCGCGCGAACCGGGGGCTTGATTGGTGCCGTAGAGCAGTTGCAGAGATACGGCGTCGAAAGCGAAGAGTTGGTTGGTCATGACCCACAGGATTCCGTTGCTGTTGCCGTTGGCGGAAATGGATGGAGAATGGGCGCCGACGTAGGACCCGGCAGTCTTGACCGGAGTGCCAAGCAATCCGCTGGACAAGGGAAAAGCCAGGAGCGGAGAGGGATCGGGAGCGTAATACACCGTGTTATTCCAGTACGCGGGGGAACTAAAGTCGACGTCCCGGGCAGCGTAGGGGCTCTGCCCCGGAAGCAGGGGGAATTCCTGCAGAACCTGACTGTCGTTCGCCTGGTACATGCCCATGTTGTCGCGATCGAGAACATAGACGAAGCCCTGCTTGCCGCTGGCGACGACTTCATGGGGATAGGGGCCGTCTTGATCGGGAAGGATGAGAGCTCCGGTGGAACTCAAGTCCAGATCGTTGCTGTTGAGGAAGGCGACGCTCCACGGGGTGAAATAATCGGCAACTGTGAGTTCGGGGCTAAGCTTCACCACGCTGTTGCAATAGGTCTGGCCCCCGTTTTGGATATCGTATCCGGTGTTGCCGGCCTCGGCGGTTTCCACGAAGAGGTTGCCGGCTTCGTCGGCGGCGAGGCCATTGCCCGCCTGCCAGATGGAAGTCAATCCTTGATCGGGCGAGGTGTTAAAGACGGCGAGTTGCGTCAGACTGGAGGCGTCGTAGGAAAGAACCCAGCCGCTGTTGTCGTCGTTGCAGTAGTTCGAGCCGAAGCCTAAGTAAACCACGCCGTTGAGTAACAAGAGACCGGGGCGATTCTTCTGGTGGAGACTGTTGAAATTTGTGACGTGGCCTCTCTGGCTAACGCTAGTGGCGGTGATCAGGACGGGGCTGTTCGGTTGCTCATTGCCGGTGGTGATGTCCAGCGCGTGGAGATGGTGGCGGACAGTGGTGTTGAGAAGCGTCTTGGCCACCAGATACATGGTGTTGGTGGTGGGATCGATGACCGGGGTTCCGATGATGCCTTCCTGGGCGAAGCCGGGACCAGCGGCGCCGCACGGCAGATACTTGCCGCTGGCGGTCGTGCCGCCGACGTTAAGCATGCTGGCATACCAGAGCTGGGCGCCGGTGTCGGCATCAATGGCGTAGACGGAGTCCGCCTGAGTAACAACGTAGACAACGTTGTGGATGCCCTGACCGGGGATATTCACGTTGGGCATGTACAAGGGCTGGGCCATCACGATGTAGTCGACGGGAGCGCTGAAGAGGTGGCCGAAACTCTTCTGGTTGACGTTCACCGGGGTCAGCAGAGTTTCGTTGGTGTTGGCGCCGTCGCGGGCGTTATCAAAACGGCTGGTGGGAAAAGGCACCTGCGCAAACGAATATGAAGACGACAGCAAGGCTATGCCAACCACGAGCAAAATCGCGTAAAGATTGCGAGAGAACGCCAGTGTCAACGTCGAATGATCCATGGACCGGGGAGACATACCGGAGGAGACTCTCGTGCCTTGGTGCAATAAGGAGTAGCGCATCATTGCCTGGTTACCTCGAAATACAGCCGCCAGGGAATCGCCCTGGGAAATAGCGGTTACCACACCGGGGAAGGAGCTTGTTTAAGGATTAATGACCTGAGAGCGGTTCCGGAGATTTATACATCCGAAGTCTGCGGAGTCGCAATGCCACTTTAGTGGTGGTCGCAGAAACCTGCACATTTCGCGATCTTCCTTTGCCGGCGAGCGAACCACTCCTTCCTGCGCCGGGAGCATCAGCGGCATACATATGTCTGACTTCCGACAAGATTTGCCGCCACGCCCATTGCCGGGAGCCGGTGCAGTGACACCGGTCACCTTATTCTTGTGAGATTCCAATTCCCGTTCCTGGGCCTGAAGAACGCGATGGTGACGATGGGCACGCCGACGGCTCTGGAAAGACTGCTACAGTAAGAAAGTGCACGCCGACGAGCCGGAGGTGCAAATGAAAACTCTAAGGAGAGCGGGCTCGCTATGCGAATCGCGGTAGTCGGTTCCGGGTATGTGGGATTGGTGACAGGCGCGTGCTTCGCCGATCTGGGGCACGAAGTTGTACTGGTCGATAACGACGAGAAGAAACTGGCGGCGCTGCGAAACGGCGAGGTGCCGATTCACGAGAAATTTCTGCCCGAACTGCTGGCACGGCATCGTGGCGAGCGCATCAAGTTCTCCGGCGACTTACAGGCGGCCACGCGGCAGAGCGAAGTGGTCTTTATTGCCGTCGGAACGCCGCCGACCGAAAGCGGCGACGCCGATCTTTCTTATGTGGAATCGGTGGCGCGGGAAATCGCCGGCGGCATCGACGGATACAAGGTGGTGGTGGAGAAGAGCACGGTTCCGGTGTACACGAGCCAGTGGATCCGGACCATCATCATGAGAAACGGTGCCGATCCGTCGCAATTTGATGTGGCTTCGAATCCGGAGTTTCTGCGGGAAGGGACGGCGGTAACGGATTTCCTCTATCCCGACCGGATCGTGGTGGGAGTCGAAAGCGAAGCGGCCGCGGAATTGATGCGCCAGATCTACGGGCCGCTGACCAGCGGATGGTACTACGGGCGGGGCGATGCGATTCAGCGCCCCGAAGGGGCTAAGACGCCGCCACGGCTGATAGTCACCAGCACGCAGAGCGCGGAGATGATCAAGCACGCGTCCAACGCATTTCTGGCAATGAAGATTTCCTTCATCAACGCGGTGGCGTCGATCTGCGAATCGGTGGGCGCGAATGTGCAGCAGGTGTGCGACGGCATCGGGACGGATTCGCGCATCGGGCCGCGATTTCTGAATCCGGGGATCGGGTATGGGGGGTCGTGTTTTCCGAAGGATCTGATGGCGTTCCGTTCGGTCGCGAAGGAAAACGGATACGACTTCCGGCTGCTGGAAGAAGTGATTCGTATTAATGAAGACCAGCGTCACCGCTTCCTGCGCAAGGTGCGCAGCGTGCTGTGGACGTTCCGCGGTAAACGGCTGGGCGTGCTCGGCCTCGCGTTCAAGGGCGGGACCGACGATATTCGCGAGTCTCCGGCTCTTCTGCTGGTACAGGAGTTGCTGCGCGAGGGCTGCCATATTTGCGCCTACGATCCGGCGGCGATGGAGCGGGCAAAGGAAGTGTTGAAACCGGGCGTGGAATTTGCCGCCGATGCGTATGCGGCGGCGGCGGGCGCGGATGCGCTGCTGATCCTGACGGAGTGGGAGGAGTTCGCGGGGCTGGACTTGGAGCGTCTGCGCACGCTGGTGAAGTATCCAATCATTCTGGATGGACGGAATCTGTATGATCCCGCAGTCATGATGGAGCACGGATTCTCTTACTACAGCGTGGGGCGTCCAGCGGCGTTGACGGAAAAGCTGGCGGCAGGGACGGGTCCACAGAAAAGGGAGCGTGCCTGAATTGATGAATACACAAGCCGTGCATAACCAACGCGCGCTGGTGACTGGGGGAGCGGGCTTTCTAGGTTCGCATTTGTGCGACGGGCTGCTGGGCGAGGGCTATCGGGTCGTGGCGGCGGACAATCTGCTGACTGGGAGCCTCGCGAACATCGAACATCTACGCAATGATTCGCGATTTGAGTTTGTGGAGAAGGACGTTTGCCAGCCCGGCGAGTGGGGCGCACTCGATTATGTATTCCACTTCGCGAGTCCGGCCAGCCCGGTGGACTATGCCGCGCACGGAATTGACACGCTGCGGGTGGGATCGTATGGAACCTTTGAAGCGCTGGAAGCTGCGCACCGCTCGAGCGCGAAGTTCATGATGGCGTCGACGTCTGAGTGCTACGGCGATCCGCTGGTGCATCCTCAGACGGAGACGTATTGGGGAAATGTGAATCCGATTGGACCGCGGTCGGTGTACGACGAAGCGAAGCGCTTTTCGGAGGCGGTGACCATGGCGTATCAGCGCTATCACAACGTCGACACACGGATCGTACGCATCTTCAATACCTATGGGCCGCGGATGCAGATCAATGACGGTCGGGTGATCCCGAATTTCATGTGGCAGGCACTGCGGGGAGAAAATCTAACGGTGTATGGCGACGGCAGCCAGACGCGCAGTTTCTGCTACGTCAGCGACGAGGTCGATGGCATTCTGCGCCTGGCGCGATCTTCTGAATTGGAGCATGAGCCGGTGAATATCGGAAATCCCGTGGAATTCACAATTCTGGAGTGCGCGCGGAAGGTGATTGCAATCACGGGGTCGGCGAGCGCGATCAAGTTCGAAGCGCTGCCCCAGGACGATCCCAAGCAGCGGTGTCCGGATATTGCGAAAGCGAAACGGTTGCTGGGGTGGGAACCGAAAGTGGATTTGGAGAGCGGTCTGAAGCTTTCGCTGGAATATTTCCGGCGGGCGGTGGCGGAGAAGGTGCAGTCCGGGAAACTCTGATTGATATCTTCCCCTGTGGTCCCGGCGTAGCCTGTGGTCAAGTTTTCTTCAGACACTGAATCAGCCTAGCGAGCGGGCCGTGGGGGCACAGAGATCGCCTGCCTAATGCGTGCCGTGCGCGTTGATGAACTCGCCGTACTTCCGGTCGACGGTTTGGATGTGGTTCGTCAGCCAGTTTTCCAGGAACTTCATCAAATCCGGGGTAATACTGACGGCGCCGGCATCGAAGTCGTTCTTGAATGCCAGCACCTTGGCGGTTAAGGCCCTATGCTCAGTCTGGTGGGCTGCCAAGTCGGGATATCCGTTGTTTTCCATCAGCTTCTCTTCCGCCTCGAAGTGCTGAACGGTGTAGTCAATCAGACGCCGAAGCACACCCGCGGCGACTTTCTTGCCCTCGCCGGCGCGCATCGCGGTATAGAGTTCGGCAATGATTTCGAACAACCGCTTGTGTTGAGCGTCCATGGCTTCGATCTTCACGCTGTAACTGTCGTTCCATTGAAATGTATTGGCCACTGGCATCCCCCGCCGATTCCAAAAAACTCGCACGCTTAGGTTAGCGGCATCGAGGTGGGCCGCCCAGATCACGTCGGGACGTGCCGGTCCCTTGACGATGCGCGCAGTTTATCGGGAACGCAGTTGCGCTTCGGTGTCTTTCGGCGAGTGGATTTATCGAGGTTGTTCGTCGAGCGCCAGACTGCTGGAGAGAACTGCCAGCAGGCGCAGAATTTCTTCGCGTTCGGCAGTGTCGCGGAACATGAAACGCACGCTCATCCCGAAACCGGGATGGGTCGCCAGCACCTGCCCCCTGAGCCGCAATTTCGTGGCCGCAGTGCGGACCAGAATCTCCACGCCCGACTGCCCGGAGAGTGGCGATGGCATTTCGACGTAGCAACCGCCCTCACTGATATCGGACAGCGTGCAGCGATTGGGGACGGTGGTGCCCAGGCGGTAGACCTCCGCGCCCAGCTTGCAGGCTACGCGCGCCTCCTGGCGGCGGTTGCCGGCATTGGAGACGAGCGTGGAATCTTTCGGCTCGAGCCTGGGAGCGCTGCTGGACAGAGAGTCGGTGATCGAAGGCTGGTCGGCGGAGGAATGCTCGGCCGGTTGTAAGGGCACTTCCGCGGCCGGGCTCGCGCCATGCTGCTGCTGCCAGGTCTGCATGAGGCGGCGAGAAGATTGGGGCACGTCGAGGAAACGAATTCCGGTGCGACCGTTGGCGTCCTGCCAGGCTACTTCGCCCGACAAGCGGACCAACTGCCGCTGACCGGGAAGCGCCAACTCAAAATAAACCTTGCACGCGGCGGGAAGGCGATTAGAGGTATGGATCAAAGTTCCGCCATCGCTGAGGTTGGCCAAAGCGGCGCTGGTTTCGGGACCTCCGGGATAAGAAACGTTGGCCGTCGAACCCACCGGGGAACGGGGCGCGCGGCGACGTTCGCGGCGCATAAGGCCACAGGCGGCGCGCAAACTGATGCGCGTACGCTCGGAGGTCAGCGGACGATAAAGAACAAAATTGGCGCCCAGTCCGAATACGGGACGGGCGTTGAGTTCCCGGTCGACGATGGCAATCAGCATACTGGCGCGGTTCTTGGCCGACTGGCGCAGGCGCGAGAGAAACTCCTCCGAACTTTGGTCGGCACGATAGTCGAGAACAATGGCGCTATATTCCTGGCCTTCGATGAGTTCCAATCCGCGAGAGATCGAGGGGGTATGCTCGGCCGTCATTCCAAGTTCAGACAAGATCAGCGTGAGCAGGCTGGCGGAGTCCTGGTCCGGACACACCACTAGGGCGCGTAAATCCATAATGCAAGCATCGTAAGAGCAGGCGGCCGGCTTCCACAAGTTACCTGTGTCACGCTGTCAGGAAGATTGGACTTTCTTGTAAGTTACAGTCCCCTTCCGTCGGGCGCGGTTCTTTCCGGCTTGGGTCAAGCGCACGATCGTAACTTCGCGAAATTACCTTACGAAAGGACAATGTACGAAAGGCCGGTGTACCCCGGTACTTTGACGTACCAGGGGACAGTTCCTACCATCGAGTTAGTCAGGCTAGTGTCATACCGGTGATCGGCAAAGGTCACGGGAGATACCGGGCTGACCAATACCAGTTACACGGATTTGTGGTGACGATGTTTTTGCACGGAGCCGGGAGCCTCAGCGACAGCCAATGCTTATGAGCAACCTGAAAATGAATGCGCGAAATCGCCGGCATCGGACAAGCGGCTTCAGCTTGATAGAAATGACGATGGTGGTAGCGCTCGGCATCACCGTGTCGGTGTTTTCGGTCATGAGCCTGGTGCCGGCGATGAACTCGCAGCACGTTACCAATGCTTACAACACGACGCTGTCGGCGCTGCGGCAGGCGCGCGACTGTTCGGTTTCGCAGCGGACGTCGTACTCGGTGACTTTTTCAAACACGGTCTCACCCAACACGGTCACGATCGCGGCGACGACGGCCTTCCCGGGCGATACCTGCAGCTTGACCTACTCGTTGCCGCTGGACGTGACGTTTCAGACGAACTCCACGATCTCCTCGACGACGGCTCCCGATACCAGCGCGGGGGCGAGTTTCGGCACGGGAGCGAACGCGATTGATTTTGGTTACACCGCCAACAGCAGCAGCGGCGGACAAACGGTGGTTTATTTTTGCCCGGACGGTTCGGCGCAGACGGTGGCGTGCACCTCGGGAGTTTATTCGACGGCCGGTGGTTATTCGAGTAACTGGGACAATGGCGTGGTCTACATGGCGCGCGGGACAGATGTGTTGAGCTCGCGCGCGGTTTCGCTGTGGGGCGGTACGGGCCGCATCCACGGCTGGCGGCTTTATGCGAAATCTGGAGGAGGCTACCAATGGGTCCGTCAATGATCGGGCGCAGCACAAATGCTCGAGCGCCGAAGCCCGCGGAGAGCGGCTTTTCGCTCATCGAAGTCATGATTTCGATGGTCATTCTGACGGTGGGTCTGGTGACCCTGTTGGGTGTGTTCGGGCTGGCCATGGCGACCACGCAGACCTCGCAGCAGAACATGATCGCCAAGCAACTGGCGGACGAGGCGCTGGAGAGCATCATGACCGCGCGCAACACCTCGCAGTTGGGGTGGGACAGCATCCAGAATGTGGGCGCCACCAACTGCCCCAACACGCCGCCCCCGGCAACCACCTGCGGCATCTTCCTGACTGGCGCACAACCCATCTACTTTGCCGGAGCGGATGGAATCTTTGGCACCGCGGACGATGCGGCCGCAGGCGTGGAAACGCTGCAGGACCCCGGGCCGGATGGAATCTACAATACGACGGACGACACGCGGATCCCGCTGACCGGCTACCAGCGCACCATCCTGATCTCGCCGCTCTACGACGCGAACCACGTTGTGATACAGACCCTGCGAAGCGTAACCGTCACCATACAGTACACGAACGGGCAACAGAGTCAGCCGGTGACTTACATTGTGAACTCGTACATTGCGCAATACCTGTAGACAGGAGCTATCAAGAGGGATTATGAGCGATCATTCAACCAAGCGCGAGCGCGGATTCAGCCTGCTGGAAATGACGATCGCCATGGCCATCGGAACGATTGTGCTGGGGGCGGCGGTCTCGATTTATGTCCAGGGGGTGAACGCGACCTGGACGGTTACGCAGCGGGCGGAGATGCAACAGGATTTTCGGGCCGCCTCCAACCTCTTAAAGAACGACCTGAGTCTGGCCGGGGCGGGCCTCGGCCAAGGTGCGGCGATTGTACTGCCGACTTCGGCGACTCTTCCGGTATACGGCTGCGATCAGACGCTGACGTGCTATATCAACGGCGGCTCGGTGACCTATCCCGTGCAAGGAACGACACCGTATCTTTACGGTCTGATCCCCGGATACAACAAGGGACCGACGGTGAACACCATGAATACCGATACGGTGACCGTGGTGTATACCGACTCCAATTTCTATTTGAATTGCTACACCGCGACCGTCACCAACGCGACGACCGTGACCTTCTCGGTGCCCTCGCCGCTGACTTGCACATTGCCGAGCGGAATAACCACACCGCAAAGCGTCGCCGATAGCTCGGTGGGACTGACTCCAGGCGATCTGGTGTGGTTCAGCTTCAGTCCCAATGTGGTGGCTGAGGTTACCAGCGTGAATGGAAGCGTCGTGACTTTCGCCGCCAGCGATCCGCTGAAGATGAACCAGGCAACGGCCACCGCCAGCCTGGCCAAGGCCACGGTGGGCGCCACCGGCACAGGGACGCGCATTCTGGTGATTACCTATTACCTCGACAACACCGTGACCCCGGCGCGGCTGATGCGGCAGGTCAGCGGACACACGCCGATGCCAGTGGCGGAAAATGTCGTTTACCTGAAGTTTACCTACGATCTTTTCAACCCCACCACCAACACGCCGGCGACGAGCTGCGGCAACCCTGGCGCCGCCAGCGATGGCTGCAGCGTGGCTGGCTCGTCGACGGGGCTTCTCCCCAACCAGATCACGAAGATCAACATTGCAAATATGGGAATCGATAGTTCGGTGGCCGGCGGCCATTTCGGCCAGAACGCTTATCAACGAATGGATCTGCAGACATCAGTAAGTGCGCGGAATCTGACGTACACCAACGAGTATCCCCAATAGAGAGATGGCAAGGCCGAGAAAAGCGAAGCGGAGTAAAGCGATGGGGATCGACACCATGGGGGCTATGTTATGAAGAGTACGGGGCTGCACACCACGGGGCTGCACACCACGGGGCTGCACATCAGCGGGCTGCAGGGCGGGAGACGGCACAGCCGGGGATTCACGCTGATTGCGTCTTTGCTGATGCTGTTGCTGCTGTCGGGGATCGCGATCGGTTTGTTGATGATGGTCAATACCGAAGCCAAGGTGGGCGGGACCGATCTGCAGAACAACATCGCCTATCACGTGGCCGAGGGTGGCATAGAGAAGATGACCTCGGACCTGGCCTCGACGCTGCAGAACGCTCAGGCCACCACTGCCTCTGAAATCTGCGGCGTGGGGGGACCAACGTACGGCGGTTCGGCCTCCAATGAACCGTCGATGCCAGGGGTCACCTGGACGGCCTATCAGGTAACGCCGGGGGCTCTGGGGTCGAATTGCCCGTCGTCGCTTCCGAAGGCGAACTGGGGACAGATTCTTTCCGGACCGGACCAGGGCTTGTGGGCGCAGATCATCCCCATCAGCCTGCAGGCGACGGCAGCCTTGCCGGGCGGGCAAGAAGTGAGCATGATGCGAAGCGCGCAGATCGCGTTGATTCCGGTGTTCCAGTTCGGTGTGTTTTCGGAAGGCGATCTGGCTTTCTTCAGCAACCCGACCCTCGATTTCAATGGACGTGTGCATACCAATGCCGACCTCTATATCGGCGTGGCGAGCGGAAACACGATCACGTTTCACCACAAAATGGAGGCTTACGGGAATGTGGTGGAGGATTACATTCCGAATGGGGTGCCCGTGGGCAGCGCCAACGACACCGGCACAGTACTCATTCCGACGGCCGACCCAGGTTGCAGCACTTCGACAACGAATTGCGTCACCAAAGCTACGAACGGCGACTCTTCCTATGGACAAGGCAGCGTAACCGGCAAGGGGGGGAATCCACCGCAGTCGACCTATGTCCCGACGTTAACGACCGACACTTGGACTCCTTTTTCCGCAACGAGCACGAACCACAACCTGATCAACGGAAACTATGGAAACACGGCCGCTCACCAAGCGGGAACGGGCGCGCAAAAACTGTCGATGCCCTTCGTGAGCGGGACCAATTTCCCTTATGAAATCATTCGCCGGCCACCGGCTGGCGAGGTCAGCACGTCGGCTTTGGCTGAATCGCGTGAATATAATATGGCGTCGATTCACATCCTTCTGGACGACGACCCGGCCAACTTGCCGGGCGGAGCTTCGGACTCGAACAACGTCCGTCTGGCGAACGTAACGCAAAGCACCGGCAACACCGTGGTCACGCAGTGGGGAGTTCCAATTCTCGCAGCCAATTACAACAACACTACGTTCGGGACCTCGTCCGGCAACACTTATAACCTGTATTTTGCCACCGCGTCGAATGCGATCCCGGTTAAGTCCACCTGCGCAACGGGGGCAGGCGGTCCTCCAACCTGCACCACGGCAGAGTGGCCTTACGCACCACCCAGCACGTTTGCCACCTGGTCGGCGTCACAGGGGCTTCAACCCGCCGGCGCTCCGCTGTTGTGGAGCTACGGTGTTAGTCCTCCTACTCCGCCGGCAATTCCAACGATCAATATTTGTCCGCCGGCAACTCCTACGCCATCGAGCGTACCGACCGGCTGTCCTCCGGCGGGCACTGTAATCTATCCGTACTTCGCGCTTCCGATTGCGGATTCTCCCGTTGTCTCGAGCGCCTTGACAAATTACCCGCAGACGGCCGCATCCAATGCCTGGAACCTGATCGATGGCTACCTGCGGGTGGAATATCTGAACAGCTCCAACCAATGGGTCGCGGTAACCAACGAATGGCTGCAACTCGGATTTGCGCGCGGCGTAACACCGCCGACGGCGAATTCGGCCGGGAAGCCGACGACCGGGACGGAAAATCCGATCTTTCCGAACGCAATTCTGCTGTTCCAACAACCAGCGGACCGCGTCGCGAGTGGGACGGCTACGCTTATGACCGAACCTGCACTCGCAGCGGGAGTCTGGGCGATCACCCAAGCGACTGCCCCGACGTGTACTACACAGACGGGAAGCGGGGCTACTCTGAGGTGCACGGCGTGGAGCGCGGGCGTCCCCACGCTTTTTGCGGATTCGGGAACCTCCGGAGGACAGTGGGTATTTGGCATTACCCCAACGACTACCACAGCGACGACACCGCAGAGCGTCACTGAGTTCAACTGGTATCCCATCAACTTTTACGATGCCCGCGAAGGAGAGCCTCGGGACGCGGATGCGGGAAATAACAGCTGTACGGTCAACGGGTTGATGAATGCGGTTGAACTCGATGTGGGCAACCTGCAGCAATGGCTGCAGGGAAACATCGGCACCACCGGCACTAACAAAGTGAACTACAGCGCGCAGAATGGATACGTGCTCTATTTTTCGGACCGGCGGGGCATGCTGAATAATCCGACCACTACTTCTTCGCACGCCGCAGGCACGAAAAGCGGCGACGCGGGCCTCGAGGATGTGGTGAACTCCTCCAGTGCGGCGGGCACGCCCGATGGCGTGCTGGAACCGACTCCGACCGGCGCGCCCGTATCTCCCGCGGGGGTTGCCTTATCTCCCGAGGATACCAACGAGAACGGAGTGTTGGACAACTGGGGTACGCAGAATCTGGGCTTGGGCTTCTGGGGAACGACGGCCAGCGCGACGGCCAACCTGAATACCGTAATCGTTGCGGCCACCCCCGATAACCCGTATTCTCCGCGCATCGCCAGTTGCGGCACCACCGGACGCAAGAACTGGGTCAGCGGGGCGCGCCACGTTTTGAAACTGGTGGATGGAGCGCTGGGCAACCTGCCGATCACTCCGACGGGAACGTCGGTAACGACCGGCAGCACCACCAAAACGTACTATGGCGGATTCACGGTGGCAGCGGAGAATCCGGTATACATCCAGGGCGACTACAACAGCATCACGAATCTCGCAACCGGACTTACTACCGACACGTTCTTTACGAACCAGGTCAGTGTAGCGCCGGCGAACGACGAGGCTGGGTACGTTCCCGCCTCGATCATTGCCGACGCGGTCACGCTTCTCTCTAACAGTTGGGACGACCGGGTCAGCACCCTTGGCATCCCCGGTAACACCGATGTTACTTATAGAACCAATAACGGGCCATATGCCGGCAATCGTGAAGCCGCTTCGACCAGCTACCGGGTGGCCATCGCTGGCGGAAAAAACATGGCCTTCCCGTTCCCGTCATGGGCGGTCACGAACCCGGATTATTCCTTTGGCACCGACGGAGGCGTGGGCAACTTCCTGCGCCTTCTGGAAGACTGGATCACTCCACCAGGCACTCAAACCCTGAATTACGGAGGCTCGCTGGTAAGCCTGTACTACTCGACGTACGCCACCGGGATCTTTAAATGTTGTGAGTACTCGGTGTATGCTCCGCCGACGCGTAACTATGTTTTCGACGTGGACTTCACGCTTCCGGGAGGCGTGGGGCTGCCGCCTGGTACGCCGCTGTTCCGCGACGTGGAAACCTTGACCTACCGGCAAGTGTTTACGACCCGCAACACGACCAATAACCAGTAGACGCGGCGATCAACGAAGCTGCTGAACCTAACCCCCGATCCGCAAGGATCGGGGGTTTTTATTGGCTGGGTGGAATGGTTAGGTCGTTGGTCGTTGGTCGTTGGTCATTCGGCGTCAGTCGTTAGCGCCTGCCAAACAAAAAGCTCGTAAGTCTCAACGCGGCTTGTGAACTTGCGGAATTGGTTCGCTCCCCTTCCGGGCAGGGTGCTCGGGCTGCGGGGCGCTGACGGCCAGATCGGCGGACCAGCAATCGGCAAGAATCTTCCACGTGCCGGCGGGCTGGCGCACCAGGACAACCAGATACTTGCCACGCTCTTCGCGGCGCTTCCCCATGGCCACGGGCACGAGCATTTTGCAGCGCCCGAGATCAATCGCGATATCGCCCATCAATTCGAGGCGCAGCGATTCCATCTCCACGTCGCCCAAGCCGGCTTCGAGCAGCGAGATCAAAAATTCGCGGATCGCCGGCAGGCTGCGCACTGGCGGAACACTGGAGCGGATGACGGTGGCATCGGCGGCGTAGAGTTCCAGCAGATCGTCGATATGTTTGGTGTTGCAGGCCTGGGCCCAATCCTGGACGACCTGGCGGGCGTTGACTTCAGCGCGGCCTCCGGTGGAAGTACCGGCCGAACCCGGAACGCGGCCCCGCGGAGCCGGCTCGGACTCGGACGCAGGCGCGCCGGACGCCGCGGCGGGGCCGGAGACAAAATGATGATAGTGATGGTGAACGTGATGCTGGCCGGCCGCGGTTCGAGATGAAGCTGCGGCATCGCCCGTCATCGTCATTGTCATAGGCTGGTTGGGGCTGCCACACCAGGTGCAAAAGCGGGCGCCCGCCGCCAGCGATCCTCCGCAGGCTGAGCAGGCGTTTCCCGCGCTGCTTCCGGTCGCGTCTACCGTCGCGTTGTCCGCACCGGCAGCCGTGGAATTGCCCGGCTCGGCCGCACCGCTCGACAAGCGATGGATCGCTTCCACGGCTGCGGCCACGGCCGCGGCATTCGGCTTTGGCCAGCGAAAATTGCCAGGGAGACGTTGAAAGAACTCCTCGATTTCCTTGCCGGCGACAGGTTGGTAGTTCCCTTCGTCTTGCCGGTTGTCCGGTCGATGGTCCGGGCGGTTGTCCGGGCGGGCGTCCGGCTCACGCTCGGGGAGATTCGGATTCGGTTTGTTCACGGCAGCCTCGTCGCTGCCATTGTAGGAGAATTCGCGCGCTAGCGGATGCTGAATCTTACCAGCGCTTCGGAATCGGTGGGAACACCGTTGCAGAGTGCGGGACGATATCGCCACGAGCGGACGGCGCGCAGCACAACCTGGTCTTCGCCGGGGCCGCCGCTATCCAAGACGAAGGCGCTGTGCACATGTCCGTCGGTGCCGACGATAAAGCTGACGCGCACCCGCAAATCGTCATTCTGGGGGTCGAGGAGCGGGTCTGGGGTGAGCAAAGCCTCGGGCGGCCGGACGTTTCCACATTTCGGCAGGGCCAGCGGCTCCGATACGGGAGCGAACTCGGAGATATGCGCGGGCACCCGGCGCAGGTTCTTTTCCAATTGCGCGAGCGCGGTGCGGCGCGGCATAACGCGCAAGGGGGACGGCACGGCGCACCACAGAAGAACGCCGCTGAAACCGGCCAGGGCAACGGCGGTCGCGAGCGCCTTCCCGCTCGTCGTTTTCAGGCTCGGCCAGAGACACTGCATCGGGACGGTATGGGCAATTGGCCTTCCAGCCGCCGCGAAAATGCGAGTCTTTGCCGTCAATCACTTAGTGCGCTTCCCTTCTAAACTTTTGGCCACGGGTGCAATCCGTTGCAAAAGAACCGAACAGAATCGCAGCCGCCGAGGAGCCGCGGCGCTTGCCCGGGAGTCAATACGCCCGCCCAACTGGCAAAGGATTTCCGATTCTTGTCCGCGTGTGGAACAATGAGAGGTCCTGGGTTCGGCCCAGACGAATCCATGACTGCCACGCCAAACAGCCTGCAACTTGCGCTTCTATCCGCGGCGATCCTCGGGTTCCGTCATGGGTTCGATTACGACCACATTGCGGCCATTTCCGACATTACCAGTGTGCAGAACAGCCGCTGGCAAGGCATGCGGCTGGGTTTGCTTTACGCCCTGGGACACGCGGCCACGGTTGCCGGGCTGGGCAGCGTCGTCATCGTGTTTCAACTCTCTCTGCCGCATGGGATCGACCGCATTGCCGAGCGCCTGGTGGGGCTGACTCTGCTGATTCTGGGAGTCTACGTACTGGGGTCGCTCTTCACCGGAAATCCTGCACCCCGGAGCCGCTTTCACCTGCTGGCCGGGGCGCTGCGCTGGCTCCATTGGAAGATGAAGAGTTACTGGCACGATCACGATGTGCCGCGCCCGGAGAAGAAGACCTGGAATTACAGCGCGAAGTCCGTTCTTATGATCGGCGTTGTACACGGGCTCGGCGCGGAGACCCCCAGCCAACTGATGATCTTCTTACTGGCGGCGAATCTGGGCGGAATCGGCAAGGGCTTTATCGGGCTGGCCATGTTTATCGCCGGGCTGTTGGTGATGAACACGGTAATGACGGCGTCGGCGGTGGGACTTTTCGGTTTCAGTTCGCGGCTGCCGCGCTTTCAGTTTGTAGTCACCGCGCTGACGGCGATCTATAGCATGGCGGTTGGCGCTCTATTTCTGTTTGGGTCGTCCAGCCTACTGCCCCCCCTCGGATAAGGCTGTGGGCGGGCAGTTTGAACGCATAGGTCCACCGGTCGTCATTTCTTCGACAGCATTCTTGTGTCATTTTTTGTAATCGGATTCGCTGCGGCCGCGCGGAACCGTGTGATTCCCATTCCGCCGCCAATAAATTCTGACAGGAACGGCGAGTTAGTAATACAATTACCGACGGTAACTCAACCCGAGGGGGTATTTTGATGACAAATATTGCTAAGGCAATCGACCGGCTCCGCGAGGAACGCCGGGAGGCACAGAACCAAGTCCAAAAGCTTGGAGAGGCGATTTCGGTTCTCGAAAAGCTTACCCGAGGTGCGGGCGCAACCGCACACGCGGGGACGGCATATCGCGCCAAGCGCGTACTTTCCGCAGCCGGCCGCCGGAGAATTTCTCTGGCCCAGAAAGCGCGTTGGGCGAAGATCAGGCAGCTGAAGAAAGCAGCCTAAATACCGGGCGGGTTTCAGTCCTGCGAACTTCCCCTCGCATGGCTGAAACCCGCCGGATTGCTTCCGCTTGGCCCTCAGCGGCTAAAGCCGCCATCTATTTAGCCGGACTTTATGGCACGAGTAAAACTCGTGCCCTTCCCAAAACCGGCTCTGGGCCAGTTTTTCCGCAGCCCGTGAAGCCATGCCCTTCCCGTTTTCAAATCCCTCGGCCCTAACCTGAGAACTACGATCAGTGCCCTCCGCTGAGTTCGCGCACGATGCTGCCCACAAACTGCTTGGCGTCGCCGAACAGCATCAGGTTGTTATCGAGATAGTACAGGGGGTTATCGATGCCTGCGAAGCCAGGATTCATGCTGCGTTTGATGACCATCACGGTATGAGCCTTGTCGACGTCAAGGATCGGCATGCCGAAAATGGGGCTGGTTTTATCGGTGCGCGCGGCGGGGTTGGTGACGTCGTTCGCGCCGATGACCAGGGCGACATCGGTCTGCGGAAAGTCGCCGTTGATCTCGTCCATTTCAATCAGCCGATCATAGGGAATGTCGGCTTCGGCCAGCAGGACGTTCATGTGGCCGGGCATGCGTCCAGCAACGGGGTGGATGGCGAAGCGCACGTCCACGCCGCGCTTGGTCAGAGCATCGTACAGCTCGCGTACTTTGTGTTGCGCCTGGGCCACGGCCATGCCGTATCCGGGAACCACGATGACGCGGTTCGCGGCGGAAAGAATGGCTGCGGCTTCTTCCGGAGTCGCGCTGCGGACGGGCTTCGCTTCTCCCGCCGCGGCCGACGTTTGCACCTGGCCAAAAGCTCCGAACAAGACATTGGTGAACGAGCGGTTCATCGCCTTCGACATGATGATGGAGAGGATGAGACCGGACGATCCGTCGAGCGCGCCGGCAATGATGAGCAGCTTGCTGTTGAGCACGAAGCCCATGGCCGCCGCCGATAGTCCGGCATAGCCGTTCAACAGCGATATGACCGTCGGCATATCGGCGCCGCCGATGGGAATGATCAGCAATACGCCAAAGGCCAGCGCGATCAGGATCATGAATGGAAACAGTGCGCGGTTTTCCGGATGCAGCACCAGAGTTACGGCGATGACCAGGGCTCCGGCGAGCAACAGAAAGTTGACCAGGTTCTGCCCTTTGTAAGTCAGCGGCCGCTGCGGCAGGATTTCCTGCAGCTTGCCGGCGGCCATCAAACTGCCGGTAACGGTCAGACCTCCGAGAATCACTTCCAGCGACAGCACCGACATCATGAAGCGCGAGATATCGGGTGTGCGCAGGTAAAATTCGGCGGAGCCGACCAGGGTCACGCAGAGCGCGCCAAAGGCGTGGCTGAGCGCGGTTCGCTGCGGCACAGCCGTCATGGCGACGTTGCCGAGAGGAATACCGATAATGGTGCCAAGCACGAGACCCGTCGCGATGAGGCGGTAGTCCATGCCGTGGTTCAGCATCGTGCCGCCAATGGCCAGCACCATGCCGATTTCGCCCGCCCAAATGCCGTGGCGGGCGGTGGTGGGCGAGCTCATCCACTTCAGCGACAGGATGAAGAGCACGCTCGCGACGAGATAGAGAAGTTCGATGACGATCTGGATCGCTCCGAATTCGGGTGTCATCACTTGGCCACCGTTTTCGCCGCGGGACGGCTGGACTTGAACATCTTCAACATGCGGTCGGTAATGAAGAAGCCGCCGACGATGTTGCTGGTGGCCGCCACTACCGCGATGAATCCAAAGATGGTGGAGAGATGGCTTTCGTGCTTGCCCACGAGGACGATCGCACCGACGACAGCGATCGCGTCCAGAGCGTTGGTGAGCGACATCAAGGGAGTGTGCAGCAGGGGCGAGACCCGCCGGATCACTTCAAATCCGATGAAGCCGGCGAGCACAAATATAAAGAGTGCGTTGATCAGGGCTGAACTACTGTTCATCTTTCCTCCGTGCAATCTGCTTGCCGTGTGGAGAACCAGGCGTCGCCGCCCGGCCCCTTCGGCTTCGCTCAGGACAGGCTCATAGAGCGCCCGTCCCTCTACCGTCACTTTGTCAGCGCCGGCAAGGCAAAAAACTCGCGCACCCGGGCGTTCACAATCTCGCCGCCATTGGTGAGCAGCGTATCGCGAACAATTTCATCTTCCAGGTTCAGATTCAACTTTTGCTCTTTGATCAGGTTCGTCAGGAAGTTGGTGATGTTGCGGGCATACATCATGCTCGCGTGATAGGGGACGCCGGCAGCCAGGTTGATGGCTCCGATGATGGTCACACCATGCTTGACCACGGTCTTGCCGGCCTCGGTGATTTCGCAGTTGCCGCCACGCTCGGCGGCCAGGTCGACAACCACCGAACCGGGCGCCATTCCCTTCACCATGTCTTCGGTCACCAGCACCGGCGACTTCTTGCCGGGAATCACGGCGGCGGTGATCACCACATCGCTTTCCTGCACGACCTTTCCGAGCAACTCGCGCTGGCGGCGGTAGAAGTCTTCATCCTGAGCGCGGGCATATCCGCGGGCGTCCTGCGCGTCTTTCGCCTCGATGGGAAGCTCGACGAAACGTCCGCCCAGGCTCTGCACCTGCTCCTTGGCCGCGGGCCTTAAATCGTAAGCCGAAATCACCGCGCCCAGCCGGCGCGCGGTCGCGATCGCTTGCAGACCGGCAACGCCGCATCCGATCACGAACACGCGCGCTGGAGTGATCGTCCCCGCGGCGGTGGTGAGCATGGGAAAAATGCGCGGATGGGTATCGGCGGCCAACAGCACAGCCTTATAGCCGCAAGCCGTTCCCATGGAGGAAAGCGCATCCATGCTTTGGGCGCGGGTGGTGCGCGGCATCAACTCGATCGAAAACGCTTTGACGCCGGCTTGCGCGACCTCCTGCACCACTTCTTTCGTACCGAACGGGCGCAGAAAGCCGACGAGAATCTGATCGCGGCGATACAACTGCACATCCTGCTTGCCCGTCATGTCGTTCGAGCCGTAGCAGAGAATCTGGACGATGATATCGGCGGCCGCAAAGACGGCTGCGCGGTCGGGGATAATCTTTGCGCCTTTTTCGGCGTATAGGGAATCGGGATAGCCGGCATCGATGCCAGCGCCGGATTGTATGTGAACTTCGAAGCCTGCTTTGGTCAGCGTGGGGAGTACGGCCGGCACGATTGCAACCCGCCGATCCCCCGGATAAAGCTCTTTCGGAACGCCTATTATCACGAGGTCCTACCTGTTTCAGCGATTTTTCTGCATCGCGATTAAGAAGATTTGGAGCCGCCCGGCTCGCACACAGCTTGCTCTCGCGGACGACTTCTGAAGAACCTTGGATTCTAGTTGAGTGAACGGACGCGCGCAAATAGCTTGAACACGCTGCATTGAGACGCAGATCACACTGCCAAGGTTAATGCATCGTTGCTTGATCGGACATTTCAGAGGCGATAAGGTCGTCGGCGGCATTCCCACTTCGGGCAGTTCGCCGCAGAATAGCGACGCGCCCGCGCTGCCGTCCCTTGAATCTGGTCCCGGGCAGCGGTACAGTATCTATGCTCTCGCGGACTCCCACCTTCTTCTTCCTCACCAGCAACTTGCGCGTAATTGCTGCAGTGTGTGTGCAACTAAAGGCGCTGCCTGGACTGGCACCACAATATGTGGTGTTTTATCACTTGACCCGTCCCCGTATTCGCCGTTAGAGTTGGTCAAAAGCATGGGTGACGTTCTTGGTTCATGGGACGGCATGCCACGATGCGGCCAGCGAGGAACCAGAGACGTTAACAGCGGTTGTTGGCGTCGTTTATGTCGAAGGGGCCCCGCGATTTGCAGCGCACTCCAGCCTGCGCCAACCGGGTCCGCGGACCGCAGTTTTGTGTCCGCCTATGAAGGAGTCATTTTGCTCAAATTGAAGAAGCTGCAAATCCTGGGGTTCAAGTCGTTCTGCGATCGCACCGAGCTGAAGTTCCACGGCGAAGGCATTGCCGCCATCATCGGGCCCAACGGCTGCGGAAAATCAAACATCGCCGACGCGATCTCCTGGGTGCTCGGAGAGCAGTCGGCCAAGTCGCTGCGCGGCTCACGCATGGAAGATGTGATCTTCTCCGGCACGCGCGACCGCAATCCCACGGGAATGGCGGAAGTGTCCCTGACCTTGATTGATCCGGAAATTTACGGCGGTCCGGACACGAACGCGCCCACCGAGATCGAGATTCAGGACGACCTGCCCGCGGAAGAAAACTGGGATGAGGCCGAGATCCGCGCCCAAGCGGCGGCGGAAACCGAACGCGCCGTAGAAGAAGCCCAGCCCGGAAAAACCGAGGAGATCGAAGGCGAGGCTGTGGCCGAAGCGCCTGCCGCCGAGGCACAAGCCGCCGACGCGGCCGTGGCCGTGGCTGGACCGCAGGTGGTATTGAAGATCCGCCGACGCAAATTCAATCAGCAGCAACATCACGCCGGAGAAATTTCCGTGACTCGCCGCCTGTTCCGCAGCGGCGACAGCGAATACCTGCTCAACGGAAAGCTGTGCCGACTGCGCGATATCCAGGAACTGTTCATGGGCACCGGCCTTGGCCCGGAGTCCTACGCGCTCATCGAGCAAGGACGCATCGGACAAATTCTGAGCAGCCGTCCTACCGACCGCCGCAACATCATTGAAGAAGCGGCTGGCATCACGAAATTCAAAACGAAGAAACGCCTCGCCGAAGCGCGGCTCGAAGACGCCAAGACGAATCTGAATCGCGTGAACGACATTTTCGAGGAAGTCACGCGGCAGATGAACTCTCTGAAACGCCAGGCCAACAAGGCCGAGCGCTACGTCAAGCTGCGCGACGAAATGCGCGCCAAGCTGCGCGTCGTACTCGCCAGCAAATTCACGCAAATGGATCAGGAAAGCGTGACGCTCGATCTCCAGATCAGCCAACTGGGCGACGAGATTCGCGTTCAGACCGAAAGCGTGCAGCAGTCGGAAGCCGAGCACTCCGGACGCACGCAGCGCGGCTACGCCATCGAGACCGAGACGCGGCAAAATCGTGAACGCCTCAACCAGATTGCCATCGAGGGCGATCGCGGCAAGGCGCGCATCCGCACCAACGAGGAGCGCTGCGCGGAATTGATGGTGCGCACGGCCTCCTCCGAAACTGAGATGGCGCAAGCGCAAAGCCGGCTCACCGCGCTGGAAGATGAACGCGACGGCCACCAGCAAGTGCTGGACTCGGCAGCAGCGGATCTCGCCGCCGCGCAGGAGGAATACAACCTCAGCCAGCAGGAAACGGCGCACGCCGCCATCAATCTTGCGCTGCTGGAAAGTGAGCAGGAATCGCATCGCACCGCCATTCTTGAGGCGGTCGGCGCGGCTTCCAACCTGCGCAACCAGCTCACGCAGTCCGAGGAGCGACTGGCTGGCATCGGCCGCGAGGAGCAGCGCCTGCGCGCCGAAATCGCAGCCGCCTCGTCGCAATCAGAAACTTTCGGCGGACAGCGCGGTCAGATTGCTCTGGAATTCGAAAGCGTTTCGCAACGCGCCAGCGGTTTGGCCGCCGAGACCGCGAGCCTGCGCGAAACGCTCGACGCCAAGCGCTCCGCCGAAAACGAGACCAAGAAGCACCTCGACTCCATCCGCTCCGAATACGCCACCGCGCTTGGCAAGAGAGGATCGCTCGAAGCCGTCATCGCCGAGCACGGCTACTCCACGGAGTCGGTGCGGCGGTTGTTTCAATCGGGCGCGATGCAGGGAGGAAATACTCCCGCGGGCGTGCTCGCCGATTTTCTCGAAGTCGAACCGCGCTACGAGCGCGTGGTCGAAGACTTTTTGCGCGACGAGCTGAACTACGTCGTGGTGAAGTCCTGGGGCGCAGCCGACGAGGGCTTGCGCCTGCTGCGCTCGAACGTCGATGGCCGCGCGACGTTTCTCGTTCATCCCGAGGACTCGCAAGCGAAGTTTTCGTTCGTCGCGGATGAAAGCCATCACTATGCTCCCGTCAACGATACGGTTCTCCCGCTGAAGAATTCGATTCGCGTGCTGAACGGATTTGGCAAGTCGCTCGAAGTGATCCTGCCGAAGCTGGGTAACGGCTACATCGTGCCCGATCCCGCTGTAGCGCGTGAGCTTGCGCTCTCCAGTCCAGATGCGTTCTTCCTCTCGCAGACGGGTGAGTGCTTCCACAACGTGACCGTGACTGGCGGCAAGCAGCGCAGCGAAGGTCCGCTTTCGATGAAGCGCGAGTTGCGCGACGTGCTGCGGCTGCTCGAAGAGCTGGAGCGGGCTCTGCGCGAGAAAGAAATCCTCGTACTGACCCTGGGCCGTGAAATCAAGGAGACCGCTTCCCTGCTCGATCGCCTGGAAGAAGAAAAGCGCGAAGCCGAGAAGCAGGCGATGACCTCCGGGCATCTGCTCAAGCAACTCGATGGCGAAATGACACGCGTGCGTGAACGCATCGCTATCTGCGAACGCGAACTGCAACGGCTGGCAACGGAACGGCAGGAGCAGGAAAGTCTGATCGCTGCGCGGCAAGCCGAACTGACTACTGTCGAGCAATCCCGCACGCAATTTGAAGCGCAACTCGCCGCCGGGCAAGACCGGCTGGCCGCTCTGCGCAACCAGCGTGACACCGCTGCGGAGACGACCTCGCAACGTGCAGCGCGCGTGGCGACTCTTGAAGAACGCCATCGTTCGGCCACGGCGCTGCTTCAGCGCATCGAAACGCTGGTCGCCGAAATGCGGGAGCGGGCGGGCGTTCTGCAAACGCAAATCGAATCGGCGGGCGCCGAGATTGGGCAGCGGCAAAACGAGAACATTCAGCTGGCGGCGCAACTCGTCGAGTTTGAGGCTGAGCGCAATGCTGGAGAAGCGCGCGAAGGCCTCTTGCAGCTTGAGTCCGAGCAAATACGGGCGCGGCTGGCGGAAATCGAAGAACTGCTGAAGAGCACGCGTCAGCAGCTCGATCTGGCGCGCGACCGCCGTGGCGAGCTGTCGGCGACCGCAGCCAAACTGCAATCCGATTTGCAGCATCTGGCGGACACTTGCTTGAACGAGCTGGGCATGGAACGCGCGGTGCTCATGGCCGACACGACGATTCCAACGCTGACGGCGGAAGAACTCACGGCTGAAGATCAGGCCCATCGTGAAATGCGCGCCCGGCTCGACGCCATGGGTCCGGTCAACATGATGGCGCTCGAAGAATACAAGGAAACGGCCGAGCGCCACGAATTCCTCTCCACGCAAAGAAAAGACCTGCTTGACGCCATCGCCGACACGGCAGCCACGATCAAGGAAATCGATGTAGTCTCGCGGCAGAAATTTGAAGAGGCGTTCAACAAGATTAACGAGAACTTCCAGGCCACGTTCCGCAAGCTGTTCGGCGGCGGCCACGGCTTCATGCGGCTCACCGACCTCGAAAACAGCGCGGAGAGCGGCATTGATGTAGTGGCATCGCCTCCCGGAAAGAAACTACAGAATGTGCTGCTGCTTTCCGGCGGAGAAAAGGCGCTCACCGCGCTTGCACTGCTGGTCGGAATTTTCCAGTACACGCCCAGCCCGTTCTGCATTCTCGACGAAGTCGATGCTCCTCTCGATGAAGCCAACATTGCGCGCTTCACCGAACTGGTGCGCGAGATGAGCGTGCAGACCCAGTTCATCCTGATCACGCACAGCAAGCGGACGATGAGCATCGCACCCGTGCTCTACGGCGTGACTATGCAGGAGCCGGGGGTATCGAAGCTGGTGTCGGTTAGGTTTGGAGCGGCGTAAACAGGAGATTCGGATCCTCTGAGGGCGGCCCGGACGCTTGTCAAGCAGCGGGTTCAGGAAAGTATTTCATTATTCGTTATTGTGTGTGCGGCGGGCGCTTAGAGCTGCTGCGTGCCTTCCAATTCGCCCGTAAATGGCCCAGCCAGCTTTGAACCGCACCGCGTTTTTTCCTGACATTTTCACTCCCGCGTGAACGGAATTGGCGGTTAATCTCGTTTTATGCTCAGGAGGTTGACATGCGATATTCACTGTTAGCGTGGCTACTTTGGCTGGGCGCGTCTCCGTTACTGTGTGGACAAGAAATTACGTTCCAGCAACGGCAAGATCTCACTTTTGAACAACGTATCGCGAAGCTTGAAGCCGAGAGAGCGGCGCTCCAGGAAGACATGAAAGCGGCCAAGGACGATATCTCGAAACTGCAGGATGCTTTGAAAGCGGTGCGGGAGCAGGCAAAATCCGCGGATGACCGCTCTCAAACCAATACGGAACAAATCGGAATCGGCAGATGGCTGGTCAGTGGAATCGTGTTTATCCTGGGAGTTATTGTGACGCAAGCGATCTCCCAATTCATGGCAAACCGCAGCTCGCGCGCAATTCGGCACTGAAGCTGCGCGGCAGTGAAGGTTCGTGAATCTTGGGACGGCAAGATTCTTATGCGATGCGTCCTTGACGGACTCGCGCTTTCTTGCTTGATGGCGGCGGAAAATCGCAATCCTTTTTTCCAGAGGCTTCCTCAGTTTTTCCACATCGCAGTCCCTTGAAACCCTGCGCCGGACAAGGCTTCTAGCTTAGACTGGAACTGTCAACACTTTTCGATGGAACGGCTACCGGCGCAACCGTGCGGCTGTGATGGAAAGCGTTGACAAATCTTCCACGACAGCTAGAATACGCAAAGTTTTCTGGCCGGTGAATTTACTATGAGCCCCCAAATCTTGGATCCCGTTCTCCTGCGCACCGACTATCCGGAATTAGGTCTGCACGCCAGCGGCAAGGTCCGCGACGTCTACAACCTTGACGCCGACCACCTGCTGTTTGTGGCCACCGACCGCATCTCCGCCTTCGACTACGTTCTGGCCACCGGCATTCCGCACAAGGGCCGCGTGCTGACGCAGATTTCGCTGTTCTGGTTCGATTTCCTTAAGGATATCGTTCCCAACCATTTTGTCACCGCCGACGTGGAGCGCTATCCGGCGGCGATTCGCAGCCATGCCGACGAACTTCGCGGGCGCTCCATGATGGTGGTGCGCGCCGAGATGTTTCCCGTCGAGTGTGTGGCGCGGGGCTATCTTTCCGGCTCCGGATGGAAGGAATACAAGGCTACGGGCTCGGTCTGCGGCATCAAGCTTCCGGCGGGATTGAGGGAATCGGACCAACTGCCGGAGCCGCTGTTCACGCCCGCCACCAAGGCCACCACCGGGCACGACATCAATATTTCGTTCGAGGAAATGTGCAAACTGGTCGATCCGGAATTGAGCCGCCAGCTTCGCGACACGACCTTGCGCATCTACAAGAAGGCCGCGGATTATGCGCGGCAGCGCGGCATCATCATTGCCGACACCAAGTTTGAGTTTGGACAGACCGCCAAGGGGATCACGCTGGCGGATGAAGTACTTACACCGGATTCTTCGCGCTTCTGGCCGGCCGACAGCTATCAACCGGGCAAGGCGCAGGATTCTTACGATAAGCAATATGTACGGGACTACCTCGAAGAAATTCGCTGGAACAAGCAACCGCCCGCGCCAGCCCTCCCCCAAGAAGTTGCGCTGCGGACAAGCGAGAAGTATCTCGGGGCATACCGTCAGTTGACGGGACGCGAGTTGGAGATCTAGTCGGCGTGCGCTGGTGTCATTGCATTCGGATTGCTGAGTTTCGGATCGCTGAGATTCGGATCGATGAATCATGAGCATTGCGGACTGGGTCATCCTCGGTTTTCTGGCGTTCTCGGTGACGGCGGCGGCCATTGAAGGCTTCTTTCATGAGGCCTTCAAGCTGGCTGGTTTGGCCGTGGGATACCTGCTGGCAGCCTGGCAGTATCATCGCGTGGCGGACTGGTTGGCGCCTTACTTGAAGTCGCCGTGGCTGGGCGAGATCGCCGGGTTCCTGATTATTTTTTTCGCGGTGCTGATCGTCGCGGGTATTGCCGGGCAGATCGCCCGCTGGGCCATGAAGAAGGCCGGCTTAAGTACGATTGACCGGATTCTGGGCGCAGTTCTTGGTTTGGTGCGGGGAGCGCTGGTGGTGGCGGTTGTGCTCACTGCCATGGCGGCTTTTGCACCCGCCGCGAAGTGGCTGGAGGGATCGGAGTTGGCTCCATATTTTCTGGTAGGCGGAAGGGCGGCGATCTGGGTGGCACCGTCGGAGTTGCGCCACCGCTTCTACCAGGGCTTGGACTATATGCGGCAGGCACATTCGGCGACGGATAAAGTGCAACCGCAATCTCAATCTGGCGGGCAGCAAAAGTAGAGGTTGTTGGATCGGGGCGCAGGTCCCGGCGAATTCTTAGTTGTGAATGTGCGGAAACGAGGCAGCAAGTGAAAGATCAACTGGAAGCACTCATACTACAAATGAACAAAAGCAACATCCTCTATTCGGAGGCGGTGCGCGAGTTTAAGAAGCGCTTCATCATCGCCGTGCTCGAGGAAAACCGCGGCAATCAGTGCAAGGCGGCGCGCCAACTCGGCATGCACCGCAACACGCTCAACCGGACCATGCAGGAACTCAGGATCGATGTTCGTCCGCTGCGCGCCGGGGCCAAGCGTCCGCCACGCAGCGCTCGTCCCATCACGCTGGAGAGAAAACTGGTTCGCTGAAAGAAAGCTGTTAGCTATTGGCTCTTAGCTTTTAGCTAGGTCCCGTCGCTTACTACTCGACGTTACTTGCGACATTGCATAAACAAGGGCGATCCCGTTTGGGACCGCCCTTAGTTTTCCTCTTACGATTTCCTGACGACTGCGACCTGACACCTGATTCTCAGTGCGCAGCCGGTTTCTTGTGGACGGGCGCTTTCGGCGCGGCTTTCACCAGTAACGCTCCATCGTTCATGGTCATCACAAACGGCTTGGCCACGTAGGAGACGGGCGTTCCTTCGAATTGGAAATCCGTATCTTCTTTCGGCATCTGCTTGGCCGGAATGACGGCCGACATGGTCAGATCGATGTCGGCGCGCTTGGCCTCGACGTCGTCGGCGCTGCCCGCCAGTTGCAGCTTGGTCGCGGCTTTACTGGAGGTATCGATGGTGATGATGTGCGCCGCCATCTGGAGTGGCTTGCCTTTCAGCGCGCCCCATACCTTGTCGGCGTCTTCGGGCTTGCCTTCGGAAAGAACCAGTTGCCACTCCGCGAAACTCATTTCTTCGACTTTCTTGGTTTTCACCAGATCGGCGGCTTGCTCGGCGGGAGTGGGCGGGACGTATTGCTTGATGGTGAAATCGGCCGTGGGCAGGGTCATGGTGGCCGTCTTCGCGAGTACGTCGGTCCAACCCTCGTCGCTGCCATGGTACTTCGTGTACTTGCTCTTGCCGAACTTGGCGATCTGATCCCTGCCGGCCCCGGTCTGCAAATTGGCAGCGCGCGCGATGAAGAAAAGTCCGTCCACGTCTTTCTCCGCCGCTCCGGGCGCCAGGTAAGCCAGCGCGAGGTAATAGACTTCGGTCAGGTTGGTGGGATCCGCTTCCACCGCGGCGCGCAGATACTGCTCGGCCTTGGCAAAGTCCTTGGCCGAGTAGGCGCTCATGCCGGCGGCGTTATTGAAGATTCCGGTCGTCTGGCCCTTGAGCTTGTCCCAATCGGCCGGTGACGTGCCGTCCGGCTTGGTGGCCGTCTGCCAGCACTGCAAGCCCTTTTCGGCGGTTTGTCCGGCCTCGGTCAGACTCTGCAGCGCGTTGGGACCAGTTGCACTCGTCTGCTTGGAGTAGGTCATCAGCGCCAAGGCGCGGATGTTGCACGGGTTCAAGCCCAGTACTTTCTGCGCGGTCTCCAGCATCTTGGGCTGGTTGCCCGCCTGCTGGTAGGCAATCATGAGAAGTTCGAGCGCATCTTCTTTCATCACGCTGTTCGGATACTGGGTCAGAAACGCTTCCAGGCCGCTAACCTTGGCCGAAGGGTCGGTTTGCTGCAGAGCGCCAACGTAGGCGTTATATTCCGCCGGATCTTTGATTTCTTTTTTCTGCGGTGCGGAGGAAGGCGCGGGTTGGGCGGGCGCGGGGGTTTGTGCGACGGCGGTAAGCGCTGCTACCAGCAACATCGCGAGAACAATCTTCTTCATTCCTGTGGCTCCTTAAGTCTTCGGGGAAGCTC